>CAZGSW010000153.1:0-11367 GCA_964528635.1 uncultured Rhodoplanes sp. | reverse complement strand
CCCGGGACCGGTCTTGCGAGGACCGTGTCCGGAGGGACCGCACTCCATCCCATCAACCAGACGCCTCTAGATGACGCTCTCAATTGAATGAAGTCCTATGACTTTAATCATATTATCCATCGTGTCAAGCAAATCTGAACCTGATCCGGGCAGGATGCGACCTACAGGCAGTGAAGCCGCAAGACACCGAGTCCGCCATGCCGCGCAAAGTGAACAATCTGTTCGGACTGGCAACGCTCTGGCAGGCCCTGCACCGCGGCTGGTTCAGAGGTTACCGGCCGGAGCGCCACTACATGCGCGGCCGCGGTCCCGCCTGGCACGCCAAGCACCTGGGCGCGTGACACACGGCTGGGCCGGACACCGCGCCACCTCCCGCCGCGACCGAACCCGAATTCCGCCCGCCGATGGCGCCGCCAATCGCGCCCTTGTCTCCGCCAGTCCCTTGTCTCCACCATGCCCTTGTGCGCATCGTTGCGCATGACAAAGCCCGGTCCCACCGGGCGTTTTTGTAAAGGGACGGACCATGGCGACCTACCGCTGCGCGATCCTCGACGACTACCAGAACGTGGCCATGGGGCTGGCCGACTATTCGAAGGTGCCCGAGGTCGAGTTCAAGGTGTTCAACGAGCCGGTGCGGCGCACTGTCGAGGAGACCATCCGCGACGTGAAGGGTTTCGACATCGTGGTGATGATGCGCGAGCGCACGGCGTTTCCGCGTGCCGTGATCGAGGCGCTGCCGAAGCTGAAGCTGCTCATCACCACCGGCATGGCGAACCGTTCGATCGACCTTGCCGCCTGTGCGGACCGCAACGTGCTGGTGTGCGGCACCTCGAGCTACGGCAACCCGACCACCGGCATCACCTTCGGCCTGATGATCGAGCTGACGCGGCGGATCGGCTTCGAGAACGCGCGCATGAAAGCCGGGCAGCTCTGGCAGGAGACCATCGGCGCCGACATCGAGGGCCAGACGCTCGGCATCCTCGGCCTCGGCAAGCTCGGCACCCGCGCGGCCGGCGTCGCCAAGGCGTTCGGCATGAAGTGCATCGCCTGGAGCCAGAACCTCACGCCGGAGCGCTGCCAGGAGGCCGGTGTCGACTACGTCACCAAGGACGACCTGTTCCGTCAGGCCGACTTCATCTCCGTTCATCTGCAGCTCAGCGACCGGACGCGGGGTCTGGTGACCGCCCGTGAATTGGGCCTGATGAAAAAAACGGCCTGCGTCGTCAACACGTCGCGCGGCCCCATCATCGACGAGAAGGCGCTGATCGCGGCGCTTGGTTCCGGGCAGATCGCGGGAGCCGGCCTCGATGTGTTCGATGTCGAGCCGCTGCCGCTCGACCACCCGTTCCGCAAGATGGACAACGTGGTGATCACGCCGCACCTGGGCTACGTCAGCCAGCAGAACTACCGGCGGTATTACCCGGATATCGTCGAGGATATCCGCGGCTGGCTCGACAAGAAGCCGGTCCGCGTGGTTGGCGCGAAGTAAACACCAGACCTTCGTTTGAATGAGTTCCACTGTGGAACCTGGAGAATCCCCGCCGGGTTCCATCGGCGCCGGCGCGTCGACGCAGGCAGGTCAAGTTCGACCTGCAATCCTAACGTGAAATAAACACCTCAATGCCAGTTTGATCGCGCAAAAACGATCAAATTGGCTGCGCAATGCACCGCGTCATCACCTGCCTGAACGGCGCGCACGACTGGAAGCTCGTCCTGCTCGCCGGCATCGTGTGCCTCCTGGCGAGCCTCGTGGCCGTCAGTCTGTTCCACCGCGCCCGCGCCACCAACAACCGGACCCGGGTCATCTGGCTGCTGCTGGCCGGCAGCGCGGCCGGCTGCGGGATCTGGGCAACGCATTTCATCGCCATGCTGGCCTACGAGCCCGGCATCGCGGTCGGCTACAACATCGGCCTCACCATTCTCTCGCTGGTCGCCGCGATGGTCGTCACCAGCATCGGGCTCGTGACCGCGGCTCTGCCCTGGCGCTGGGCCGGGGCGGCCGGCGGCGCCGCGGTCGGCGTCGGCGTCGGCCTGATGCACTACATGGGCATGGCCGCGCTGGAGCTGCCGGGCCGCATCGTCTGGCACATCGACCTCGTCGCCGCCTCGATCCTGTCCGGGATCGCGCTCGGCGCCGCCTCGCTCACCGTTGCCACGCGCCGCGAGACGCTTCGCGCCACGGTCGCCGCCGCCCTGCTGTTCGCATTCGCCATCCTCGCCCACCACTTCATCGCGATGGGCGCGGTCGAGATCGCGATGGATCCGAGGCTGACGGTCAATCCGTTCACGTTCGACGATCACACGCTGGCCATGGCGGTGGCCGGCATCGCGCTCGCCATCCTCGGCATGAGCCTCGTCAGCGCGGTCGCCGACCATCATCTGGTCGCGCGCGCCGAACAGTTCTCCGACGCGCAACGGCTGATCATCGCCGAGTCGGACGAAAAGCTGCGCACCCACAGCATGTTCCTCGATGCGGCCCTCAACAACATGACGCAGGGCCTCTGCATGTTCGACGTCGACGAGCGCATCGTCGTGCTCAACAGGCGCTTCCTCGAAATGTACCAGCTCTCGCCGCAGATCGTGCGGCCCGGCTGCACGCTGATCGAGCTGCTGCGTCACCGCCGCGAAGTCGGCCTGCTCGAGGCCGATCCCGACGAGTACTACACCGGGCTCAAGCGCGAGCTGGCGCTGGGCGTCACCACCCACCGCACGCTGCAGATCAAGGGCGGCCGCTACGTGCTCGCCTACAACCAGCCGATGCCGGGCGGCGGCTGGGTCACCACCCATGAAGACATCACCGAGCGCCGCCAGGCCGAAGATCAGGTGCGCGAGGAGAAGCGCAAGCTCGACGCCGCGCTCAACAACATGTCGCAGGGCCTGTGCATGTTCGACTCGACCGGCCGGCTCATCATCTGCAACGACCGCTACATGCAGATGTACGACCTCAGCCCGGAGGACGCCGCGCCGGGCCGCTCGCTGTGGGATCTGATCCGGCTGCGCAAGCAGCGCGGCGTGTACGTCGGGCACGACGATCCCGACCACTACATCGAAAGCCTGAAGCACGCGCTGACCCGCGGCGAAGGCGTCGACTTCACCATCGAGGTCACTGGCGGGCGGATCATGCAGGTGTCCAACCGCCCGATGCCGGACGGCCGCTGGGTTGCGACCCACGAGGACATCACCGAGCGTCAGCGCTCGCGGACGAACCTCAACGAACAGAGACTGCAGCTCGACGCCGCGCTCAACAACATGTCGCAGGGTCTGTGCATGTTCGACGCCGATGCGCGGCTGATCATCTGCAACCAGCGCTACCTCGATATGTACGGCATGACCGGCGAGGAGGTGCCGTCCGGCATCACCCTGGTGGAACTGCTGGAGAAGCGCCGGGCAAACGGCACCTGGACGTGCGATCCCGAGGAATATGTCGCGGGGCTGCGCCGCGCCCTGGCCAAGGGCGAGACCGTCACCTTCACCGTCGAAGGTCCGGCCGGACGCGTGATCTCGATCTTCAACCGGCCGATGCCGGACGGGCGCTGGGTGTCGTGCCACGAGGACGTCACCGAGCGGCGCAATGCCGAGCGCGAGGTGGCCGAGCAGCGGCTCAAGCTCGATGCCGCGCTCAGCAACATGACGCAGGGCCTGTGCATGTTCGACGCCGAGGGCCGCGTCGTGGTGTTCAACCCGCGCTACGCCGAGATGATGGACACAGCGCCGGACGAGCTGCGGAACAGCACGTTCCTCGAACTGATGCGGCAGCGCAAGGCGGCCGGACAACTGATCGGCGATCCGGAGCACCTCAACGCCAACGTCCTGCTGGCCATGAAGCTCGGCCACGGCGACAGCCTGGTGGTGGAGCGCGGCGACGGCCGCGTGCACCACGTGGTGCGGCAGCCGATGCCGACCGGCGGCTGGGTCGCGACACTCGATGACATCACCGAACGGCGCATCGCCCAGGAGCGGCTGCGCGAGCAGAAGCTGCAGCTCGACACCGCGCTCAGCAACATGTCTCAAGGCCTGTGCATGTTCAACGCCGAAGGCCGCGTGGTGCTGTTCAACCGCCGCTACTCGGAAATCGTCGGCTTCCCGGCCGATTCGCTGCGCGACCTGCCGTTCGTCGAACTGCTCAGGCGCCGCAAGGAAGCCGGCGACTTCGCCGACGACCCCGAGGAATACAGCCGCACCGTCTTCAGCTCGATCCGCCAGGGCAAGACCATCACGCGGATTTCGCGTCTCGACGACGGGCGGGTCCACCGCATCGTCGTTCAGCCGATGGCGACCGGCGGCTGGGTTTCCACCATCGAGGACATCACCGAGCAGCAGCGCGCCGAAACGCTGATGGCCGAACAGAAGATCCAGCTCGACACCGCGCTCAACAACATGTCGCAGGGCCTCAACATGTTCGACGCCGAGGGGCGTCTGGTGGTCTGCAACGAGCGCTATCTGACGATGTATCGCCTGTCGCCGGACCAGGCGAAACCCGGATCGACCGTCGCGGAGCTGGTGCAGGCACGCGTCGCCAACGGCACCTTCTTCTCGATCGATGCCGACCGCTACGTCGCCGATCTGCTCGACCACATCAGGAACAGGCGGACACCGAGCACCTCCGAGCTGGAAACGCCGGACGGCCGCGTCATCGCCACCTTCAGCCAGCCGACGCCGAACGGTGGCTGGGTCGTTACCCACGAGGACATCACCGAGCGCCGCCGCGCCGAACAGGAGCTCGACCGCAGCCAGGCGCTGGCGACCACCGTGATCGAGAACGTGCCCTCCACCATCGTGGTGAAGGATGCGCGCTCGCTGCAGTACGTGCTGGTGAACCGCGCCGGCGAAGCGTACTTCGGGTTCCAGCGCGACAGCATGATCGGCAAGACATCGGATGACGTGTTCGACGCCGAAACCGCCTCGATGATCGCCGAGCACGACCAGACCCTGTTGCGGACTGGCCAGCCGCAGTTCTATGACGAACACCCGACCCGCACCCCGGGAGCCGGACTGCGAATCGTCGCCACCATGCGCACTCCCATCCACGACAAGCAGGGCGACCTCGCCTACCTCCTGACCGTCATCGAGGATCGCACCAACCGCAAGCGCGCCGAGGCGAAGATCGCGCACATGGCGCACCACGACGCGCTCACCGGACTGCCCAACCGCGCGGCTTTCAACATCTGCCTCGACACGACGATCGATCAGGCCGCCCGGGACCATGCCTCCTTCGCGCTCCTGTCGATCGACATCGACCGCTTCAAGGAAGCCAACGACGTGCTCGGCCACGTCGCCGGCGACGATCTGCTCTGCGAGGTGTCGCGCCGTCTGCAGGCCACGGCAGCGGGCGCGTTCGTGGCGCGGCTCGGCGGCGACGAGTTTGTGGTGATCTCGACCGAAGGCGAGCAGCCGCCGTCGGCGCAGGCGCTCGCCGACCAGATCATCGCCGCGATCGGGCAGGAGTTCGTCATCCACGGCCATCGCATCAGGCTCGGCATGAGCATCGGCGTGGCGATCTATCCGGCGGACGGCAACGACGCCGAGACGCTGGTCGCCAACGCCGACGCGGCGCTTTATCGCGCCAAGTCGGAGGGCCGCGGCATCTATCAGTTCTTCGAGGCGGGAATGGACAAGCGGCTGCGCGAGCGCCGCGCGCTGCAGCACGATCTGCGTTCCGCGGTCGAGCGTGGCGAACTGACGTTGAACTACCAGCCGCAGGCGCGAATGGACGGCAAGATCATCGGGTTCGAGGCCCTGGTGCGCTGGAAGCATCCGGCGCGCGGCAACGTCTCGCCCGGCGAATTCATCCCGCTCGCCGAGGAGAGCGGCCTGATCGTGCCGATGGGCGAATGGATCCTGCGCGAGGCATGCCGCGAGGCGGCCTCCTGGGCGCAGCCGCTGACCATCGGGATCAACATGTCTCCGGTGCAGTTCCGCCACGGCGACCTGCCCGCGCTGGTTCACGGCATCCTGCTGGAGACCGGGCTGGCGCCGTCCCGGCTCGAACTCGAGATCACCGAGGGCGTCCTGATCGACGACTTCTCCCGCGCGGTCTCGATCCTGCGCCGGCTCAAGGCGCTGGGCGTGCGGATCGCGATGGACGACTTCGGAACCGGCTACTCGTCGCTGTCGTACCTGCAGTCGTTCCCGTTCGACAAGATCAAGATCGACCGGGCGTTCATCTCCAACATGGAATCGAGCCCGCAGTCGGCCACCATCGTCCGCATCATCATCGCGCTGGCGCGCGGGCTGAACCTGCCGGTGCTGGCGGAAGGCGTGGAGACCCAGTCGCAGCTCAATTTCCTGGCGAAGGAATCCTGCGACGAGGTGCAGGGCTACCTGATCGGCCGGCCGATGCCGATCGCCGACTACGCCGACCTGATCGGGGAAGAGACCGGGTCGGCGCGGGAGACCCGCACCGCAGCCGCCGGCTGAACCGCCCTCCCCGGCCACCAAGCTGTTCCACCGCCGCAACGGCCGGCGGCATCGCCCGCGGCCGTTGTCACGGCCACGACGGCTGTGTCAGGCTCCCGGCCGAACCAACAAACCGTTCGGGGAGCCGCCTGCCATGCCCAGCTACATGCTCGTCACCTATCAATCGGAGAAGGGCCCCCGCGCAGGCATCGCGGTCGGCGACAAGCTGTTCGATGCAGCGGCCCTGACCCGCAAGGCGGGCTACTCGAGCGTGCTGGCGATCCTGCAGGAATGGTCCTCGGCCAAGGGCGTGCTCAAGAAGGCCGCCGCCGCCGCACCCAGGAGCAAGGTCAAGAGCCGGCCGCTCGGCCGCGCCAGGCTGCTCGCCCCGGTGCTGTGGCCGTCGGCGATCTACTGCGCCGGCGCGAACTACACCGACCACATGATGGAAATGGCGCGGCTGCAGAACATCCCGCCCGCTCCCGATCCTCATGAGGTGGGACTCAAGCCGTGGCACTTTATCAAGGCCTCGCGCACGGTGACCGGCGACAAGGCGGTCGTGAAGCTGCCGAAGTCGTCCAGGGCGATCGACTGGGAGGCCGAACTCGGCGCGGTGATCGGCAAGACCGCGAAGAACGTGCCGCTCGCCAAGGCGCTCGATTACGTGGCCGGCTACACCGTGGCGAACGAGCTGTCCGCGCGCGACCTCGGCAAGCGCGACCAGCTTCCGGACTCCTCGCCCTTCAAGTGGGACTGGGTCGGCCAGAAGTGCTTCGACGACGCCTGCCCGATCGGGCCGGGCATCGTGCCGGCCAGCGACATCAAGGATCCGCAGAAGCTCGGCATCAAGCTGTGGGTCAACGACGTGATCAAGCAGGAGTCCAACACCTCCGACATGATCTTCAATCTCGCCGAGCAGATCGAGCAGTTGTCCTCGCGGATCACGCTGCATCCCGGCGATATCGTCCTTACCGGCACGCCAGCCGGCGTCGGCGCGGCGCGGCGCGAGTTCCTCAAGCCCGGCGACGTCACCAAGGTCTGGGTCGAGAACGTAGGAACGCTGACCAACCGGATGGCGTAGCGGTCCGGTGTCCGGCCGATCCGGCCAAGCATGGAGTTGTCCGATGCTGCAGATGGCGAGAGGTGTCGTTCTGGCGCTCGCCATCGGCTGGCCGGTCCCGCTCGCCGCCCAGAGCAAGGACAGCCTGCCGGAGCTCGGGTATTTCCCGGGCAAGAGCAACCCGCAGACCTTCTTCATCATCCTGTACCAGTGTCCGCCGCGCGAGGGCGGCCTGCTCGAGATCGTCAAGATGAACGCGATGGGCGCACGGCTGCGGTTCCACGTCACCGTCAAGGGTGAAACGGTGACCGACGTATCCCTGCAGCGGGCGTGGCGCGACACTCCGTTCCAGAGCTGGCATGAATTCGGCAATCCCAGAAAAAAGCCCGAAGGCGAGGCCGAGCGCAAAATGCTCGAAATCATCCTCTGGGACGTCGAGGCGATCTGGATGGGGCTTTGCCTCGGTGTGCCGACCACCCGGCAAAAGTTCGACAGGATCGTCGAACACAATCGCACGCATTTGAAGCCGACACGGTTCGATTGAAGGGCACCGGCCGCAGCGGACCACCCGTTGCAGACCGCCCACCATCCAGGCGCCCGCCTTTGCGCCGGGCTTGCGAAATCCGCTGCCCACTCTCCGGAATCATGCGCTAGGATGCGGCGTGAACACCAGGCTGCGCTCCCGGTGGGGCTTCGCAGCGACGGCACGACCGGCCGAAAGCCGGCGCAGGGAGGAACAAATGACGAAATGGCTACTGACTCTGGCGCTCTGCCTCGCAGGCAGTTCCGTCGCATCGGCGCAGGACTATCCCAACCGCACGATCCGCGTGATCGTGCCGTTCTCGGCTGGCAGCGCCACCGACATCATCGCCCGGACAGTGGTCGATCAGGTATCGAAACAACTCGGCCAGCCGGCCGTGGTCGAGAACCGCGTCGGCGCTTCGGGCACCATCGGCATCGGCCAGGTCGCCAAGGCGGCGCCCGACGGATACACGCTGCTGGTCCATTCCTCGACCTTCGCCGTGACGGCGAACACATTCGCCAATCCGGGCTACGACGCGACCAAGGACTTCGTCGGCATCGGGCAGTTCGTCAGCCTGCCGAACGTGCTGATCGTCAAGCCCGGCAAGTACAAGGCGATCAAGGATCTGATCGATGCGGCCAGGAAAGCGGACGGCAAGATGAACTACGCCACGGTCGGTCCGGGCAGCGGCGCGCATCTCAACGCCGAACGGCTCCTGATGGCGGCGGGCATCAAGGCGCAGGCGATCCCCTACAAGGGGGGACCTGAGGGCACCAGTTCGGTGCTGTCCGGCGACACCGAGTTCTACTTCGTGCCGCTGCCTGCGGCGCGCGGCCTGATCGCCAGCGGCAAGGTGGCCGCCCTCGGCGTCTCCACCGCCAAACGCTCGCAGTCCATCCCGAACGTGCCGACCACGGTGGAAGCCGGGTTCCCCAACTCGGAATACAATTTCTGGGTCGGCATGTGGGCCCCGGCCAACACGCCGAAGGCCATCGTCGAGAAGCTCAACGCCGAGACGGTGAAGGCGCTGGCCAACCCCGAGGTGCGGGAGAAGCTCCTGAAGATGGGAGCGGAACCGGCATGGCAGGCAGCCGCCGAATTCGATTCCTTCGTGAAGAAGGAAATCCAGCTCAACGGCGAACTGGTCAAGGCGGCCGGTGTGCCGATTACCAAGTAGCGGCTGGATCGACGCGAGGAGCCACGCATGACCACGTCGCGCAAGTCGGAACGCAGGGCGCTCAGCCAGGACGAATTCGACCTGGTCGAGCGCACCCACCGGCCGGGGCTGACAGGCCTTGGCGATGACGAACTCGCCAGACTCACCGCACTGCTCCGCGAACGTCGCGACCGTGCCCGCGACATCGCGCACCGGCAGCGCCGGCAGTCGAGGGGCAAGGGTGCGCGGCCCGCAGGCGAGGACGCCGACCGCGGCAACCGCCTCAAGGCCGCGGTCCTCAACGAGGCGCTGACGCGTCTCAACGACGAGCGCGCACGCCGCACCGCCCGGCCGAAGCTGATCGCCAGCGCCCGCAAGGCGCTGGCGCTGAAGCGCGCCGCGGCCCGGCCGTCGCGACCGCCGCCGGGGCGGACCGCGAACGAGGGCATGCGGCCCAAGGCGAAAAAGCGCACCGGGCGGATCGGCAGCCCCATGGAGGCCGGCCGCGTGTCGCAGTTCGTGCGCGACGCGCAGGCGAAGCGCGACTCGCGGGGCGACGCCGGATAGCACCGGCCATACCGGAAGCGCCGCCAGCCGGGAAACCGCCCCTGCCGGCGCAGCGACGATGCCGGCAACGGCAGGCGGTCTATTTCTGGGCGCCGAGCACGCCCGCCGCCCTGGCCGCCGCGGTCCACTTGCCGGTCTCGGCGACGAGGAAGCGGCCGAACTCATCCGGCGTGCCGCCGCCCGTGTCGAAGCCCTGGCGCTTGAGCGCCTCGATCACCGCCGGCTCTTTCAGTGCGTCATTGGCGGCCTTGGCGAGCTTGCCGACGACGGCATCCGGCGTGCCCTTCGGCGCCATGAACCCGAACCACAGGCCGGCCGCCACATCGGGATAGCCCTGCTCGGCGGTGGTCGGCAGGTCCGGCACGATCACGGAACGCTTCGCGGCCGCCGTCGCCAGCGGCTTGAGCGTGCCGGCCTCGATCTGCGACAGCACGCTCGAGGCCGACACGAACATCACCTGGACGCGGCCGGCAACGAGATCGGTCACGGCTTTCGGGCTGCCCTGATAGGGGATGTGCATCAGCTTGATGCCGGCGCGGGTGTTGAGCAATTCCGCGGCCAGATGCAGCGTGGTGGTCACGCCGGTCGAGGCGTAGTTCAGTTCGCCGGGCTTGCGTCTGGCGAGTTCGACCAGTTCCTTGACGTTCGACACGCCGAGCGAGGCGTTGGCGACAAGCAGGACCGGCGCGCTCGCGGTCAGTGCGATCGGAGAAAAGTCGCGCGCGAGGTCGAAGCCCAGCTCCGGCTTGAGGATCTTGTTCACCACGTTGGCGTTGGTGGTCTGGTAGAGGGTGTAGCCGTCCTTGTCGGCCTTCGCCGCGGCGATGGCGGCCGTGCTGCTGCTGGCGCCCGGGCGGTTCTCGATGACGAACTGCTGCCCCATGGTCTGGCTGAGCCGGCTTGCCACCGTGCGCGCGGCGAGATCGCCGGCCGAGCCTGCCGGGAAGCCGACGATGATGCGCACCGGCCGGCTCGGATAGTCGTCGGCACGGACGTTTGCGGAGACGAAGGCGGAGGCAAAGAAGGCGAGTGCGGCGGCAACGGCAACCGGTCGTAGCATGACGCGTCCTTTCCAATTCATCCGGACCGGAGCCGGTCCGCGATCACGACCGCCGACAACCGGGGGTGACGGTCGTGTCCTCGCCGTGGGGCAGCCTCATGCAAGCCCCGGTCGGAGACAGGCTAAGGACACCCGGGATTGCCGCAAGCAAATCCGGGTTGAAAAGCGTGCGGCGCATTCTCCCCGCATCGAAGAGGCGCAGGGCCGGCGCCGCAGTCTCAGACCTTGCGGTTCGACAGTCCGACGCGGTCGTAGATCTCGTTGATGTGCTTTCGCACTTCGGGCGAGGCGTCGTCGACGGCGGGCGCATGCGCCCAGCCGATCTTTTCGCGGGCGTAGCGCCCCATCACCTCGTCCTGGTCCGAGGTTCCGCCCGAGATGCCGTAGCAGCCGACCATCTCGTTGCCCTGGAAGATCGGCGCGCAGCCGCCCGACACCACGATGCGGCCGCCGGTGAACACCGAGGCGTTCATCATCATCTGCGGATTGCGTTCCTTGAACCATTGCTGGATCACGAGCCCGTCCGGAAAGCGCGGACTCATGGAGCGGAACGCCGCCACCGTGAACGCCTTGCCCCAGGCGATCTCCGGCGTGATGAAGCCGGC
>CAZGSW010000152.1:7667-11419 GCA_964528635.1 uncultured Rhodoplanes sp. | reverse complement strand
GTCAGCGCGAAGGTGCCCTGCACCTCCTCGCAGGCGCGCACGCAGCGCGAGCAGACGATGCACTTGACCGGGTCGTAAATGAAATAGGGATTGGAGTCGTCGATGCCGGCGTTCGGATGGTGCGCGCCGTCGAAGCCGTAGCGGTTTTCCTCGAGGCCGACCTCCTTCACGTTGTCGAGCAGGTCGACGTATTTATTGTCCCCGGCATTGCGGTCGAGCGAGTTGATCGAATGATCCGATGCATAAAGCTCCATCACGCCCTTGCGGATGCGGTCGAGCCTTTCGGTCCTGGTGTGAACGACGATGCCGTCGGCAACCGGCGTGGTGCATGACGCCGGCGTGCCGCCGCGGCCATCGATCTCGACCAGGCAGAGGCGGCAGGAACCGAATGCGTCGAGCATGTCGGTGGCGCACAGCTTCGGGATTTCGGTGCCGGAATCCATCGCGGCGCGCATGATCGAGGTGCCTTCCGGCACCGTGACCTGCTTGCCGTCGATCGTCAGCGTGACGGTCTTTTCCGCCCTGGATTTCGGGGTGCCGTAATCGACTTCATGGACGAAAGACATTGCGTCTCTCCCTTTATTCCGCGGCCTGAAGACGCGGCGGCGCGCCGAAATCCTCAGGGAAATGGACAAGCGCGCTCATCACCGGATATGGCGTGAAGCCGCCAAGCGCGCAGAGCGAACCGAATTTCATGGTGTGGCACAGGTCTTCGAGCAGCGCCGTGTTGCCGGCGCGATTCTGGTTGGCGATGATCCTGTCAATCACCTCGACGCCACGGGTCGAGCCGACGCGGCAGGGCGTGCACTTGCCGCAGGACTCGATGGCGCAGAATTCCATCGCGAAACGGGCCTGTTTCGCCATGTCCACGGTGTCGTCGAACACGACGATGCCGCCGTGGCCGATCAGGCCGTCCCGCGCGGCGAATGCCTCGTAGTCGAACGGCGTGTCGAACAGCGAGCGCGGGAAGTAGGCGCCGAGCGGACCGCCAACCTGCACCGCGCGAACCGGACGGCCGGTCGCGGTGCCGCCGCCGATGTCATCGACGAGCTGGCCGAGGGTAACGCCGAACGCGGTTTCGTACAGGCCCGGATATTTGATGTTGCCGGCGAGTTGGATCGGCATGGTGCCGCGCGAACGGCCCATACCGAAGTCCTTGTAGAAGGCCGCGCCCTTCTCCAGCACCACCGGCACGGTGGCGAGCGACAGCACATTGTTGATGACGGTCGGCTTGCCGAACAGGCCCTTGTGCGCCGGCAGCGGCGGCTTGGCGCGAACCTGACCCCGCTTGCCCTCAAGGCTGTCGAGTAGCGAGGTCTCCTCGCCGCACACATAGGCGCCGGCGCCGACCCGCACCTCGAGGTCGAACGCGTACGCCGAGCCGGCGACCTTGTTGCCGAGCATGCCGCCTTTGCGGGCGGCAGAGATGGCATCGTTCATCACCGCGATCGCGTGCGGATATTCGGAACGGATGTAGATGTAGCCCTGCGTCGCGCCGACGGCGATACCGGCGATCGTCATGCCCTCGACCAGCATGAAGGGATCGCCTTCCATGATCATGCGGTCGGCGAAGGTGCCGCTGTCACCCTCGTCAGCATTGCAGACGATGTATTTCCGGTCGGCCGGAGTCTGCTGGACGGTCTTCCATTTGATGCCGGTGGGAAAGCCGGCGCCGCCGCGCCCGCGCAGGCCGGACTGCGTGACCTCTTCGACGATCGCCGCGGGCCCCGACTTCAGGGCTTTTTCGAGCCCCTTGTAGCCGCCATGGACGCGGTAATCGTCAAGCGAACGCGGGTCGACGACGCCGCAGCGGGCGAAGGTCAGCCGCGTCTGCTTCTTGAAAAAGGGAATCTCCTCGGGATTGCCGAGATGCAGCGGATGCGCGCCGCCGTCCGCAATCGCGGCGCCGAGAACGTCTTCCGCATCCGGCGCTGCGACCGGTCCGTATGCGATGCGACCCCTGGCGGTCGCGACCTCAACCATCGGCTCAAGCCAGTGCAGGCCGCGCGATCCGGTGCGGACGATGTCCACCTTCGTCCCGCTGCGTGCCGCGGCCGCCTGGATGGCGGCGGCAACCTCATCGGCACCGACCGCAACCGCGGCAGCGTCGGCCGGAACGTAAATGCGGAGGCTGCTCATCGATCGGCCTCCGCGAGCAGCGCGTCGAACCTCTTGTCGTCGAGACGACCCACGACTCTGCCATCCAGCATCGCCGCAGGCGACACCGAGCAGAGGCCGAGACAATAGACCGACTCCAAACTCACGCGGCCGTCGGCCGTCGTATCGCCAAAGGCAACGCCGAGCCGCGTCTCGGCGCGCTCCGCGAGCAAGTCGCCACCGCGCGCCTGGCAGGATTCAGCGCGGCATAGCTTGAGCACGTGCCGCCCCGCCGGCTTGTCGCGGAAGTCGTGATAGAAAGTGACGACGCCATGCACTTCGGCGCGCGAGATATTCAAGATATCGGCGATGAGAGGCTCGGCCTCGCGGTCGATATAGCCAAACTCCTCCTGCAGGGCATGGAGGATCGGCAAAAGCGCGCCCGGCACCGCCTGTTTCCCGGCGATGATGGCGCGAGCGGTGTCTGCATCCCAAGGCGCGTGCGAGGCCACAGCGTTCTCCCTCTTCCGGCGCCTACTTCTGCGAAATCTGACATATGTTGCCGGAAGCACTTGATTATGTAATAGGGGGTGCTGGCAAACAGCTTCAATATGCTAAAATCCACATATGGCGGATAGCCGTCCGACACTCGACCTCGATCTCGTCTGGAAGGCCGGCCGTCAGACAAAGAAGCCGGTCGATCCCGAGCTTTTCGCGCTGCTTGAAGAGATCAAGAACACCGGCAAGCTGACCGAAGCGACGGCCCGCGTCCGGATGCCCTACCGGCAGGCATGGGGGCTTATCACCGCGTGGTCCGAGCGCATCGGGCAGCCGCTGGTCACCAAGGAACAGGGCCGCGGCACCAAGCTGACCGAATTGGGGGAGCGGCTGCTATGGATTCGCGAGCGCATCAACGCGCGTCTCACCCCGCATCTCGAAAGCGCCGTCTCCGAAGTCGAGCAGCAGATCAGCGAACTGCTCAAGGAATCCAACCCGGCCATCACCATGTTCGCGAGCCACGATCTCGTGCTTGCGGAACTGCGCGAATTCCTGCGGACACGGACTGGACCGAAGCTCGACGTTCGCTTCGTCGGCAGCCTTGAAAGCGTCATCGCCCTTTGCAAAGGGCGCTGTGAACTCGCCGGCTTCCATATTCCCGAAGGCGCGCTCGGTCGCCAGATTCTGCGCAAATACGAGCCCTGGCTCAAACCGCGCGCCCAGCGCATCATCTATTTCGTCGGCCGCCATCAGGGACTTCTCGTTCCGGCCGGCAATCCGCTCAACATCAAGACCATCGAAGATATCGCGGCCAAGGGCGCGCGCTTCATCAACCGGCAGCGCGGCTCCGGCACCCATCTCGCATTCGACCAGATGTTGCAGGACCAGGGCATCGATCGCGGCGGGATCAACGGCTACTACACCGAAGAGTTCACGCATCTCGCCGTGGCTGCGGCTATCGCCAGCGGCGTGGCCGACGTCGGCATCGGCATCGAGGCGGCGGCGCGCCGCCTCAAGCTCGACTTCATTCCGCTGTTTATTGAGGACTACTACCTGCTCGGCAAGCGCGAGACGGTAGAGCGCGACGATGTCGCAGGCATTATCGGCAACCTCAAGTCGCCTCAATTCGCCGAGCACGTGCGCGGCATTCCGGGATA
>CAZGSW010000152.1:0-7567 GCA_964528635.1 uncultured Rhodoplanes sp. | reverse complement strand
AGCCGGAACGCCGGTAACTTTGACCGACGATGCCAGGCACGTCCTTGCTCCGCCGCAGGCGCCCGGACGGCGTGGCAAATCCAACCCCTCGCAGTCCGGCACGCATGCCGTCACGGCCGCTCCTTCGCGCCGGCGAAGACCGCCGGCGCGAAGGTTCATCGCCTCAACAGCCCAATAAACGAGCGCCTCGAAGAGCCCGCGTTCAGCAACGACTCGCGCGCCCGGTCACCACGCCCGACATGAAGACAGAGTGCCGCGGCGCGTGGCCGGGATCAGGATTTCCAAGTGGACGGAACAGCGATCATTGCGGCTTGATGCCGGACTCATCGACGATGGATTTCGCGATAACTCTGTCGCGCTTCAGGTATTCGGCGAACTCCTCCGGAGGATTGATCACCGGCTCGAGTCCGCGTAGCGCGAAATTCCGCTCGCGGAATTCGGGGTCGCTCGCCACGGCTCGTATATCGTCAACGATCTTCGTGACAAGCTCCTTCGGCGTTGCAGCCGGAGCGAACAGTGCAAAATAAGACCGCGTAAGCCGACGCTTGTAGCCGTACTGGGCCATGCTTGGCACGTCCGGGAACAGCACGTTTGGCTTGTCGCCATCCACCAGCAGCGCGTTCATCGCGCCACTTCGAAGATGCGCGACCATGTTGCCAATGCCAAGGAACGTGATCGGCGTGACGTTCGTCAACACTCCGTTGATCGCGTCATTGCCGCCCCTGAACGGAACGCGGACCAGATCGATACCGTTATCCCTGTTCAGGTCGTTCATGAACATCACAAGCGGAAGAGCCGGCGTCGAATAGCTGAGCGTCTTCGGCCTGGCCTTGGTGACCTGCACGAGATCGGCCATCGACTTCGCGCCAAGGGCGGAGTTGACGCCGAGCGCCTGCGTGATGAAGAACAGGTTCGTCATCGGCACAAGACTGGTCTCGACGTTGACCGTCATATTCTTGAAGATCAACGGATTGTAGGTGACGGCATCATTGGAGATGATGCAAATCGTGTAGCCATCCGGCGGGGATTCGGCGCAGGCGCGCATGCCGATATTCCAGTTGCCGCCCGGCCTGCTTTCGATGATCAAGGGTTGCCCCCACTTCTTGTGCAACCGATCGCCCAGCGCGCGAATGAAAACGTCGCTAAGACCGCCCGGCGCCGATGCCGTAATGACTCGCACCGGCTTGGTCGGAAAATTCTGCTGGGCTTCGACCGCCTGCGGAGGCAACGACAACGCTGCCACCCAGGCAGCGAGGACTAACCTGATTCTCACTATTCTTACTCCTGCGTCGGTTTGAGGAATGGAATGCCTGTCTTGAGCGGGTGAAGGGCGGCATCACGGTATTGCTGCAACAGCACCTGGCCGAAATCATTGCCGTTCGGCGTTCGCACAATCGTGTGAATGTGGCCTCGTGTCGGCGTTGGATTGACCAACGCCACCCCGGGCTGGTGAGCAAATTCAATCAAGATTACGGGGCTGTGCACGCGATAATAAAAGACGCTTTCTTCGTGGTGCCCTCCGATCCAGCCAAAGTACGTCTCATGGAGATGCGCACCGATCTCGGCCAGCTTGAGAGAGGCGTGCTCAGGCCTCATCCATCCGGCATAGCGCTCAACGAGCCGCATGACTGCACGCTGCTGCGACTCCGACATCTCGCGATACGACATGCCCTGATAAGGCATCACGACGTTATCGAACGTCGAGCCCGCGTAGACGTCTTTGGGTATCGTCGTTCCGATCGTCGCTTTTTGCTGTCCGGCAGCATCAAGCGATTTCATCACCGCGAGCCCGAGCGATTCTTCCGTCTGGAGCACACAGACGCCGGCATATTTTCCGCTGCGGGCATAGACAGGCTCGGAGCCCATGAATGTCGGCGTAAGCACCAGTTGATCGCCGCAAATGAAAGCGCTCACCGTCAGATGGTGCCCGTCGATCTGCCATCCCCAGGGCTGATCGGACGATGGAACTCCCAGAATCGAGAGCCAGTAATACCACTCGTGGAACTCGTCATCGCGTCCAGTAATTTCGCGCAGATGCTCGTTCAGGCGCATAATATCGCGCGCCGTTGCGAATGCGGCGTCGCTCAGGCTTGCCCGCATCAGATCAAGCGCCAGGGCGCGTTGCATTTCTCCGAGGTTCGCAAGGCAAACGCCATGGCGCATCGCGAAGAAATGCATGTTGTTCCAGGACCGCCACGCATCGCTTTCGGCGCCGAGCGTCGCCGCCTGACGTTGCTCCTCGCTCAGAGATCCGAGGAAGGCCTGCGCTGCATCGACAAGCGGCCGCAGTGTCGCCCCCGTCGCAGCCAGTGGAAACAAATTCGGCGAGGCGCAGCCGTCCACCGTCACTCCGACAAATGGAGCGGCAAGGTTCGACCTGGCCATAGCGAGCCAAGGCTGCAGCCGCTCCGGCAAAGGCGCCGGATGAAGCGCGGGCGTGGGCGGCCGCAGGCGGGCTTGCGGTTCTTCGTAATCCTTATAGGGCATTTGGCACTATCGGAGCTTCATTCCCGAGCACTTGACGACCTTGGCCGCCGCCTGGTGGCTGGACCGTCAATTCCACTTCAGCTTCTCGAGAAGGGACTTTCCCATCACCCAGTCCTTGTCCTCTTCGGACATAAACGCGAGTTCCTTGGTAAAGTGCTCGACGCGCTGTTTGTAGGTCGCCTTGGGCCATGAATTGGTGAGGTCGGTGCCCCAATGGCAGCGACGTGGGCCAAAGACGTCGAAGCAGCGCTTCAGTGGAGCGTCCATATCCCTGAACGGATAAGCCTCCAGCGAGTAATTTGGCGCCGACGACATTTTCACCGACACGTTTGGATATTTTGCAAACGCGACGACATCCTCGATCACCTTGGGGATTTCGTTCGTCTTCGCCATCGTGGCATGGAGACTCATGTGATCGATGATCAGTGGCAAGCCTGGGTATCTTTCCGCAATCGACGCGAATCTGGAGACATTGCGCGGCGCAAAAAACATGACGGGCAATTCGGCTTTCTCGGCCACGGGCCAGAACCAGTCGGCACGTCCATCGTTCAACAGCGCCTGCTGTTCGCCATGGAACGTCAGACGTACGCCCTTCATTCCAGGTTGCTCTCTCCACTTCGGAAGCAGAGCCGCGGATTCCGGTTTTTCCAGAGGAATCCGTCCCATGATGGCAAAGCGGTCCGGATAGCGCTCCGCGGCCTCGATTGCATAGTCGTTGCGATCACCGGGCCACGACGGAGGCACAATCACAACCCGGTCGACGCCAGCCTCGTCCATCATCGGCAGCACCCTTTCGATGGTGAGAGGCTCGGGAATCTGCGGCTTGCGGCCAGGCACCCATTTCCAGTCGTCGGACTCGGCCTTCCACAGATGCACCTGCCCATCGACGATGATGCGGCGGGACTTCGCTGTAGCAGCGGTCGAAGCGGCCGTGCCGGCGGGTTCTTGGCTTGACATCAAAATCATCCTCCGATCACGACTAGCGCTGAATTTTGAAATTTGTGGCCTTCACGACATCCGCCCACAAGCCGATCTCGTGCTTCAATCGTGCCGAATACTCGCCGACGGTGCTGCCTACCGGAATAAGCTGAAGGTTGGTCATTGCCTTGCGCACATTGTCTGTCTGAACTGCGGCGACGATGGCCTCGTTCAGCTTCTGGACGATAGCCGGCGGCGTGCCGGCCGGCGCCAGCAGACCAGTCCAAAGCTCCATTTCGAAGTCCTTGATGCCTGCTTCAGCGATCGTCGGAACGTCGGGATAGTTTGGAACCCGCTGCGGCGAAAGGACCGCCAGCGCGCGAACGCGGCCATCCTTGAGATACGCAGCGACTGAAGTGGCTTCGACGACGGCCATCATCGAGTCTCCGCGCATCAATCCAACGAGCGATTGGGCACTACTGCGGTACACGACAAACTGCGTTTTCACGCCCGTGCGAAGTTCAAACAGCTTGTTCGCCATCTGATAGACCGAGCCAGTGCCGGACACGTTGGCCTTGTCCGGGTTCGCCTTGATGTAATCGACCAGCTCATGAATGGTCTTCACGGGCGTCGCGGCGTTTACCACGATAAACATCGGGTACGTGCAGATTATCGAGATCGGCACGAGGTCGCGCATGGTGTCGTAGGGCAGGTTCGGAAACACTGCCGGATTGATGGTCAACATTCCGATCGTGCCAGCCAGCAATGTGTATCCGTCGGGCGACGCCCCTGTAACCGCCCGCACCGCAATTTGGTTGGAACCGCCCGGCCGGTTTTCGACGACAACCGGCACGCCCAATCGCTCTTCGATCTTCGGCTGGATCAGACGAATGTTCGTGTCGGTACCGCCGCCCGCCGCGGTGCCCACTACGATATGGATCGGCCGGCTCGGATAGTCATTCCTGCCCTGCGCCTGCGCAAAGTCGACAAACTGCGAAGCGACTGCAAACGCGACAAGCACTGCGATACGAAAAGCGGTCATGAAGCAACTCCCATCTGTTCCAGCGCAGCGCTGCCGAGAACGCTGTATGGGTTGGAGGCCATCTCCTGCAGATCGAAGTGGTTGTAACCTTCGGCGAGCAGGAATTTCACCGGCTTGTTCAAGGCCTGAACTGCGGCAAGGAAGTCTCGCGTCTGCCGTTTGAACTCCGGCGTTTCGTGCGTGCCGTGAGCCAGCACCAGCGGCGTGACGAGCCGATCCAGATGACGCTGCGCGCTGAGCCTTTCCTCGGCATCGTCGGTGATCGTGACAAACCGCGACCGCTTCGACAGGCGCACCGGCTTAAGGTCGTACATTCCCGAGCAGAGCAGCGCCCCCTTGATAAGGTCGCGCGGCTGTCCGTGTTCGGTCCAATCGGTGGTGACCGCAACGCCGCCCAGTTGCGCACCCGACGATTGCCCGGAAATGTAGATGCGGTTGGGATCGCCACCGAAGCTTGCCGCATTCTTGCCAACCCATGCGATCGACCGAAGCACCTGGTCCGCGATGGTCAGCAGGTTCCCATTGCAGTTTTCGACGCCGACAAAATCCGGAATGACACAGTGCGCGCCCGCGCGTACGAACAGCTCCGCCATGTAGGCATATTCCGAAGCCTTGCGCTGCCGCCAGGCGCCGCCGTGGATATAGACGTGCACCGGTGCGTTCGCCTGTTTGGTCGTGAAGACATCTACCGCCTCGATCTCTGTAGGACCGTAGGCGAGCCGCTTCGGAGGTCCGAGCCGGTCCCGGACCCGCTGGCTGTTGAAGATGGCCTTTTCATACGTCTGCTCCCGGTTGGGCGCGTAGACCGTCTGATCGTAGGCGTCATCGAGTGCCTGCTGATCCATGTCGAGCCAAACCAAGGGGCCCTTCGTCCGTTCAGTCCTGACTTGTTGCATGGTGTCCATCTTTCAAAACGATCTCTGCGCAGTCGCCAATCGCAGCGATGTCCCCGAAATCCCGCAGGCTTGAGGCTGCATGCTCGGAGCCCCTTTCATTCTCCATCGCCGGTTCAGGATGCCGACTCCACTTTCAGCGATCATGCGGGCGTCCTCCCGAAGCCGTCATGGCCCCGCATGCACCCCTTCATCGTCTCCGCGCCGCTGCCGACCGACATCTACGACGCCTCCCGTTGCTTCAATGAACTGACTGTCGTGGCAATAGACCGGGCGACCGTCTGCAACTTGGGAACATAGTGTCGGACCCATTCCGGACGAGGCACGACAGACGTAAAGAATGTCATGCCCAGGGTCGCCAGGACGCGATCCCCTATCATGATTGGCACTGCGATCGTGCTGGATCCCGGGTCCAAGGACGGATGGCGCTCGGCGTAACCATGCCGCCGGACCGTGCGGATCATCGAATCCACTTCCCCCCGCTTGAGCGCGCGCTTGTCCTCCGCACTCCCGTCTCGCGAGATCAACTCGAGGAGAACTCGTCGCTCATTCAACGGGCAATGGGCCAAATAAGCGCGCCCCATCGCGCGGCGAACAAGGCTTAAGCGCCGGTTGATGAAATTCTGAAGTGGCGCCACCGGACTATCGCCAGTGGTGGTGAACCCCACCACCAGCGACGGCCCATCAAGGACTCCGACCGCAAGAGGCCACTGGTTTTCGTTGGTGAAAGCGAGCGTCCATGGACGGGACGCTTCGATCACCAAAGGGTCCCCGTTGTAGCCGCTGCTAAGCCATTTTACCCGCGCGCCCACAGCGTAACCGCCCTGCCGCCGATCGTTGACAACGAATCCCATCGCACAGAGCGTCTTGAGAAGGCGCACAACCGTCGGCTTCGGCAGGCCGGTGGCGTGATGGAGCGTATGAAGCGATGCAACGCGATGCCTGTTAAGCTCCTCCAGGAGCGCAAAAGCCCGGATCACGGACTGCACTCGGCCCACGGCCATCATTTCGTCCTATCAGCCGACCCGTCCAGGCATTTCAGGGCACATGAGCCACGCGCCGGCCGCCCAGCTATCGAGTGAACCGCTCTGCTTCGATCGCTGGCCTGCACCGCCTCGTCTCCTCCGCAAAGCGCAAGAATTCTTCTCGTTTTCGGCACTGCCGCCGTCATGTTGACGGCTTGGCGGGAGAGTATCGCCTTCACGAGAACCACATCAATTGCAAATTCGCAGGATTTCGCATCGTGGAATGATGCCGAAGAGCGGTGTTCAGCCGAATGCTTTCGTTGCAGGATGCCGCGTGAAATCAGCAAAGAGACCGAGAACGCTTCTCATGCTCGTCCACACTCGCGGGTTCCCGCTCCAGGTCCAGGTCGACGGACCGGAGACCGCACCCGTGTTGATGCTATCGAACTCGCTATGCACGGATTTGCGCATGTGGGATGACCAGGTACCGGTCTGGTCGGAACGGTATCGGGTCGTCCGCTACGATCGGCGCGGACACGGCCGATCGGGCGTGCCCGCCGGCCCTTACACCGTGGATGACTTCGGCCACGATGCACTGGCTATCATGGATGCATTGGGCATCGAACGCGTCAATTGGTGCGGCCTGTCCATGGGAGGGATGGTCGGGCAATGGCTCGGAGCCCACGCTCCGGCCCGAATTAATGCCCTGATCATGTCCAACACGCATTCGTACTACGCCGATAAAACGGTTTGGGACGAGCGGATGGCGCTGGCGCAAACCGCGGGCATGGCACAAGCGGCTGCGGCTGCGATGAGCCGCTGGTTCACTCCGGAGGCGATGGCCCAGCGGCCGGACAAGGTCTCTCTTATTCAGAACATGTTCGCCACCACCGACCTTGGCGGCTATCTCGCCTGCTGCTCCGCAATACGAAACATGGACATGCGTCCGACGCATTCGCGGATCAAGGCACCGACCCTGGTGATTGTCGGTCTGCGGGATCCTGCGACACCGCCTGCTGCGGGCGAAGCCGTGCAGAAAGCAATCGAGGGCGCGCAGCTCGCTACAATCGATGCATCACATCTGTCCAACATTGGGCAGCCGAAGGTCTATGCGGACCTGGTGCTCGATTTCCTCAAAGCTTCCTAGATTGCCCACTGGTCGGGCCGCATTTTTGCAGGCGCGACATAGCCAAAACTGGAGACATTGATGCGACTGGGCTATTTCACGATGCCGGTGCACCCGATGCACAAGGACTGGGCGC
>CAZGSW010000151.1:0-11518 GCA_964528635.1 uncultured Rhodoplanes sp. | reverse complement strand
CCGGCGAACGCACCGACCCGCCCTGCCAGCGCATTGCGCACCGCATCGGTCGGCGTGCCGATATCGGCTGCCAGCTCGAACTTCCGCTGCACCACCGAAAGCCGGTCGGCGAGATCCCCGGCCACCCGGTCGAGCAGGAACGTCGCCGGGCCAAGCCTCGCCGCCCGCTCCCGTCGGGCGCGAACCAGATCGCGGTCGAAAATGATCGGCGCCTGCGGCAACGACGAACCTCACGCCGCCCAGTTCTAAGGAGGCGCGAAGCGCCGTCTCGAAGGATGGGCGGCCCTTCGTCACCTCTCCTTCGAGACGCTGGCCTGCGGCCGGCTCCTCAGGACGAGGTGACATTGAGCAATGTGCTTTGCGGCACTAGCCTATAGCGCGATGACCGACATGGGGACAGCCGCAACCCGATCCCGCGTGCAGCGCCTCGCCGCACCGGTGCGCGCCGCGTTCGTTGCCGCGCTGAACGTGGCGCTGCCGCCGCTCTGCCCGGCCTGCCGCGAGCTGGTGGGCAGCAGCGGACTGTGCGCCTCGTGCTGGTCGAAGCTGTCGCCGATCGCGCCGCCCTATTGCGAGCGGCTCGGCATCCCGTTCGCCTACGATCCCGGACCCGGTGTGCTGTCCATGGAGGCAATCGCCGACCCACCCGCCTACCGGCGCGCCCGCGCAGCCGTGCGCTACGACGACATCGCACGCAAGCTGGTGCATTCGCTGAAGTATGGCGATCCCCTCGACATCGGCCCGACCGCCGGGCGCTGGATGGCGCGCGCCGGGCACGAACTGCTCGCCGACGCCGACGCACTGGTTCCGGTGCCGCTGCACTGGCGGCGGTTGTGGGCGCGGCGCTTCAACCAGTCGGCCTTGCTGGCAAAGGCCATCTCGGCAGCGGCCGGCGTTCCAGTTGCCGTCGACGCGCTGAAGCGGATCAAGGCGACGGCGCAGCAGGTGGGCTTGAGCCAGAAAGAGCGGGCCAGCAACGTGCAGGGCGCGTTCCGGGTTCCGCCCGAAAGCAAAGTGCAGGTGCAGGGCCGGCGCCTCATCCTGATCGACGACGTGCTGACCTCGGGCGCCACCGCCGACGCCTGTGCCAGAAGTCTGCTGCGGGCCGGCGCCAGTCATGTCGATGTGCTTGTTTTTGCCCGGGTTGTGGACCAGGTTCGCGCGCCCATATAGTGGGCTCGGCGCATCGGGCGTCGCTCTTTCGTACCGCAATGAAGCCCATCGAGATTTACACCACCCCGTACTGCCCCTATTGCATTGCGGCCAAGGACCTGCTGACCCGCAAGGGCGCGGCCTTCACCGAGATCGACGTGTCGCGCGACCGCGACCGGCGCGCAGAGATGACCAAACGGGCCAACGGCGGATACACCGTGCCGCAAATCTTCATCGGCGATACCCACGTCGGCGGCTGCGACGATCTCCATGCCCTCGATGGCGAAGGCAAGCTCGACCCATTGCTGAAATCCTGACGGGCTGCCCATGACCAACGCCTCCAGCAACAACTCGACCTTTCGAGTCGGCCTGATCCAGATGCGAAGCGGCCGCACGCCGCAGGCCAATCTCGATACCGCCGCGAAGCTGATCGGCGAGGCGAAGGCAGCCGGCGCGGATTACGTCCAGACCCCGGAGATGACCAACCTCATGGAGGTCAACCGGGAGGCCTTCTTCGGCGCGATCGCCGAAGAGGAAAACGACGCCGGGCTCGCCATCTTCCGCGAGCTGGCGCGGGCGCTGAACATCCACGTCCATGTCGGCTCGCTGGCGATCAAGGTGTCGCCCGACAAGGCGGCCAACCGCGCCTTCCTGATCGACCCGAAGGGCGAGATCGCCGCGCGCTACGACAAGATCCACATGTTCGACGTCGACCTGGCGAACGGCGAGAGCTACCGCGAGTCGCGCAACTATCGCGCCGGCGAGATCGCGGTTCTCGGCGATCTGCCGTGGGGCCGCCTCGGTGTCACGATCTGCTACGACCTGCGCTTCCCGGCGCTGTACCGCGCGCTGGCCGAGGCCGGCGCTTCGTTCCTCGCCATCCCGTCGGCCTTCACGAAGCAGACCGGCGAGGCGCACTGGCATGTGCTCAACCGCGCCCGCGCCATCGAGAACGGCTGCTTCGTCATCGCCGCGGCGCAGGGCGGGCGCCACGAGAACGGCCGCGAGACATACGGCCATTCGCTGGTGATCGATCCGTGGGGCCGCGTCGTCGCCGAGGGTGGCACCGAGCCCGGCATCGTGATGGCCGAGATCGATCCCGCCGCGGTCGTGGCGGCGCGCGCGAAGGTGCCGTCGCTGCAGCATGGCCGGCGCTTCGAGGTGCAGGAGCCGCTTGCGGAGCCTGCGCATCTGCGTGCGGTGCGGGGGCCGGCATGATCCGCTACTCGCTGGTCTGCGAGCGCAAGCATACGTTCGAGGCCTGGTTCAAGAATTCCGCCGATTACGACAGGCAGGCGAAGCGCGGGCTGGTGTCCTGCCCCGCCTGCGAATCGACCAAAGTCGAGAAGGCGCTGATGGCGCCGTCGCTCGGCGCCGGCGCGAAGAAGCGAAACCGGCGGGTTGAGCCTCAACCGTCACCGGCACCCGAGAGGCCGGCCGCGGAAACGCCGGCCGCGGAGGCCGCAGCGCCGGTGGCGATGATGTCGCCGCAGGAGCAGGAATTCCGCACCAAGCTGAAGGAACTGCGCGATCATCTGATCAAGAACGCGGACAATGTCGGCAAGAAGTTCCCGGAAGAGGCGCGCAAGATGCATTACGGCGAGACCGAGCACCGCTCGATCTACGGCGAGGCCTCGGCCGAGGACGCCAAGGAGCTGAGCGAGGAAGGCATCGAGTTCCATCCGCTGCCGATCCTGCCCGACGAGCGGAACTGATTTTCTTTTCACGCCTTCGCAGCCACGCATTCGCTCACCCTCCCATGGAGGGGGAGGGTGAAACCGCCGCCATCCGTTTCAATGCGCCCAGACCAGCAGCGCCACGCCGGCCACGATCAATGACATGCCGAGCGCCTCGCGCGAGGTCGTGGCCTGCCTGAACACGAAGTACGCGATCGCCTGTGCGAACAACACCTCGACCAGCGCCAGCGTGCGCACGTTGGCGACGCTGGTCAGCGCGAACGCCAGGAACCAGAACTGCGACGCGGTCGCGCCCATGAAGCCTGCGAACAGCGACGGGCGCCAGGCGCGAACGATCTCGGTCAGCACGCGGCGGTCGGCCAGCCCGAGATAGACCGTCAGCACCACCGCCTGCAGCACCAGCCCGATCGCCAGCGTGAACGTGGCGGCCAGCACGAAATTGGGCTGCTCCAGCGACAGGATGGCGCCGCGGTAGCCGACCGCGGACAACGCGAACATCGCCCCCGAGAACAGGCCGATCAGGGTTGGGCGCAGCCCGCCTTCCACTTTCGTGCCCGGCTTGAACGACATCAGGACCACACCCGCGGTGGCGATCACGATCGCCAGCAGGACCGGAAGCGTCAGCCGGTCGCCAAGGAAGATCAGTCCGAACACCGCAGCCTGGATCGCCTCGGTCTTGATGTAGGCGATGGTGACGACGAACGAGCGGCCGTTCATCGCCATCAGCATGGTGGCGGTGGCGACGATCTGCGCGCCGGCGCCGAGCGCGATCCAGGCCGCGTAGACCGGCGGCGGCGCCGGCAGCGGCAAGGCGGTCACCGCCAACACCACGGCCAGGAAAACCAGTGCAAACGGAAATCCGAACAGGAAGCGCACGTGGGTGGCGCCGACCGTGCCGAGTGCGGCGGTCAGCTCGCGCTGCATGGCATTGCGCGCCGTCTGTCCGGCGGCGGCGAGAATCGTGAACACGACCCACAGGGAAGCGGCGGGGATCACTACGAACCTTTCGCAGCACAGGAGAATGTCATGCCCGCGGAAGCGGGCATCCAGCAGCCACCCGGCATTTCTGTGATTACTGGATCGCCCGGTCAAGCCGGGCGATGACACCCTTTGCTACTCCCGCTCCGCGGTCAGCATGTAATTGACGTCGGTGTCGTTGCCGAGCAGCCACTCGTCGCGGAATGGATTGTAGATCACGCCCTGCTCGCCGGTGACGCGCAGCCCGCCCTGCACCATCGCGATCTCCAGTTCGTTCGGCGTGACGAACTTGTCCCACGAATGCGTGCCGACCGGCAGCCAGCGCAGAATGTACTCGGCACCGACAATGGCGAGTGCGAAACTCTTGAGCGTGCGGTTGAGTGTTGCCGCAATCATCAGCCCGCCCGGCTTCACCATGTCCGCGCAGCACTTCACAAACAGGTTCACGTCGGCGACGTGCTCGACCACCTCCATGGCCAGCACCACGTCGAATTGCTCGCCGGCGGCCGCCAGATCCTCGGCCGTGGTCTGGCGGTAGTCGATCTCAAGCCCAGACTGCCCGGCGTGCAACGCCGCGGCCTTGGCGTTTTTCTCCGACGGATCGGCGCCCACCATGCTCGCGCCAAGGCGCGCCAGCGGCTCCGACAGGATGCCGCCGCCGCAGCCGATATCGAGGAAGCGCAGGCCGTCGAGACAGCGGAGCTTTTTCGAATCCCGCCCGAACCGCTCCGCCGCCCGGTCGCGGATGTAGCCGAGCCGCACCGGATTGAACTTGTGCAGCGGCGCCATCTTGCCGCGCGGGTCCCACCACTCCGCGGCGAGCGCGGAAAACCGCTCGACCTCGGCCTCGTCGACCGTGGTCGCAGCCGGCTGGGCGCGTTTTGCTCGACGGGTGGAACTCATCGCCGGTCCTGCTTGTCGTTCGGGCGTGCGTTCTAGCCGAACTTGGCCCTTCCGTCAGGCTGCTCCCGGCCGAACAGCCGGAAACCATGCGCCCATTGCTCTCAGAAAGGCACAGGCGCGCCAGTTGCGGCCTTCCCGCTTCACCTTTATTGAATAGCCGCCGTTCGCGACCCTGCGAGGGCCGGGGCTGTTTCCCGTACCAGATCAATAACTTGTAGAGTGTTATGGCCCGGCTGGTGATGAAATTCGGCGGAACGTCGGTCGCCGACATCGACCGCATCCGCAATGTCGCCCGCCACGTCCGCCGCGAGATCGACGCCGGTCACGAGGTCGCCGTGGTGGTGTCCGCCATGTCGGGCGTCACCAACCAGCTTGTCGCCTGG
The DNA here is from genome assembly GCA_964528635.1 of uncultured Rhodoplanes sp. Taxonomy (GTDB): domain Bacteria; phylum Pseudomonadota; class Alphaproteobacteria; order Rhizobiales; family Xanthobacteraceae; genus Z2-YC6860. The sequence goes on along the minus strand of CAZGSW010000151.1, from coordinate 6,405 downwards.
TGCCGTGACGCCGCGCCCCTGCACGATGCCCGCGAGTACGACGCCGTGGTGGCATCCGGCGAGCAGGTCACCGCCGGCCTGCTGGCGCTGGCGCTGCAGACCGAGGGCATCCCGGCGCGCTCCTGGCAGGGCTGGCAGATTCCGATCGAGACCAGCAACGTGCATTCGTCGGCGCGCATCCTCGACATCAACGGCGAGGAGATCGTCAAGCGCTTCAAGGAGCGCAACCGCGAGGTCGCGGTCATCACCGGCTTTCAGGGCATCGTCAGGGAGACGGGCCGCGTCTCGACGCTGGGCCGCGGCGGCTCCGACACCTCGGCGGTGGCCGTTGCAGCCGCCATTCATGCCGACCGCTGCGACATATACACCGATGTCGATGGCGTCTACACCACCGATCCGCGCGTGGTGCCGCGCGCGCAGCGGCTCGACAAGATCGCGTTCGAGGAAATGCTGGAGCTTGCCTCGCTCGGCGCCAAGGTCCTGCAGGTTCGCTCTGTCGAGCTTGGCATGGTGCACAAGGTGCGCATCTTCGTGCGCTCCAGCTTCGACAAGCCGGAGGACATCGACCCGAACGTCGATCCGCCTGGCACCCTGATTTGCGACGAGGAGGATATCGTGGAGCAGCAGGTCGTCACCGGCATCGCCTTCTCCAAGGACGAGGCGCAGATTTCGCTCCGCCATGTTCCGGACAAGCCGGGCGTCGCCGCCGCGATCTTCGGACCGCTCGCGGAAGCCGCCATCAACGTCGACATGATCGTGCAGAACGTCTCGGCCGACAACAAGACCACCGACCTCACCTTCACGGTGCCGGCGTCCGACTATCAGCGCTCGCTCGACGTGCTGAACAAGTCCCGGCCGGAAATCGGTTACGACCACATCGACGGCTCGACCGAGGTGGCAAAGGTCTCCGTGATCGGCATCGGCATGCGAAGCCACGCCGGCGTCGCTGCCGAGGCGTTCAAGGCGCTGGCCGGCCGCGGCGTCAACATTCGCGCCATCACCACGTCCGAGATCAAGTTCTCGGTGCTGATCGACGCCGCCTACACCGAACTCGCCGTCCGCACGCTGCATTCGCTGTACGGGCTCGACAAGGCCTGAGCGAAGCCGCATCTGGGCGCAAAATCTGCCTGAAATGCCCGCGAAAGGGTAAAGCACCGCTTTACCAACAATCGAGGCCGCCGGCCGGTTAAAGCATTTGTTTGCAGGATGCCCGGCAAGACTGTATCGGCGGGAGAAAAGAGGTCCCGCGCGATCATGAGCTGGACCGATGTCGGACGCACACCGGTTGTTTGACGAGCTGGAAGCGACGCTGACGAACGGCGCGGGCCAGCAGCGCTTCACCATCCTGCGCAAGATCACCGATCTGTTCCTGTCCGAGTCCGACACCTATACGGACGGCCACGTCGCCATCTTCGACGAGTTGATGAGCCGGCTGATCGAACGGATCGAACGCCAGGCGCTGATCGAGCTGAGCGGCCGCCTTGCGCCGGCCGGACGCGCTCCCTCGCGCGTGATCGGCACGCTGTCGAACAGCGACGACATCGAGGTCGCGCGGCCGGTGCTCGAGCAATCCGTCATGCTGTCCGACGACGACCTTGTCACGATCGCGCGCACCCGCAGCCAGGCGCACCTCGCTGCCATTGCCTGCCGCGCCCGCATCAGCGAGCCGGTGACCGACGTGCTGATCGACCGCGGCGACGCACAGGTCGCGCACAAGGTCGTGGCCAATCCCGGCGCCCGGTTCTCCCGGCTCGGCTTCGACAAGGCGGTCTCGCGCGCCGAAACCGACGAGACGCTCGCCGTCACCATGGCGAGCCGCGTCGATCTGCCGGACGATCTGCTCGAACAGCTTGTGGGCAAGGCGAGCACCGCGGTCCGCCGGCGCCTGCTGGCCAGCGCGCCGCCCCAGATGGAAGCCAAGATCAGCAGGGCCCTCGTCGCCGCCTCGCAGCGTGTCGTGCTGACCGAATTGTCCGAGGCCGATATGGCGCCGCCGTCACGGCCGGAGAACCCCGCGCTGCTGCGGGCCCGTATCGCGGAATGCGCGCAGACGCGCAATCTGCCGGAGCTGTTCGAGGCTCTGTCGCTGCTTTCGGAGCTGCCCGTCATCGTCATCAAGGACATCGTCCGGCAGCGCTCCGACGAGAGCATCATGGTGCTCGGCAAGTCGTGCGGCCTTGGATGGCACGACCTGCAGAAGGTGATGGCCGCCGTCGCGCCCTCGAACCGGACGCCGGACGAGATCAACGCCCTGTTCTCCAGCTACTCCGCGCTGTCGACCGAAACCGCCCTGCGCGCGCTGGGCTTCATCAAGAGCAGCCGGACCAAGATGACGGCGGAGATCCGCAAGCTCGCGGCCGCGTCCTGACCTTGCGTTTCACCGCCCGATCTGGCTACAGGGCTGCATGTCCCTCCCCCTGTCCTACGCCCAGCACTACGAGGACGTGCATCTCGACCATGCATTCGACGGGCAGGCGGACGGCTTCTATCTCGACATCGGCGCCGGCCATCCGGTGCATTCGAACGTGTCGTTCGCGTTCTACCTTCGCGGCTGGCGCGGCATCACCGTCGAACCCAATCCATGGCTCGCGCAGCTCACCGCCGCAGTCCGGCCGCGCGATCGCCGCATTGAAGCCCTGATCGGCGCCGCCGCGGGCGACGCCCTCTATCATCTTGTGGAAGGATTTCACGGCCTCTCCACCACCGTGGAGGCCCACGCCAGGGCCGCTCAGAAGGAATACAACAAGGCGGTCAGGACATTCCCGATGCCGGTCACCACGCTGCGCGACATCTGCCGGGACAACGCGGTGCGCGACATCGATTTTCTCAAGATCGACGTGGAGGGCGCCGAGCAGGCCGTACTCCAGGGCAACGACTGGAGCCGCTACCGGCCGCGCGTGATTGTCGTGGAGGCGATCGTCCCGATCACCATGGCTCCCGCCTGGCAGGATTGGGAGCCGATCCTGCTTGCCAACCGCTATCGCTTCGTCCACTTCGACGGGCTGAACCGCTACTACGCCGACCAGGACCGGCCGGAGGCCGGCGCCCGGCTCGAGCGCAAACCGCCCTTGCTGAAGGGCGTGCCACAGCTCCACAACTTCGGCCACGCCGGGGACGACAACCGGCATCCGGATCACCGCCTCGCCCGCCTGTTCGCCGGAGCCGACATGGTGCGGCTGCCGCTGCTTGGCCGCGCCGCGCATGTGGCGCTGCTGACCGGCGGGCTCGGTCAGGGCGAACTCGACCGCGACGCGACGGCAGCCGATGCGCCGGAAATCCTGGAACGGCTGTTCGGATCCAGCGACCCGGAAACGCTGTCCCCGCTTCGCCGCAACGCAACAATACGCGATGTCTATGAGGCGATCGTTTCCAGCGAACGCTTCCTTGTGGCCTGCGGTCGCATCTCGGCAAGCCACGCCTGGTAACAGGTTCGTCGCATCAATGGGTTAGGCAAGCTTTGGCTTGCGGCTTGCATGGCCCATTGGCTATAGCCTGCATTGAATTTGCGGCTTGAGGAATTCACCTGATGCGTGGCGCGCTTGGCGGTCCGCGCGTGCTGTTGCGCCGGCTCCGCGAGGTCATGGCGGAGCCCGTCAGTGCGCAGGAACGTCTCGACAAAATTGTCGTGCTGATTGCCGCCAACATGGTGGCGGAGGTTTGCTCCGTCTACGTGTTGCGGATCGACGGCACGCTCGAACTGTACGCCACCGAAGGCCTCAAGCCCGAGGCGGTTCACCAGACCGTGCTGCGCCAGGACGAAGGCCTGGTGGGCCTGGTCGCCAGCGAAGCCAACCCGATCAATCTGTCGGAGGCGCAGAACCATCCGGCGTACTCGTACCGGGCGGAAACCGGCGAGGAGATCTACCACTCGTTCCTCGGCGTGCCGATCCTGCGCGGCGGCAACACGCTCGGCGTGCTGGTGGTGCAGAACCGCGCGAGGCGCACGTATTCCGACGAGGAAGAGGAGGCGCTGCAGACCACGGCCATGGTGCTGGCCGAGATGATCGCCTCCGGCGAGCTCTCCGCGCTGGCCAAGCCCGGCGCCGAGCCCGCGGTGCGGCCGCGGCTGCACCTGACCGGCACGCCGCTGTCCGAGGGCATCGCGCTCGGCCACGTCGTGCTGCACGAGCCGCGCGTCACCGTGAAGAACGTCATCGCCGACGACGTCGAAAAGGAATTGAAGCGGCTCCAGGAGGCCGTGGAGACGCTGCGCAGCGATCTCGACCTCATGCTGGAGCGCGGCGACGTCGCCGACGGCGGCGAGCACCGCGACGTGCTCGAGGCCTATCGCATGTTCGCCCACGATCAGGGCTGGCTGCACCGGCTGCGTGAGGCGGTTTCGACCGGTCTGACTGCCGAGGCCGGCGTGGAGCGCGTGCAGTCCGACACCCGCGCCCGCATGATGCGCGTCACCGATCCGTACCTGCGCGAGCGGCTGCACGACCTCGACGATCTCGGCAACCGGCTGATGCGGCAACTGATCGGGGTCGACCACGCCCCGCCGCGCGAGCAGCTTCCGGACAGCGCCATCCTGGTCGCGCGCACCATGGGGCCGGCCGCGCTGCTCGACTACGACCGCCGCAAGCTCCGCGGCCTCGTGCTGGAGGAGGGCGCGCCGACCTCGCATGTCACCATCGTGGCGCGCGCGCTGGGCATTGCCGCGGTCGGCGAGGTGGAGAACATCGCCGGACTGGTCGAACCCGGCGACGCCGTCATCGTCGACGGCCAGGCCGGCGACGTCCACATCCGGCCGGCGGCCGACATCGAGGTCGCCTACGGCGAACGCGTCAAGCTGCGCGCCCGCCGACAGGCACAGTACCGCGCGCTGCGCGACAAGCCCTGCGTCACCAAAGACGGCCAGCCGGTCAGCCTCATGATCAATGCCGGCCTGACGGTCGATCTGCCGCATATCGCGGAAACCGGCGCCGCCGGCATCGGCCTGTTCCGTACCGAAATGCAGTTCATGATCGCCACCAACATGCCGCGGATCGGCGATCAGCTTGGACTCTATCGCGCCGTGCTGGACGCCGCCGGCGACAAGCCGGTGACATTCCGCACGCTCGACATCGGCGGCGACAAGGTGCTGCCCTACATGCGCGAGGAGCCGGAGGAAAATCCCGCGCTCGGCTGGCGCGCGATCCGGCTCGGCCTCGATCGGCCCGGCCTGATGCGAACCCAGGTGCGCGCGCTGCTGCAGGCGGCGGCCGGACGCGAGTTGAAGGTGATGTTTCCGATGATCGCTTCGGTCGGCGAGTTCGACGAGGCCAAGGCGCTGATCGAACGCGAGCTGACCCATTTGCGCCGCCACCGTCACAAGCTGCCGGACCGGGTCGAGGTCGGCGCCATGGTGGAGGTGCCGTCGCTGCTTTATCAGCTCGACGAGCTGGTGCCGCGCGTCGACTTCCTGTCGGTCGGTTCCAACGACCTGACCCAGTTCTTCTACGCGGTGGATCGCGGCAACCGCCGCGTCGCCGACCGGTTCGATCCGCTGTCGCCGCCGCTCTTGCGCGCCATGAAGGACATCGTCGACTGTTGCAAGGCGGCGGGCAAGCCGGTGACGCTGTGCGGCGAGCTGGCATCGCAGCCGATCGGCGCGCTGGCGCTGGTCGCGCTCGGGTTCCGCGCGCTGTCGCTCACGCCCTCCGCGCTCGGAGCGGTCAAGGCGCTGCTGCTCGAACTCGACGCCGCCAAGGCCGAGGCCACGCTCATGCCGCTGCTCGAATCGCCCGCAAAGCCGGGATCGGTGCGCCGGCACCTGGAGGAATTCGCGGTCGCCGAGGGACTGCCGCTGTGACCACGCTGCCCGAAGCCAAGCTCGACGCGCTGCTGGAGCGCCACGCCCTGCTGGAGGCGGAGCTGGCCCGCCAGTTGCCGCCCGAGACGTTCGTCAAGCTGTCGCGCGAATTCTCCGAACTGTCGCCGGTGATCGAGAAGGTGAAAGCCTATCGCGGCGTGGTGGCCGAGCTCGACGGCCTCGATCAACTGATCGCCGATCCCGGCAGCGACGGCGGCATGCGCGAGCTCGCCGACGCCGAGAAACCCGGACTGGAAAAGCGCCGCGAGTCGCTGAGCCAGGAGCTGCGCATCGCGCTCCTGCCGAAGGACGCGATGGATGAGCGCAACGTCATCCTGGAGATTCGCGCCGGCACCGGCGGCGACGAGGCCTCGCTGTTCGCCGGCGACCTGTTCCGCATGTACGAGCGCTATGCAGCCAAGCAGGGCTGGAAGGTCGACCTGATCTCGGCGAACGAAGGCACCAAGGGCGGCTTCAAGGAAATCGTCGCCGAAGTGTCCGGCCGCGGCCCGTTCGCCAAGCTCAAGTTCGAGTCCGGGGTGCACCGCGTGCAGCGCGTCCCGGACACCGAGGCATCGGGGCGCGGCCGGACACTTCGGCGACGATTTCCT
>CAZGSW010000150.1:0-11546 GCA_964528635.1 uncultured Rhodoplanes sp. | reverse complement strand
CCCTCATAGAGGGTGTAGACGGCCTCGTTGATCATCGGCAGCAGGATGCGGTTGACGATGAACGCGGGGAAATCCTCCGACACGGCGATCTGCTTGCCGAGCTTGAGGACGAACTCCCTGGACGCCTCGAAGGTCGTGTCGGCCGTTGCGATGCCGCGGATCAGCTCGACCAGTTCCATGCGCGGCACCGGATTCATGAAATGAATGCCGATGAACCTCTCCGGCCGGTCGGTCGAGGCGGCAAGCCGCGTGATCGAGATCGACGAGGTGTTGGTGGCGACGATGGTTTCCGGCTTCAGCGCCGGGCAGAGGTCGGTGAAGATCTTGCGCTTGACCTCTTCCTTCTCGGTGGCGGCCTCGATCACGAGATCGCAGTCCGACAGCCCCTCCAGCGTTTCCGCGGTCGTGATGCGCTGCAACGCGGCCTGACGGTCCTCGTCCTTGAGCCGCTGGCGGCTCACCTCGCGCGCCATGTTGCCGTTGATGGTGGCGAGCGCGGCCTTCACGCGGTCGGCGCTGACGTCGTGAATCGCGACGGGAAACCCGGCGAGCGAGCAGACATGGGCGATGCCGTTGCCCATCTGCCCCGCCCCGACGATGCCGACCTTCCGAATGCTCTGAGCCATGTTGTCCCGTTTTTTGTTACCCGAATGGCGCCACGAGCGCGATCACCCTCCCCTGGAGGGGGAGGGTGATACCGAGGCCGTGGCCCGTATCCTCCATCACTACAGTCTAGCTCATTGTCAGCGCTTGATCTTGTCGAGTTCCGCACCGAGCTCCGGCAGCGCCTGATAGAGATCGGCCACCAGCCCGTAGTCGGCGACCTGGAAGATCGGCGCCTCCTCGTCCTTGTTGATGGCGACGATGACCTTGGAGTCCTTCATGCCGGCGAGATGCTGGATCGCGCCGGAGATGCCGACCGCGATGTAGAGCTCCGGCGCGACCACCTTGCCGGTCTGTCCCACCTGCCAGTCGTTCGGCGCGTACCCCGCATCCACGGCGGCGCGCGAGGCGCCGACCGCGGCGCCGAGCTTGTCAGCCACCGGCTCGATGTACTTGGTGAAGTTATCACGGCTCTGCATGGCGCGGCCGCCCGAGATGATGACTTTCGCGGAGGTCAGCTCGGGGCGCTCCGACTTTGACAGCTCCTCGCCGACGAACGACGAGATCGCCGGATCGGCCGCCGCCGCAACCGTCTCGACCGGAGCCGAGCCGCCCTCGCCGGCCGCCTGGAACGTCGAGGTGCGGATGGTCAGCACCTTCTTGGCGTCCTTGGACTTCACGGTCTGGATCGCGTTGCCGGCGTAGGTCGGCCGCTCGAACGTATCAGGCGCCACGACCTTGCTGACCTCGGAGACCTGCATCACGTCGAGCAGCGCCGCGACACGCGGCATCACGTTCTTGCCGTTGGTGGTGGCCGGCGCGACGATCGCGTCGTAGTCCTTGGCGAGCGACACGATCAGCGCGGCAAGAGGCTCGGCGAGCGCATGCTCGTAGGCCGGCGCTTCGGCGAGCAGCACCTTCTTGACGCCGTCGAGCTTCGACGCGGCGTCGGCCACGGCCTTGCAGTTGGCGCCCGCGACCAGGACGTGAACGTCGCCGCCCAGTTCCTTCGCCGCAGTAAGCGCCTTGCTGGTGGAGTCCTTGAGCGACTTGTTGTCGTGCTCGGCAATCAGAAGCGTGGTCATCAGATCACCCCCGCTTCCTTGAGCTTGCCGACCAGTTCGGCCGGCGAGCCGACCTTGACGCCGGACTTGCGCCCGGTCGGTTCGGTCGTCTTGAGAACCTGCAGCCGAGGCGATGGATCGACGCCATAGGCGTCCGGCGTCTTCTCGTCGATCGGCTTTTTCTTGGCCTTCATGATGTTGGGCAGCGACGCGTAGCGCGGCTCGTTGAGGCGCAGGTCCGTGGTGACGATCGCAGGTCCCTTCAGTTTCACGGTCTGCAGACCGCCGTCGACCTCGCGCGTCACCTGGACGGTGTCGCCGTCGATCGCGACCTTGGAGGCAAACGTGCCCTGCGGCCAGCCGGTCAGCGCGGCCAGCATCTGGCCGGTCTGGTTGGCGTCGTCATCGATCGCCTGCTTGCCGAGAATGACGAGACCCGGCTGCTCGGCGTCGCACACCGCTTTCAGGATCTTGGCGACCGCGAGCGGCTCCACCGGACCGTCGACCTTGACCAGGATGCCCCGATCGGCGCCCATCGCGAGCGCGGTGCGGATCGTCTCCGCCGCCTGCTGCGGGCCGATCGAGACCGCGACGATCTCGGTTGCCTTGCCGGCCTCCTTCAGCCGGATCGCCTCCTCGACCGCGATCTCGCAAAAGGGGTTCATCGACATCTTGACGTTGGCGAGTTCGACGCCCGACCCGTCCGCCTTGACGCGAATCTTGATGTCCTTGTCGACCACCCGCTTGACGGGCACCAGGATTTTCATGGGCTTAAGCACGCTCCGGACGGCTGAAATTTGCGGAAATGATGCGGCGCACACTAATCGCGGCCACCCGAGGGGTCAACGAGGGTCAGCGGATGGTCAGTTCGGGGCCCGGTTCCAGCGTGGTCAGCGCCTCCTTCAGAAAATCGCACACCCTGGCGTCGGTCCGCCGCAGCAGGAAAACGCGGTCGTCGGCGCCGAGCTTCACCTCGATCTTGTGGCTGCGGTCCGCCCGCCGGACCATCACCTGCGCGTCGTCGAGATGCACCGTCAGCGTCTTGCCGTCGGGCGACGGGTCGAGGATCACGGCGCCACCCTCCTCCGCGCTGCTGACATTGGTGAACACATCGGGCACCGCCGAGGTCACGCAGGCGGCGCCGGCCGTCTTGCGGAACGTCTTCATCCATTCCGGCGGCGACTTGAAGTGGTCCCACGCGCAGTCGCCGGCGAGGAAAAGCGGCTCACGCTCGCCGCGTCGCGTGATCGCAATGCCGGTGTTGCCGCCGCGCATGGCATCGCCACCGGCGATCCACACCGTCATCGACGTGGTCCGCTGGCGCGGCAGCCTCTTCAAATGCGCGGCATCGTAATCACGCCGGAAGCATGCGCTGCCGCCATTCTTCGTGAGATCGCTGAGCGGATCGGCGAGCGCGACGGTCGCTGCGAGAGCCAGACCCAGACCCGTCAATACTGCGATGACGGAGGCGAGCCTCATCGCACGCTCACCGGTTCTGTCCGGGCGCCCACAGCACGTCGCGCGCGCCCTTGTCGTTGGCGTAGCGGCTTGCCACGAAGAGGAAATCCGACAGGCGGTTGACGTATTTCAACGAGGCATCGGTGACCGTTTCGCCGGGCTGGTCGCGCAGTTCCACCATGATGCGTTCGGCGCGCCGGCACATGGTGCGCGCCAGATGCAGATAGGCGGCCGCAGGCGTGCCGCCTGGAAGAACAAACGAGCGCAACGGCGCAAGATCGGCGTTGAGGCGATCGATCTCGCCTTCGATCCATTCGACCTGCGTATCGGTTACGGTGAGCCGGGCGCCCCCCGGCCCCTTCTCCGACAGGCAGAGGTCGGCCTCGACATCGAACAGGTCGTTCTGGATGCGCGCCAGCGCCGGATCGAGCGCGGCATCGTTCGCGGTGTGCAGGCGCGCGATGCCGACCGCCGCGTTGACCTCGTCGAGGGTGCCGTAGGCATCGACCCGCAGGTCGTATTTCTTGCGGCGGTCGCCGGACCCGAGCGACGTGGTGCCGTCGTCGCCGGTGCGTGTGTAGATGCGGTTCAGGACAACCATGGCAGCCTCGCGGGTGGGCTTCCGGATACGAACCTGGAGCGGTACGCACTTGAAGCGGGTACGCACTTGAAGCGGGTACGCACCTGGAGCGGGTACGCACTTGGAGCGGGTTGCATCCTAACGTATCGTGACCGGGAGCCAATGAGGAGAACGCCCGTGCCGATCCCTGCGATCCTGATTGCCGCCGTGCTGCTGGCCATGCCGGCCGCGGTCACGCCGGTTGCCGCCCATCATTCCAAAGCCGCCGAGCACGGCGAATACGCCATGACCAAGAAGAAGGCCAAGCCGGCGGCCAAGAAACCGAAAGCAAACAAGAAGAAAAAAGAGGAATACCTGCGCGCGGTGCCGGTGCGCTGAGCGCCGGCCGCTACCGTCCCATCAGCCAGATCGTCACCATCGCGATCACGATCGCGACGAACTGCAGCAGCACGCGCAACCGCATCAGCCGCTGCGACGTGTGGGGCGACCCGCCGCGCATCATGTTGAACAGTCCGAGCAACAGCACGATTGCGACCGCGGCGATCGCAATGGTGATGACATAGTTCGCCATGAAGTCTGCCATGCGGCTGCTCATAGCACCGCACGCTGCCGGACGCTATCGTGCAACCGGACCGTGCCGCCACGGTTCCGTGGGCCTGACGGACACGGTTTCAGGAACCCGCGCCATTGCATCCGCACGCCGCTGGATCAGAAGGTGTAGCCGACCCTGGCGCCGTAGTTGTTCACGCCGACGTTGCGTGAACACAGATTGCCGTTGGAAATGTGATCCAGCGTCAGCATCACGCTCCAGTTGCGATCGATGCGGTAGCCGACATTGCCGCCGCTGTGGATCAGCGTCGTGCAGCCGGTCGGGTTGCGGTTGGCGTCGCCCTGTGCGACGCCATCACTCACCGCGACGCCGACAAACGGCTCGACAAAGAACCGCTGCCCGAGGTTGATGGTCCACAGCAGACCCGCATAGCCATAGTTGGTGTGGCCCTCGAAATTGACCTGGAATCCCGCATGAAGGCGGGGCGAGAAGAATTCAGGGATGAATGGAATGACCCAAAGCCGTGGCACCACAATCTCGCCACCCACGCTGACGGCGGTTTCGGCGAAACAGCACTGGCCGAACACGCCGCCGCGGACCTCCCATGCATCGGGACGGTACAGCGCGGTCTGCACCGCAGGCGAAGCCGTGGCTCCCCACGATGCAGGCGCGGCGATATCCGCCGCCAACGCACCGGCCAAACCGGACCAGACCAGCATGACGGCTACCAGGCCGCCGCAGCGCACCCAATTCGCAACCATCGGAGTCGACGCCCGCAACCAACACGACCAAGTCATTCTTCCAGCCTTTCCGGCCGGGACAACTTGAGACCTGTATCTGTTGACAGTACAGGCTAGCGTCCTCTCCCGATAGATGCTGCGAAGCAACATGAAGCCGACAATTTTGATCATGGGCGCCGGCGGCCAGTTGGGCTACGCGGCGGGCGAGGCGTTTCGGGACGCCGGCTGGCACGTAAAAGGCCTGGTCCGCCCCGGCAAAGCCGCCTTTGCCCCGTCCCGCACCCAGGTGGTCGAGGTGGTTACCCGCGACGCCGCGGTTGAAGCCGCCAACGGCTGTGCCGTCGTGCTCAACGCCCTCAGCCCGGCCATGACCATGTGGCGGCGCGATGCGCTGTCCCATGCCTACGCCGGCATCGCCGCCGCCGAGACGAACGGCGCAACCCTGATCTTCCCCGGCAGCACGTGGAACTTCGGCCGCGACATGCCGGAGACGATCGACGAGAACACGCCGCAGAACCCGACCATGCGCAAAGGCCGGATGCGCGCCGAAATCGAGCAGCGCATCGAGGAGGCCTGCGATCGCGGCATGCGAGCCATCGTGTTGCGGGGCGGCGATTTCTTCGGCTCGGGACGCGGCTCCTGGTTCGACCTCGTGGTGGTGAAGGAACTGGAGAAGGAGCGCGTCACCTATCCGGGGCCGGATGACGTCGTCCATCCGTGGGCCTATCTCCCCGACTTCGCGGCAGCCATGGTGAAGCTGGCGGAGCGCCGCGACAGCTTTCAACCGCACGAGGTGTTCGGGTTCCCCGGCTATGCAGTGACCGGAACGGAGATGATCGCAGCGATCGAGGCGGCCACCCGCAACAAGGTCAATGTCCGGCACATGAGCTGGTGGACGCTCAAGACGGTCGGCCAGATGATCGCGATGGGGCGCGAGCTGTCCGAACTCGAGTATCTCTGGAGGGTGCCGCACCGGATCGACGGCACCAAGCTGGAAGCAACGATCGGCAATATCCCGCACACGCCGTTTCACAAGGCGGTTGCGATGGCGCTGCGCGATCTGGGTTACCGGACCTGAGCCTGCCGGTGGCAGCGACAACACGAAATTCGCTCGGCGCTTTCCATTCAGTCGCGCACAATTCTCTCGATATCGTCATGACCGAGACAAGCGCGGGTGGTGATCGACGAGCTGCCGCGGCTCAAGGCCGCGATCTCAGCCATCAGGGCGCACATCGGCGAAAGGCCGTAATCAGTTGCTGCCGTCGAGCAGGCGGCGGGCGATCACATGCGCCTGGATTTCGGCGGCGCCCTCGAAGATCGAAAGGATGCGGGCGTCGCACAGGATGCGCGACACCGGAAACTCCAGTGCGAAGCCGTTGCCGCCGTGGATCTGCACGGCGTTGTCGGCGGCCGCCCAGGCGACGCGCGCCGCGAGCAGCTTGGCCATGCCGGCCTCCAGATCGCAGCGCCGGCCGGAGTCCTTTTCCCGCGCGGCATGATACGTAAGCTGGCGCACGATCATGATCTCGGCGGCCATCATGGCGATCTTGTCGGCGACACGCGGGAACGAAACGATCGGCTCGCCGAACTGCACGCGGCTCTGCGCGTAGGACAGCGCCTGCTCCATCGCGGCCTGCGCCACGCCGATCGCACGCGCCGCGGTCTGGATGCGCGCCGACTCGAACGTCGACATGAGCTGCTTGAAGCCGAGACCCTCGACGCCGCCGAGCAGTCCGTCGGACTTCACCTCGAAGCCGTCGAACGCGATCTCGTATTCCTTCATGCCGCGGTAGCCGATCACCTCGATTTCGGTGCCGGTCATGCCATCGGCCGGGAACGGATTGGCGTCGTCGCCGCGCGGCTTCTCGGCCAGCAGCATGGACAGGCCGCGGTAACCCGCTTCCTTCGGATTGGTGCGCACCAGCAGCGTCATCAGGTCGGCGCGCACCGGATGGGTGATCCAGGTCTTGTTGCCCTGCACGCGATAGACGTTCCCGGACTTCACCGCCCGCGTCCTGATCGAGGCGAGGTCGGAGCCGGTGTTCGGCTCGGTGAACACCGCAGTCGGCAGCACCTCGCCGGAGGCGAGCCTCGGCAGCCATTTCTCCTTCTGCTCGTCGGTGCCGCTGCCCAGGATCAGTTCGGCGGCGATCTCGGTTCGGGTGCCGAGCGAGCCGACCCCGATGTAGCCGCGCGACAATTCCTCGGAGACCACGCACATGGACTCCTTGCCGAGTCCCATGCCGCCGTACTCCTCGGGGATGGTCAGCCCGAACACGCCGAGATCGGCCATCTGGGCGACGACCTCCATCGGAATGTAGCTGTTGGTGCGGTGCCAACCTTGCGCATTCTCGACGATCTCGCTGTCGGCGAACTTGCGCATGCCGTCGCGGATCGTCTCCAGCGTCTCGTCGAGACCGCACGAGCCGACCGTGGCGCCGCGATGGTTGCGCATCAGCTCGACCAGCCGTGCACGGCGTAGCGCGGTGTTGCCGGAAGCGATCAGCATGTCGATGTCAGGCGTGACGCGTGCGGCGACAGCCTGCGCGCCGAGGCCGAGATCGGACAGCCGCAATATCTCGCCCTGGCTGATTGGAATGCCGCCCAGAATCTGCGCGAGATATTCGCCGAGACCGATCCGGACGATCAGATCCTCGATCTCGGTCAGCTTCCGCGCGGCCTGCATCCGCGCCGCGTAGCCGGAAAGCTGCCGCACCGCCTCGACGTAGGTGGCAAGCCAGGCCAGTCCGTGGGTGGCGCGCTGCTCGCGATCGAACGAGCCGGTGACGATGCGTCCTTCGACCGTCACGCGCTCGCGCACCTTTGCGGTGGCGTCGGCAAGCAACGCCTCCATCGCCGCGGTCGCGCCGCGTGCCAGCGTCACGAGGTCATGGCCGGCCGTGACAGGCGTGGCGGTGGTTAAGGACATGGCGACATCCCCGTTACCCTCGGCGGCAGAACATTGTGCGGTGCACAACGGCACACTGCAATCGGCGGCGATGCCGGATTGCACGACAACTGCCTAAACGACAATTGCCTAAACAATGGACCAAACATCGAAATTTCCGAGAAAATTAATCATTTTGGCGCCTTTTACCGTTGCCAACCAATAACTTCCGGCCGCCGTTCCGGTGGCTGCGGGGAGCGAGGCGGACACGCGATGAGGGTCATGGGACTTTCAGCAATCCGCATGATCTGTGGCGTCACGGTGCGCACCCGCATCATCCTGCTGGCCGCGATCCCGTTGCTCGGCTTCATCGCCAACGGCACCGCTTTCATGACCGGCCAGACCGAGGTGCAGGACGCATTCGACAGCGTCAAGCGCGCCGGCGCGATTGCCGAAGCAAGCCAGGATCTCAAGAATGCGCTCAACGGCATGCGCATCCTGGTGCGCGACTATGCCATGCAGCCGCGCGACGATCTGGTCGGCTCCTTCGAAAGCACCTTCAAGTCATCGTTCTCCAATCTCGGCCGGATCGAGAAGGACAGCAGCGCCGAAATGCGCCCGGACGTCTCGGGCATGCGGCAGAACCTCACCGCCGCAAAGGACCGGTTCGCGCATCTGGTCGCAGAGCAGAAGAAGCTCGGCTACTCCGACAGTGAAGGGCTGCGGCAGCGCATGCGGCTGGCGGGGTTCGCCGTCGAGCGCATCATCAACGACGACATGGGGTGGCTGACCAAGGCTGATGCCCAGGCGCTGCTGGTCTCGCTCCTGGTCATGCGCCGCTCGGAAAGCGATTTCCGGTTGTCCCGCACGAGCCTGGCGCAAACCGAGTTCGCGGGAGGGTTTGCCGCGTTCGGCCAGACCCTGAAGGAAATCATCGCCGCGGAGGTCATGAAGGACGATCTGGACCGGCAGGTGAAGCACTATGCCGACACCTTCGCCGAATGGGTTCAGTCCACCAACACGGCGCGCGCCGACACCGTCGCACTCGATCTCGATCTGCAGCAGATGATGCCGGTAACCGACAAAATCAACGCGGCGGCGCGCGACAACGCCGCATCGGCCTCCACCAAGCTGGCAGACTCGCAGTCTCGCACACGAAACATCATCATCCTGGTGGGATGCATCGCGGTGCTGGTCGGCCTCGGTCTGAGCTGGCTGATCGGGCGCAGCATCACCCGCCCGCTGCACGAGCTTGGCGGCGCGATGCGCCGCCTCGCCGCCGGCGACACCGGAGCCGACATTCCGGCGACCGACGCGTCCGACGAGATCGGCGACATGGCCCGCACGGTGCTGGTGTTCCGCGAGAGCATGATCGAACGGGAAAAGCTCGCAGCCGACCAGTTGGCCGCCGCTCGCGCCCGGGAAAGCCGGGTCGACGCCATCGCCTCGACGATTTCCGGGTTCCGCGGCTCGGTCCGCCAGGCGCTCGGCAAGCTGCGTAGCGCCGCCGTGCAACTCGAAGATTCCGCGACCAGCCTCAACGCAGCCGCCGATGAGGTGTCCGAGGAGGCCACGACCGCGCAGACGCGCGCCAGCGCCGCCTCGCAAAACGTCACCGCGGCAGCGGGCTCCGTGGAGGAGCTTGCGGCCTCGATCGGCGAGATCGCCAATCAGGCCTCGAAGTCCACCGAGGTGGCCGGCCGCGCCGTGTCGGAGGCGCAGCGCACCGCGCAGACCATGACGGATCTCGCGACCGCAGCGACCCGGATCGGCGAGGTCGTCGGCCTGATCCAGGCCATCGCGGCACAGACCAACCTGCTGGCGCTCAACGCCACCATCGAGGCGGCGCGCGCCGGCGAGGCCGGCCGCGGCTTCGCCGTGGTGGCGTCCGAGGTGAAGTCTCTGGCCGGGCAGACGGCGCGAGCCACCGGAGAAATCACGGGCCAGATCGGTGCGATCCAGTCGGCCGCAGCGGGGTCCGCGCAGGCGATCGAACAGGTCAACGCCATCATCATCGAGATGTCGGAAATCGCATCGATCGTTTCGGTCACCGTGGAGGAGCAGAACGCGGCGATCTCCACCATCGCCGACGGCGTCAACCGCGCGTCGATGGAGGCGCGCGGCGGCGCCGAGGCGATGAGCCGCGTCGCCGGCGCCTCCAGCGACGCCCGCCACACCGCCGCCGACGTCAAGGGGCTGGCCGACGCGCTTGCCGTCGAAGCCGAGAACCTCGAAACCGAAGTGCAGCGCTTCCTCGCCGACGTGCAGGCGGCCTGACGCCGGCGCAGAGCAGCAACGGCGCACGCCCCCTTGCCAACCGCGCTATAATCCGCGAATCCAGGCGCGACCGTCGCGCCGCGAGGAACGCCGTGCAGCCGTTGCGCCTGACCTATCAAGTGGCGATGGACGCGTTCTATCGCTTCAACGCCGATGATGGCTGGGCGATCGCGAGCCACATCGCGCTCTCTGCGCTGATGTCGCTGTTCCCGTTCCTCATTCTGGTCGCGGCGCTGGCGCCCTACTTCGGCAGCATAGGGCTCGCCAACGAGGTGGCGCAGATCCTGCTGGAGGCATGGCCGACCCAGGTGTCCGGACCGCTCGCCAAGGAGGTGCAGAACGTGCTCGGCACGGCGCGCGGCGACGTGCTGACCATCGGCGTGATGCTCGCGATCTTCTTCGCCTCCAGCGGCATCGAGAGCCTGCGCATCGGACTCAATCGCGCCTACGGCGTGGTGGAATCGCGGGCCTGGTGGCTGCTGCGGCTGGAATCGATCGGCTACGTGATCGTCGCCGCGATCGCGCTGCTGGCGCTGTCGTTCCTGGTGGTGCTGGCGCCGCTGATCTTCGCCACCGCGGTGATCCACGCGCCGTGGCTGAGCCCGCTGTGGGCGCTGTTCAATTTCATCCGGATCGCGACCGCCGCGACGGTGTTCATCGTCGCGCTGTTCATCGTGCACAAGTGGCTGCCGGCCGACCGGCGCCGGCTGGCCGACATCTGGCCCGGCATCGCCGTGACGCTGGCGCTCTGGCTGCTCGCCGGCGAGGTGTTCGGCGATTACCTGTCGGGCTTCGCCTATACCTACGTGACGTACTACGCCGGCCTCGCCTCGGTGATGATGGCGCTGGTGTTCCTCTATCTGGTCGCCTCGATCTTCCTGTACGGCGCGGAACTGAACACCGTGATCGGCAAGATGCGGGAAGACAGGTCCGAGAAGGCCGAGGCGCAGCCTGCGGAATAGCCGGTCGCGGCGCTATCCCATCGTGGAAGGAAACGGTTCATGACCACACTCGTCATCGGAGCGGGGCTGATCGGTTCGCAGGTCGCGCGCATTCTCGTCGAGCGCGACGAGACGCCGGTTCTGATGGATGTGGCGGCGCAGCGCGACGCGATCGGCGAGATCGTGCCGCTCGACAAGGTGACGCTGATCGCAGGCGACGTGCTGCGGCCGCTCACCCTCGTCGAGGCATTGCGCGCGCACAGTATTTCGAAGATCGCGCACACCGCGGCGAACCCGCTGCTGACGCTCGGCGCGCAGCGCGAGCCCTACAGCGCGATCAACCTCAACATCATGGGCACGGTGAACGTGCTGGAGGCCGCGCGCATCCTCGGGCTCAAGCGCGTGGTGGTGTCGTCGTCGAGCGTGCTCAACCATTATCTGGACGG
>CAZGSW010000149.1:0-11590 GCA_964528635.1 uncultured Rhodoplanes sp. | reverse complement strand
CGCGCAGTTCGGCAACGGCTTCTCGGGCACGATCGCCATCGAGCAGGCCCGCCGTCAGGCGACGGTGTTCACGGGCGCTGCCAACCCGTTCGTGTTCGGCGCCAATCCGACCGCCAACAACTGGGGCGGCGCGGAAGGCTCGATGCCGGACATCGTCGGCAACCTGCGTCTCGATCAGTCCTGGGGCACCTGGATTCTCGCGGCGGCAGCGCACAACATCTCGGGCGGCTACTACGGCGCCACCGAGGCGGCCGGTCATCCGGGTGAGCGTTGGGGCTGGGCTGCCAGCACCGGCTTCATCCTGAACCTGCCGATGATCGCCCCCGGCGACCGGTTCTCGGTGCAGGCGGTCTACTCCGAAGGTGCAACTGGCTACCACATCGCCGCTCGCGGCGGTGCCAGCCCGCTGTACGCGTCGGGCACTCCGAATGCGGGCGGCAACGGCCAGATCGCCGCTGGCTTCTGGACCGACGGCGTGTACGCGCCTGGCGGTTCGGTTCAGGCGACCACCGTCTGGAGCGTCAACGCCGGCTTCGAGCACCTGTGGACCCCGTCGTTCAAGACCTCGATCTACGGGTCTTACATCGACGTGAGCCACAACGCGCAGGCCACTGCTGCCATGTGCGGCGTCGCTGCTCCAGCCGCCACCCAAGCGGGTGCGATGGGCATGACCGCCGCCTGCAACATGGACTTCCAGGGCTGGACGATCGGCTCGCGGTCTGAATGGCAGCCCATCAAGGGCTTCACCATCGGCGCGGACATCATCTATGCCCACCTGGATGGTGTGCAGAGCAACACGGTCACCAACACTGTCATCCTGGCGACTCCTGGCGGCGGCAAGCCCGCAGGCCTGTATCAGGCTGGCAGCGAGGGCGTGTTGGCCGGATCGTTCCGCGTGCAGCGCAGCTTCCTGCCCTGATCGGCGGAATGTCCACTTAAGCATCGACCCTCGGCGGCAAAACCGCCGGGGGTTCCCCCTTTAAGGGGCGCCCGGTCCGCGAGACCGGAAATCAGTGGAGACGATGCGATGCCGCAGGTCGTAACCCATGTTCCGCTGAAGCATCACATCGATATCGACGACACGCTGCGCCTTGAACGCTCCGCATTTGGCGCCAAGCTGCGTGCGGCGCGAGCCATTCTCGGTTTCAGCCAGGAAGAGGTTGGCGGCCGCGTCGGGCTGACCCAGCGTTCGGTGCACAGGATCGAGCAGGGCCTCGTTGAGCCGCGGCTGCGAACCATGCTGACCATCGAGCAGTTCTGGCAGCAGCACGGCATCGCGTTCGACGATCTGCCCGATGGCGGTTTCCGCCTGGTGGTGCAGGGCGCGCTGCTTCGCAGCCAATAGCCGCCGCCTTTATTCAGTCTTTGCACCGTCTTCTGTTCTTATGAGTGGCGCGAAGCTGCTCTGATGCTGCGTGCGCCATTGCGTTGGCGTGTTGCGTCGCCGCCGTTGCGACGGTGAACGGCCGACACCTGCATCTCGTCTCTCGCCAGATTGTGAAGGATAGACAGCAGGGTCCGTCGCGTGGTGGTGACGTCTTCGGTCCGGACGCCGCGACTGCCGATGCCGTTGACCTCCTCGGCCAGCGGCACCAGGGCCTGCTTCAGCGACCGGCCCCTGGGCGTAAGCTTGATGATCACCATGCGCCGGTCGCCGGGTTGCTGCATCCTTTCGACGTAGCCGAGCTTCTCCATCGCCCGAATCGCTGTGAACGTGGTCGGCTCCATCACACCGGCCTCTTCACTCAGTTCGCGCTGGTTGAGGCCGTCGCGTTCCCACAGGATTCGCAGGAAGGCCCAGTGCCCGAACGAGACCCCATGCTTCGACAATCGCGCCTGCAGCGCGCGCACGTAAGCGCGCGTCACGTCCTTCACCAGATGCGCCAGGCGATCGTTCGGCACCGCCTCCTGCCAGTGCTTGAGCACGGCGCTTGCGGCGCCCTCAGGCGGCTTCCGGACGGTCGTGGCTGCCTTCCTGGCCATCGCTAGCGGTCCAGAACCAATTCCTCTGACAACGCACGCGATACGCAGATCATGATGTTGTCCGCCCTTTCGTGGTCGGCAAGTACCAGGTCCCGATGGTCTGGCGTGCCGGCCAGCAGGCGCGTCCGGCAGGTGCCGCAGGTTCCGCTTTCGCAGGAACTTGCCGCCTCGTGGCCCGCCGCGCGCAGCGCTTCGAGGATCGTGCGGCCAACCGGTACCTCGACCGTAGCGTTCGACCGATCCAGCCGCACCTTGAAGGCGCGATCGTCCGGCCGCGTCTCGCGCGATTCGGTGAACGCCTCGAAGTGCACCGCCGAGGGCGACCAGTGGCCCGTCATGTCGCGCACCGCCTGCATCAATCCTCGCGGCCCGCAGCAGTAGAGGTGGCCCTTCGGTTGTTCGAGCGCCGGCCAGAGGTCGAGGTTGCGCGAAGGATCCCCGTCGTCGTGGTGAAACACCACCTGACTGCGGAAGCCTGGGGCCGAAAGCTGATCGCGGAACGCAGTGCCTGCTGCAGTCCGCGCGCAATAGAAGAGCTTGAACTTCGTGCCAGGTCCGCCCTTCAGGTGGCGGATCATCGACATGATCGGCGTGATGCCGATGCCGCCGGCGATGAACGTGTATCCTGCAGGACTGGCGACGAGCGGAAAGTCATTCTGTGGCGGAGCGATCTCTATCTCGGCGCCGTCGCGCACGTCGTCGACCATAGATATCGATCCACCATGTCCGGCCGCTTCTCGCAACACCGCGATCTCGTAGCGGTCACGCTCGGCCGGATCGTTGCACAGCGAATATTTTCGCAATTCGCCGTTCGGTGTGTGCACCCCGATGTGGGCGCCAGGCTCGAATTCGGGAAGATCACCGCCGTCGGGACGCCGCAGTTCGAACCCGCGAATGCCGTCGGCCGCCATCCAGGAGCGAGAAATCCGCAAGCTCAGAGAATGGGTTACGAGGGCGACCATATGCGTCTTGCAGGATTTGACGATTTCCAAGGTTGCGATACAATAAACTTAGAGACCTAAGTAATCAACGGGGCCGGCCTTCGAAGCCGATCGATCCAGGGAGAGAAGCGATGCTGACCCGGGAAGAAAACGACATCCTGTGCCGCGTTGAAGGCGATGCGCCGATGGGTCTGCTTATGCGGCGGCATTGGGCACCGCTCTGTCTGTCGGAGGAGGTCGCGGTGCCGGACGGTGCGCCGGTGCGGGCGCGTCTGTTCGGCGAGGATCTTGTCGTGTTTCGCGACAGTGAGGGCAAACTCGGCGTGCTCGACGAGTATTGTCCGCACCGCCGCGTATCGCTGGTGCTGGGGCGCAACGAGGAATGCGGACTGCGCTGCCTGTATCACGGGTGGAAATTCGACGTGGAGGGCAACGTCCTCGAGATGACGTCGGAGCCGCCGGAGAGCGGGCTCGCCGGGAAGGTGAAGCACAAGGCCTACCCGGTTCGCGAGGCTGGCGGTTTCGTGTGGGTCTACATGGGGCCTGCGGAACAGATGCCGGAATTCGAGGCGCCGCCGTTCGCACCGACGCCGGACGTCAACGTCAGCATCCTGAAGATCCACGTCAACGCGAACTGGGCGCAGGTGATGGAGGGACAGATCGATTCCGCCCACAGTTCGAGTCTGCATTCGTCGGACATGGTGCCGGCGCGCGTCGACGGTGCAAAGGCGACCGACAAGAACTGGTTGCGGCCTTCAACCGACCGTGCTCCGCGGTATCAGTCGGAGCGGACCGATTTCGGATTTCGCTATGTCGCGATCCGCCGGCCGATCCAGAACGCCGGCACCGATGATTATCTGCGGATCACGGTCTATGTCGCACCGTTCATGGCTCTGATCCCGCCCAACAACGTGCATAACGTCACAACGGTGCTGGGTCCGACGGACGATCACCACACGGCCTTCTACTTTATCGGCTGGAACGATGCCTCGAAGCCCGGCGTGGATACTGCGTTGTGGCGGACGTTCAACCGGGCGATGCCCGGTATCGACCTCGACGAAAACTTCAACAACAAGCGGACGCTGCAGAACAACTACCTGCAGAACCGCGATGCGATGAAACTCGGCGACTTCACCGGGATCAAGGGCATTCCGAACCAGGACATTGCAATGTGGGAGTCCATGGGGCCGATCATCGACCGTTCCATGGAAAGGCTCGGCGCCAGCGACTTCGCCGTGGTCGAATTCCGCAAGATGATGGTCGAGGCCGCAATTCGCGTGCGCGACGGCGGGCCGGCGATCGGCACGAGTGAACGAAGCACGCCGTTTGCTCGCATCAGCTCGTTCGAGGGCATAGTCCCCAAGACCACCAACTGGCGCAGCCTCAGCGTTGCCGAGCCGGAAAAGGACCGGGTGGCCTGAACGGGATGTGGGCAGGCCGGGCAGGGTTAACGTGACATTAAGATTTTGCGTCGGATGCTCCGCGGTGCTCAACCGCTGCGGGGAATCGCAATGCTGCCTGAACGCCGCATGTTCGATGAGGAAGAGTGCCCGGTGCCGGACTCGTTGCTCGGACAGTTGTATCGAGCGAGCCCGCATGGTCTGGACGAACTGATCACTTCGGTGCCGCCCTCGGTCCGCGGCATGCTCGCGGTTTACTGCTACCGCCGCGCCCACCTGGCTTCGATAGGGCTGGCAATTGCCGCGACCTGCGACGAGGACGATCTGGAGCGCCACGGCGGGAACGCCGGGTCCGTGCTGTTTGCCAAGTCCCGGCAGTTGCCTGAGGCGCCGCCGCAGCCGTCGGGGCAGTCCGGACGGCGGAAGGTGACATTGGCAAGCGGCACGCTGCGCAACATGATCCCGGCTGAGGTGGTTGAGGACGAACAGCTCGAAACTCTGGCCTGAGCGGTGTCCTCCGCGTGCCGGGCCGCAACGATGCATTTACCGCATTCGCCTTAGGACAGCCTTCCAGCCCCATTTTCGCCGGGTTCCGACCCGGTTATCATGACGGGTGACAGGCGGGGCAGGATTTTCCCCCGATCCAGTGTGGGTGTTTCTGAGGACCGGATGGGGCGTCGTTTCGGGCCGGCGGGGTTGGGCGACCTTGCGCGTTTTGGCGCAGCCTTGGCGCTTGCGCTTGGGGTCGCGAGCTGCGGCAAGTCAAACATCGATTCAAAGTACGGTGTGCCAGCCAGCCAGCGCATGGTCGGTCCGGGTGAGGCTGTGCCGAAGGGCGGCGGCTCGTACCGTGTCGGCAAACCCTATCAGGTGGCGGGCCGGACGTACGTCCCGCAGGAGGACCCGAACTACGACACCACTGGCGTGGCGTCCTGGTATGGTGTCGAGTTTCACGGCCGTAAGACCGCCAACGGCGAAGTGTTTGACATGCACTCGGTCTCGGCCGCGCATCCGACCTTGCCGATTCCGAGCTATGTGCGGGTCACCAATCTGCGCAACAAGCGATCGCTGGTCGTTCGGGTCAACGATCGCGGTCCCTTCCACGAGAACCGGGTGATCGACGTCTCGGTCCGAGCCGCCAAGCTCCTCGACTTCCACCGGTTCGGCGTGACGCGCGTGCGCGTGGAGTACATCGGGCGCGCGGCGCTCGAGGGCTCCGACGACGACAAGCTTGTGGCAACGCTACGCACGGACGGCTCGCCGGCGCCGGGCCCGCGGACCATGGTGGCGTCGGCGTCGTCCCGGAGCAACAAACCGGCGTTCCAGCGAGAGTACTTCGATCCACGTCCAGCCGTGCGAACGGCGACCGAACGTCCCGCGCCGGCACCGGTGCGGATGGTCCGCCATGCTCCACCAACCAGGGAAACCGTGGCCCGGGCGCCGGCTCTGCCGCCGGCACGGACCGTGGAAGCCCGGCCACCGGAACGGACCGCCGCGGAGAATTCGTTCGATTCGCGGTTCGCGCCGGCAAGTGTTCAGAGCACACCCCTTCGCGAGCCTGTATCTGCCTTCGCCCCGCGGTTCGACAGCGTCATGACCGGGCGTGGCATTTATTGAGGCGCGGCATTACCGCCATTTTCCTGCCCGCTGTGACTTGCTAAACGGGGGCGGTGCGGGGGCGCGCATTCAGTCTTTCATGTCGCGGCTTGTGCAGTTCATAACATTCATTCTGGCCGGTCTCGGCGCCGGTCTCGCCATTGCGTGCGCCGCCCCGGCGCCCGGCACCTTCAACACGTCGGCCCCCTACGCGATTCTGATCGAGGCGGAGAGCGGCACCATTCTGTTCGAGAAGGGGGCGGATCAACTCGTTGCGCCCGCAAGTCTTGCCAAGCTCATGACCGCCGAGGTCGTTTTCGACCAGCTTGCGCTGGGCAATATCAAGATCGACGAGGAGTTCACCGTCAGCGAACACGCCTGGCGCACTGGTGGCGCGCCATCCGGCGGTTCCACGATGTTTGCCCCGATCCACAGCAAGATCGCGGTGGGGGATCTTCTCAAAGGCGCGATCATCCAGTCGGGCAACGACGCCTGCATCACGCTCGCTGAAGGCATTGCCGGAAACGAGGCCGCATTCGCCCGGTTGATGAATGACAGGGCCCGCGAACTCGGACTTGAGAAATCCTTTTTCACCAACCCGACCGGGCTGCCGGATCCCGAGCAGCGCGTCACGGTTCGCGAACTGGCAAAGCTGACTCAGCACATCATCCGGACCTATCCGGAGCACTACAAGATCTACGCCGAGCGTGATTTTACCTGGAACAAGATCAGACAGCAGAATCGCAATCCTCTGCTTCCGATGAACATCGGCGCCGACGGGTTGAAGACCGGCTACACCAGGGAGGCCGGCTACGGGCTGGTCGGATCGGCGGTTCAGGATGGCCTGCGGCTGATCGTGGTCGTCAATGGCGCCAAGAGCGACAAGGAGCGCGCCAACGAGGCGCGCAAGTTGCTCGACTGGGGCTTCCGCGCGTTCGAGACGCGGCTTCTGTTTGCCGAAGGCCAGACGGTGGCGGAGGCCAAGGTGTACGGCGGTGCCCAGGGCCGCGTGCCGTTGGTCGGGAAGGGTCCGATCAATCTGATGGTGCCGCGTGGCACGCCCGATCGTATCAGCGCCAAGATGATCTATGTCGGGCCGGTGCGTGCGCCGGTCAAGCAGGGGCAGCCGGTGGGCAGGCTTCAGGTCTGGCGCAACGACGCCCTGGCTCTTGAGGTGCCTTTGCAGGCGGCAGAGGACGTCGGCACCGGAAGCACCACGCAGCGCGCAGTCGATGCCGCCGTGGAACTGGTGATCGGCCTGGTCCGGGCAGGCTTCCGTAAGCTCTGATCGCCCGCGAATGTCCCCAGCCGGACGGGGAGGCGGGTGGCAATCGGCCTGCCAAGCCCGTAAACCCACCCGTGGTGATCCTTATGCGCGGACGCTTCATTACCTTCGAGGGCGGGGAAGGCACCGGCAAGTCGACACATGCCGCGCGGCTTGCCGAACGGCTGCGTGCGTTCGGGCTGGCTGTCCACCTGACCCGGGAACCGGGCGGCTCACCCGGCGCCGAGATCGTCCGTCACGTCATTCTTTCTGGTGTTGCCAAGCCGCTCGGAGCCGACGTGGAAGCGGTGCTGTTCGCCGCCGCCCGCAGCGACCATCTTGATACCGTCATCCGTCCCGCGCTCGAGCGCGGCGTCTGGGTGGTATGTGACCGTTTTGCGGATTCCACGCGGGTCTATCAAGGCGTTGCCGGCAATGTGGATCCGCGCGCCATCCGGGCGCTGGAACGGATCGTCGTCGGCGAGAACAAGCCGGACCTGACCTTTATCCTGGACGCTCCCGTTGAAGAGAGCATGACACGCGCGGCAGCGCGCCGCGGCAGCGCGCAAGCCGACCGGTTCGAGAATGAGGCGAAGATTTTTCATGAGAGGCTGCGCGACGGCTTCCTCATGCTCGCTGCAAACGAGCCGGATCGTTGTGTCCTGATCGACGCCACGGCGTCGCGCGACGAGGTCGCCGAGCAGATCTGGCGTGTCGTCAACGAGCGGTTCGATCCTTCGACCGCGCCGGTGCAACTCGCAGGCGCCAGCTAGATTTGCGAATGGCGCCACCGCTCATCCAGCTCCGGGACATTGCGCTGACGTTTGGCGGTACGCCGCTTCTGGCCGGCGCGGAGCTCAGCGTCGCTGCCGGCGAGCGTGTCTGTCTGGTTGGCCGCAACGGCTCCGGCAAGTCGACGTTGCTGCGCATCGCCGCAGGAATTGTTGAGCCCGACCGCGGCACGTGCTTCGTCCAACCCGGCGCCGTCGTCCGCTATCTGCCGCAGGAGCCGGACTTCTCTGCAGCTCCGACCGCGCTTTCCTATGTCGAGGCAGGGCTCGGTCCGCAGGGCGATCCGCATCGGGCCAGGCTCCTGCTGGAGCAACTCGGGCTGACCGGGCAGGAGAATCCTTCGCTGCTGTCGGGCGGCGAAGCGCGCCGTGTCGCGCTGGCGGCTGTCCTGGCGCCGGACCCGGACATCCTGCTGCTCGATGAGCCAACCAACCATCTCGACCTGCCGACCATCGAGTGGCTTGAGCGTGAGCTGCAGGGGAGCCGTGCGGCGCTTGTGCTCATCAGTCACGACCGGCGATTTCTCTCCAATCTTTCGCGCAGCACGGTCTGGCTCGACCGTGGCCGCACGCGGCGGATCGATCGGGGTTTCTCTGCGTTCGAGGCCTGGCGCGACGAGGTGCTGGCCGAGGAGGAGCGGGATCAGCATAAGCTCGACCGCAAGATCGCCGCCGAAGAGGACTGGTTGCGCTATGGCGTCACCGCGAGGCGCAAGCGCAATGTGCGCCGGCTCGGCGCACTGCATGAGTTGCGTGCATCCCGCCGGACTTACCGCGGCGCGTTGGGAAGTGCGACCATTTCGGCGGCTGCGGCCGACAGTTCTGGCAAGCTGGTCATCGAGGCGCAGGGATTGTCCAAGTCCTACGATGAGCGTCCGATCGTGCGCAACTTTTCCACGCTGATCCAGCGAGGCGACCGGATCGGCATCGTCGGACCGAACGGCAGCGGCAAGACCACCCTGGTCAACCTGCTGACCGGCACCCTGGCACCTGATGAAGGCGCGATCCGGCTTGGCATCAATCTCGCCATCGCCGCGCTCGACCAGCATCGCGCGCTTGAGCCCGGAGAGACGCTGGCCGGAGCGCTGACAGGCGGGCGCGGAGACACCGTGTTCGTCGGCGGGAAGCCCCGGCACGTGATCGGCTACCTCAAGGATTTCCTGTTTCAGCCCGAGCAGGCCCGGACGCCGCTGGAGCGCCTGTCGGGCGGAGAGCGGGCTCGACTGATGCTCGCGAAGCTGCTGGCACGGCCTTCCAACCTTCTGGTGCTCGACGAGCCGACCAACGATCTCGATCTCGAAACGCTCGACGTTCTGGAGGAGATGCTTGGCGACTACGAGGGCACGGTGCTGCTCATAAGCCATGATCGAGATTTTCTCGACAGAATGGTCGACGCGGTGATCGCTCCGGACGGAGGCGGCCGCTGGATCGAATACGCAGGCGGGTATTCCGACATGCTGGCGCAGCGTGGTGCCGATCTGAAGCGGGATGCAGCAAAGGATGCGCCGAAACCGGCCGCGCCGGAGGCCGACCGACCCGCCACCGAGCGCAAGCGGCGCCTGAGTTTCAACGAAAAGCATGCGCTTGAGACACTGCCAGGTACGATCGCGTCGCTCCAGTCCGAGATCGAAACGCTCAACCGAACGCTCGCCGACCCGGCCCTTTATGCAAAGGATCGAAAGACATTCGATCGGGCTTCGGGGGAGCTTGTGGCGGCCCAGCAGAAGCTGACCGCAGCGGAGGAGCGGTGGCTGGAACTGGCAATACTCCGCGAGGAGCTTGCCGGGCCATAGCCTCCGGGCTTGCGTGGTGCTGCTGCGCTGAACTAGGTCTTGTCGGGTGAGCCCGGCCAGGAACCTTGAAGACGACAGCGCGCTTCCGCATCCGCGGGAGGCCGTGGCATTGTTCGGCCACTCGGAGGCCGAGCAGATCCTGCTTGACGCCTACCGCAGCGGCCGCATCCCGCATGCTTGGCTCATCGCCGGCGAGGCGGGGATAGGCAAGGCCACGCTGGCCTACCGGATGGCCAAGTTTGTGCTGGCCAATCCCGATCCGGCGCAGCCGACGGTGCAACGAGCGACCTCGCTGGCGGTCCCAGAGGATCTGCCGGTGGCGCGCCGCGTTGCCAACCAGTCGCACACCGATCTCCTGACGCTGGAGCGAGTGATCAACGAAAAGACCGGCAGGTTGTTTTCCGAAATCCGCGTCGACGATATCAGGCGCAGCGTTTCTTTTTTCGGATCCACCGCCGGGGAGGGCGGTTGGCGCGTGGCGATTGTCGACACTGTCGAGGAAATGAATGCATCCGGGGCCAACGCGCTGCTCAAGGTGCTCGAAGAACCGCCGCCACGATCGCTTCTGTTGCTGGTGACCAACTCGCCTGGTCGCGTGATGCCCACGATCCGGTCGCGTAGCCGGATGTTGCTGCTTCGCAGGCTCTCGGCGGAGCAGGTGGCGCAGGCGGTCGCGGCGATGGGCGCCGAGGCCGGAGAAGCCGAAATCGCCGCCGCGGCCGCAGCCTCCGGCGGTTCCACGGCGCGGGCTCTCGCACTTCTCCAAGGCCCGGCACTGGAAATGCGCCAGCGTGTCGTCGGCCTCCTCGATAAACTCCCGCAGGTCGATCCGCGCGCATTGCACGCGCTGGCCGACAAGCTGCCGGGCGTCGATCCGGGACCGCTCGAGGCATTTCTTGACACCGTCAACGAGTGGCTGAGCGAGCAACTGGCGACCGGTCCGAAGGACAAGGCCCGGATGGCACGGCTTGCGCAAGCTTGGGAAACGATCAACTCGGCCGGTCGGGAAGCGGGCGAGTATAATCTGGACCGCCGGCCGCTGGTGTTTTCGATATTCGGTACGCTGGCGGACGCGGCGCGTTAGGTGCCAGCTTGGCTTGCTCTCGCCGCAACCGGTTGATACCAACACCCCATGGCCGAAAAGCCCCGCTATTACCTGACCACGGCGATTTCCTATCCGAACGGTCCCCCGCATATCGGGCATGCCTACGAGGTGGTCGCGACCGACTCCATCGCCCGCTTCAAACGGCTCGACGGATACGATGTGTTCTTCCTCACCGGAACCGACGAGCACGGACAGAAGATCCAGCAGACCGCGGCGCGTGAAGGCATCACGGCGCGCGAAATGGTGGACCGCAACGTGGAGCGTTTTCGCGCTATGGTCGCGCGGATGAACTGCTCGAACGACGACTTCATCCGTACCACCGAGGATCGCCACCATCGCTCATCTGAAGAGATCTGGCGCCGGATGGAGAAAAACGGCGACATCTATCTCAGCAAATACGCCGGCTGGTATTCGGTGCGCGATGAGCGCTACTATGCAGAGAACGAGACTCGCACGAACGAGCAGGGCGCCCGCCTCTCGATCGAGACCGGGACTCCAGTGGAGTGGGTGGAGGAGGAGAGCTATTTCTTCCGGCTGTCCGCCTATCAGGACAAGCTCCTGAAGCTGTACGAGCGGCCCGACTATGTATTGCCGAAAGAGCGCCTGAACGAGGTGGCGAGCTTCGTGCGCGGCGGTCTGCAGGATCTTTCGATCTCGCGCACCACGTTCGACTGGGGCATCAAGGTGCCCGGCAACCCGAAGCACATCATGTATGTG
>CAZGSW010000148.1:0-11659 GCA_964528635.1 uncultured Rhodoplanes sp. | reverse complement strand
TAGACGCCCACGTTGTCGATCAGACGGGTGCGGCCGAGCTTTGCTGCGACAAGGAGGCGGATGGGGCCGTCTTTCAGCGAGCCAAGCGGAGCCAATGTCTCCGCGTTCCGCGCCTCGAGATAGTCGACCGCAAAACCGGCACGGGACAATTCCTCGCGCGCGCCGGCCAGCACGGTCGCGATGCGCCGGCCGGATTTGATCCGGCTTGCGCTCTTGCTCAACACCCGGTGCAGGGTGGGGGCGACAGTCCGTTCGTGCGCAGACAGGTAGGCGTTGCGGGACGACATTGCGAGACCGTCCCGCTCGCGCACGGTCGGCACGCCGACGATCTTGACCGGTATGTCGAGGTCGCGGGCCATCGCCGTGACCACCTTGAGCTGCTGGTAGTCCTTTTCGCCGAACATCGCGAATTGCGGTTCGACCTGCAGCAGCAGCTTGGCCACCACGGTGGCGACCCCGCCGAAAAAGTGCGGGCGGAACCGGTCTTCAAGCCCGGCCCTGGCCGGGCCGCCCGGATCGATCCGGGTGGCGAAGCCATCGGGATACATTTCCGGGACGGCGGGGGCCCAGACCGCGTCGACCTTGAGCGCTGCGAGCGCGGCAAGATCGCTGTTCCAGGTCCGGGGGTAGCTCGCGAGATCCTCGCCCGGCGCGAACTGGGCCGGATTGACGAAGATCGAAACCACCACGCGGTCCGCTCTGCGCGCCGCCCGTTTGACCAGGTCGGTGTGACCGGCGTGCAGCGCGCCCATGGTGGGGACGAGCGCGACGGTCTCGCCTTTGCCATGCCAGCGCCGGGTCGTGCGGCGAAGCGCGGAAACGGTGCGGATGACGGCCGGACGGGGCATGACGTGAGCTTTTGGCATGGTTCGGATTCATCGTAAATCGCGGCTTTCGCCACGCAGAGCTTGATTCAAATGCAGGAGAAATGAAAACTAGGGGCCGTGAGGATGGCCGATGTCTGTTGAGGATGCGGGGCGGTCGCGGTCCGCCTACGTCGTCGTTCTGGGTAACGAGAAGGGTGGATCCGGCAAATCCACCGTCGCGATGCATGTTGCCGTGGCCTTGATGAAGGCCGGGCAGCGCGTCGCCACCATCGATCTCGACGGCCGCCAGAAGAGCTTCACCCACTACATTGAGAACCGGGCCGCCTGGGCCCGGCATGCCGGGCTCGATCTCGAACTGCCCACGCATCACTGCATCGAGCGTGCCGAAGGCAACAAGGTGGTGGACAACGAGGTCGCCGAGTTCAGCGCCTTCGCCAGGGCGGTGGACGAACTCGAGCACACCCATGACTTCGTCGTCGTCGATACGCCAGGCCACGACAGCTACCTGATGCGGCTGGCACATTCGATGGCGGATACGCTCATCACGCCGTTGAACGACAGCTTCGTCGACTTCGACGTGCTCGGCACCGTCGATCCCGCCACGTTCGCCGTGACCGGGACCAGCCATTTCGCGGAAATGGTGCGCGAGGCGCGCCGCCAGCGGCGTGTCGTCGATCATGCCACCACCGACTGGATCGTGGTGCGCAACCGGCTGTCCATGCTGGGATCGCGCAACAAGAAGCTGGTCGGCGAGGGTTTGCAGGAACTCGCGCTGCGGCTTGGGTTCAGGGCGGTCGACGGCTTTGCGGAGCGGGTTATCTTCCGCGAGTTCTATCCGCGCGGTCTGACGGCGCTGGACGACCTCAACGAGGCGACGCTCGGCACCAAGCCCAGCATGTCGCATGTGACGGCGCGTCAGGAGGTGGAAAGCCTCCTGACGGCGCTGCGGCTGCCGTTCGACGAAAGGGGCCTCAAACGCGCCGCTGCCCGGGCGGAATGGTTTGCCGCGGCCGGCCAGCCGCTGGAATTGCACGATATTCTGACCGGATAGTGCCTGGGCGCGGTCTCGCGCCCCATTGCGATCCGCTCCCGAATTGTCACCTTATACGTATGAAGAACGATCGAACCCCGGCGCCCGCCACGGGCCGCACCGAGCCGGCCACGCAACCTTCGTCGCGTTCCGAAATCGATGCGTTCCTGGGCAAGGTCAAGGAGCTCGGCCCGGCCGTCGCGGCAGGTCAGCGCGGGCGTCTGATCTTTGCGCTCGACGCCACCATGAGCCGCCAGCCGCTGTGGGACACCGCCTGCAAGCTGCAGGCGGACATGTTCCGCGAGACGGCGGCGATCGGCGGGCTCGATGTCCAACTGGTCTATTTCCGCGGCCTGGCCGAGTGCCGGGCGTCCGGCTGGGTGTCGGATGCCACCCGGCTGGCAAGTCTGATGGAGAAGATCGATTGCCGCGGCGGCCACACCCAGATCGGCAAGGTGCTTGCCCATGCCCGGCGCGAGACCGAACAGCGCAAGGTGCAGGCGCTGGTGCTGGTCGGCGATGCCATGGAAGAGCCGATCGACGATCTCTGCGCCGCCGCGGGCGCCCTTGGCCTGCTTGGAGTGCCGGCCTTCGTATTCCAGGAGGGGTACGATCCGATCGCCGAGCGCGCGTTTCGCGAGATCGCGCGTCTCTCCAAGGGGGCTTACTGCCGCTTCGATCCGGGCGCGGCGAGCCAGCTTGCGGAGTTGCTGCGGGCGGTTGCGGCCTACGCAGCCGGCGGCATGAAAGCGCTGGCCAATCTTCGGGCCAATGCCACGGCCTTGAAGCTCCTCGAGCAACTGCGCTAGCCATGCCGATGCTTCTCTTCGGCCTCGTTATCCTTGTACTCGCGCTTTGGGCGCTCAACGCATACAGCAAGGCCGATCCGAAGTTGCTGGCGAAGCTGCTGCCCTCGGCCGGTGGGCTCGGCGCGCTGGCGATTGCCGGGTTTCTCGGTTTCCGTGGCCGCCTGGAGACGGCCATCCCGCTCGGGCTGTTCGGGCTCGGCCTGCTGGGCTGGGGGCCGTTCGCCCAGACGGGCATATTCCAGCGCACCCGGAAAACACCCGGCCAAGTGTCACGGGTGCGCTCGGCGTTTGTCGAGATGGAGCTCGACCACGACAGCGGCGCGATGACCGGCCATATCCTGGCAGGACCCCACGAGGGCCAGTCGCTGGAAGCGCTCGACGTGTCGACCCTGCTGGGCCTGTTGCCGCAGATCGACGACGAAAGCCGGGCCCTACTGGCCGCTTATCTTGACCGCAGGCAGCCCAGTTGGCGTGAAGACGCGCAGGGTGGTTCGTCGGCGGGCCGGCGCGCCGCGCGCAGCGGAAAAATGACTGAGGAGGAGGCCTACCAGATCCTTGGCGTGCAGCCGGGGGCGAGCGCCGACGACATCGGCCGGGCGCACCGCAACCTGATGAAGAAACTGCATCCCGACCAAGGGGGGTCGACGTACCTCGCGGCCCAGATCAATGAGGCCAAGGAGGTTCTTCTTCGCCGCCATCGTTGATTACTCCGCACGCAACAAAACACGCGGCTCCTGGCGACGTCTTCCTGTTATCTCGTTCAGTCTTGTTGGCGTCCTTGCGGACGCGGTCAGATCTTCAGCGCCATTCAAATCTTCAGCGCCATGCAGACGATGTCGCTGCGCTTGAGCTGGCGGCAGGCGGCCTGCGCCTCGTCACGCTCGAAGCCGGCGAAGCGCGCCCGGTAGTAGGTCTTCTCGCCCTTGGTGGTGCGCTCGGTATAGGGATCGGCGTTCTTGAGGACCTTGGCGGCCTTGGACTGCGCCTTGGACAGCCGCTCCTTGGCCTCAGCCTCGGCCTCGAACGCGCCGACCTGGATGGCCCAGCCGCTGCGCGCGACCTTGGTTTCCGACTTGGCCTGCAGCTTTGCCTCGGCGGCGGAGGCGGAAGGCACGATCGCCTTGCTGGCGGCGGAGGCGGCGGCCGGAAGCACGCCGAGCAGGCCGGGTCGCGGCGCCGGCGTTGCCGCTGCTTGCACCGCCGGCTTGACGGCGGCTTGAGCCACGGCGACCGGTGCAAGCGATGCGGTCTGCACCGGGGCAGGGCGGATTGGCTCGGCCGCTGGCCTGACGGCTGCGGCGGTTTTGGACGAAACGGTCTTGGGCGAAACGGTCTTGGGCGGCGCGAGCTTCACCGTCACGGTGCGGACCGGCACCGGCTTGATCGGCTCGGTCGAGCCGAGCGTCAGCGTGTGTGCAATCGGCTTCTGGGCAACCGGCTTGGCGGACGGCGCCGGCGGCGGAACGGGAATCGATTCAGCGGCCGCGAGCTGCGGCCCGCGCGGGGCCGTTGCCTTGGCGGCGAACCGCGTCGGCGTGGTCCTGACCGTCGAGGCGAGCTGGACGTGTCCCTCGATCAGAGTGCGCATCCGCGCGTCGCGCTGCGCGCCGCTCGAGCCGCCGAGCACCACTGCAACGATGTGACGGTCGTCGCGGCGGACCGAGGAGGTCAGGTTGAAACCGGATGCCCGGGTGTAGCCGGTCTTGATGCCGTCGACGCCCTTCACGCGGCCGAGCAGCTTGTTGTGGTTGCGCATGGCGCGGCCGCGATAGCTGAAGCTCGGCAGCGAGAAATAGCGATAATACTGCGGGAACCGCTCCTGGATGGCGATGCCGAGCAGCGCCTGTTCGCGAGCGGTCGTGACCATCTCATCGTCGGGCAGGCCGGAGGCGTTCCGGTAGATCGTCTTCGACATGCCGAGGCTGCGGGCCTTCTGGGTCATCTGCCGGGCGAAGGCGTCCTCGCTGCCGGCAATCGTCTCGGCGATCACCACCGCGGCATCGTTGGCGGACTTGGTGACCAGCGCCTTGATTGCGTCCTCGACCTCGAGCGTCGAGCCCGGCTTCATGCCGAGCTTGGTCGGCGGTTGCACAGAGGCCGACGCCGACACCGGCATCTGCGAGTGCAGCTTCATCCGGCCCGCTTCGAGCTGTTCGAACAGCAGGAAGAGCGTCATGATCTTGGTCAGCGACGCCGGATGCCGCAGCGCGTCGGCGTTGGCCTGATGCAGGGTCTTGCCGGATTTCACGTCGATCACGAACGCGGCGTAGCGCGGGCTGTTCTGGATCTGGGACGCGGGCGGTGCAGCCTTCTTGACGTAGCGCTTCTTGCGGGAGCGGGCGTCCGCGGGATCGGTCGCCACCGATACAAACGCGATGAGAGCCGCAAGACCGGCAATTCCGATCCGAAGCCTGCGAGAGGCTTTCCCCGATACGCCAAACATTCCGGCACCCCGTCCTGACGCCTTTGGAGCGGACCGCGCTCCTGTCCCCATCCGCGCTGCCACAGAAACCGGCTGCCTGACCGTGGCGGCAATGGCACAGCGACCGAACTTATGTTTGTGGGGTTGCCAAAAAGTTAAGGCAAATCAACGACAAGTGCCCAATATATGGCGGAGCCGCGACATTTTGCGTGCAATGCAAAATAAGGCCTTGCCATTTTTGTGCAGTGCAATATATTGCCCGTCATGCGGGCGGTTTTGCTGCGCAAGTTTCGGGCAATTCACCAGTTCCGTCCCCGGACGGACGGACGGAAGGAAACGAGATGATCAAGAATTTCGAAGACATGCAGAAGATCAGCAAGGACAACGTCGACGCGACCATGAAGTCGCTGGGTGCGCTGTCGAAGGCGTCGCAGTCGATCGCCACCGAGGTCGCCGACTACACGAAGAAGTCCTTCGAGGACGGCACCAAGGTGCTGGAGAAGCTGTTCGGTGCCAAGTCGCTCGACAAGGCGATCGAGATTCAGACCGACTACGCCAAGACCGCCTACGAGGGTTTTGTGGCCCAGGCCACCAAGATGAGCGAGCTCTATGCCGATCTCGCGAAGGAAACCTACAAGCCGTACGAGGCCTTCGTCGCCAAGGCTGCGCCGGCCAAGTAATCGGCCGAGGCGACTCGGCGGATCGGTCAGACTGATGGCCAGGCGACTGGCCGCAGTCCGGTTGAGTGTTCAGTAGCGTTACAGTTGCGTTGCGTTGGAATGCCAGGCCCGGTCCGTTCGACCGGGCTTTTGGTTGTCCGCTTTCGTGTCCGGCATGTTCCTCCGGACCTTGCGAGGGTGGTCCGGTTCTGCGCGTCCATCCCCATCTGGCCCGGATGGCCGTTCGCAGGTCAGTAGCGGACGAGCGACCGCGCGCCGATCACCGTTGCGTTGCGGTCCGGATTGCCCGCAGCGTGGCGGACAAACGTCACCAGCGTTTGCAGCGTCCATCCCGGCACGACCTGGGCCATGTAGTTCAGTTCGAGGTTGGTCTCACGATCCCGGATCGGGACGGCAATCCCCTGGTACGCGATCAGGTCCCGCTCGAGCCCTCTGACGCCGCTGGAGAAGCGGACATGGCTGACGCTCGCGCCGAAGCGATCGAACGGCCGTGCCGGCCACAGTCCGGCAAACACGATGCCGCCGTCGATTTCCGCCTGGATGAGATTGCGGTCGGACGGGCTCACCGACATGCGCGTGTAGATCGACACGCCGCTCTGGGCGTCGCCGCCCGGCGGCCGGTAAAGCTGCTGGTCGACCACGCCGTAGAGGCCGGCGTTGCCGCGGTGCCGAAGCGGTACGCCCGTGCTTGCCGGATCGGCCAACGGAAGTCCGTCGGCGGCAAAGCGGATATCGTCGAACCGGCCGGTGTGAACCCAGCCGCCGAGCTTGAGCACGGTTGCGAGCCCGTCCGCCTCCTTGCCGGTGTTTCGCTGGACCTGCATCTCGCCGATCACGAACGGCGGATCGCCGACCCTGACGTTGAGGCCGTAGCGGTTGCGAAGCTCCGGATCTCCGAACCCCGGTCCGGCCGGGTCGCCGTTGAGGACCGCGAGCAGCAGGGCAATGTCTCTGGTCGGCGCCATCCTGAGGCGGATGCCCGGCGTTGCGAACGGGTAGGCGGCTCCGCCGCTCGGCAGGTTCGCCGCCGCGATGGTCGGCCAGTCGCTCTGCAGGAACATGGTGCTGAGTTCGCTGTAGAAGAACTCGCTGTCGGCTGCCAGTTGTCCCGCGCGAATGCTGAACAACCCTCCCGAAAACGATTGCTCGAGCCATGCCTCCGAAAGCCGCGTTGTCGGCAGCGCTTCGATGGCCGCAATGGTGTTCAGGCCGCCCACGTAGTCCCGCCTGATGCGGCCCGTGTTGTGGATCTGGAAGACGTTGACGGAACCGGTCAGTCCCTGCCAGCCGGAGAGCCTGTCGAAATCTGCGGTGACGATGCCTTGCAGCTTGCCCTGGTAGATCGTGCCCGTGCGGAGTCCGCCACGCACGTTCGACAGAACGTCGGCGGTGTATTCCAGGCCGAACACGATGCCGCGTCCGGCCAGCCACTTGCGAACGCCGGATGGATCGCCGTCCTGCGGCAGGCTGGTGGCGATCGACGGGACCGGGATGCCATTCCTGGTCTCGTCCCACCATTCCTGTGCCGCAGCCCCATCGCTGCAAAGCGCGACGGCCGAAACTGCATATGCCGATGCGATCCAACGCCCCACAACCCGCGCCTCCGCGCGCAGGCAATGCCGGTGCGCCATGACAATACCATGACATGCAGGCGCCGCCTTCTCGCGGGCAAAACAAAGCGCCCGGCCGCGAGGCCGGGCGAGGAGGGCAAGGAGGAGGAATTTCCGGGCAGCGCTATTGTGCGATGCGCAGGTTGGAGAGCGCCGTGCCGATCTGCTGGAACGTGGCGGTCATCTGGGTTGCCGACGTCAGCAGGAAGAACTTGTCCGGCGAACTGGCGCAGGTGCGCAGGAACTCCTGGGTCGGATCGCCGCTCGTGTTCACCTGGATCGTATAGATGGTGATCCCGGCGGCCTTGGCGTTGTCGCAAACCATGGTCGTGCGCGCGTCCATCGGGGAGTTGTGGGGAGTCTTCATCCCGTTCTCCCGGTTCGCGGTATTCAGACCGTCGGTCATCAGGATGATGACGTCCTGATATTCGTAGTCCTTGTCCTTCGGCGGGATGGTGAAGGGCGCCGCGGTCAGCGTCTGGAACGCCCATTGCATGCCGATGATCTGGTTGGTGTAGCCGGTTGGCTGCAGCGCCTCGATCTTGGCGTTGAGATCGCTCCACTTGTAGGTCAGCGGGAGGAGCTGCTCCGGGCAGACGCTGACGTCCTCGGCCGGGACCGGGAACCGCGTCGCCACGGCC
Source organism: uncultured Rhodoplanes sp. (assembly GCA_964528635.1). GTDB lineage: Bacteria > Pseudomonadota > Alphaproteobacteria > Rhizobiales > Xanthobacteraceae > Z2-YC6860. The sequence continues at coordinate 3,640 of CAZGSW010000148.1, read as the reverse complement.
GCCGCCGAACTTCCGGACGTGATGGGCGCCGTGTTGGTGGTGTCGTAGTTGACCCAGGTGCTTCCGTTCTTCTGGTCGCGATCGGTGACGCAGCCCTGCCAGGCGTTCTTCATGCTGTTGCTGGGCAGCTTGGTCGTCCATTTCCCGCCGATACTCTTGCTCTCGCAGGTGCTCTTCGACGTGATCGTCTTGCCCTTGTCCTTGATCTCGTTGCCCTTCTTGTCCTCGCAACGATAGGTCGTGTTCGCTTCCTCCCAGAGGTCCCAGCGGATCCAGGACTGATTGGCGTTCGTCTTGCCGACGTTGACGTACTTGTCGAACGGGATGATCGACACGTACACGTCCTCGTTCTTGGTGGCGGCGTTCTGAAGCTGCTTGAGGAAGCCCTTGGCGGACGTCTTCAGGGTCGACATCTTGTTGGAGCTCTGCATCGACAGCGAGACGTCGAGTGCGAGCGCCACGCGCAGCCGGTTGTTGCCCCACTTGGCCGTGGAGTCGGCACCGATCTTGAGTTTCTGGAAGCCCATCATCTGCATGAAATCGGTCTTGACGTCGGCCGTGGCGCCAACCTTCACTTCCGATCCGTTTGCCGTGCTGTAGGCGATCACGACGTTGAGGCCGCTGGCCTCCGGCCGGTTGAAAAGCGCCTTGAAGTAGGCGGTGCCCTTGGCCTGAAGCTCGGCCGCGGAGGTCGTGCCCGCGATCTTCGACAGCATCAGCGCGGTGGAGTCGGCGGCGGCCTGCATCGCGGCCTTCACCGAGTTGGCGTGGCTGTAGTCGACGGCGGCGCCGACGAAGCCGATCATCGGCACGGTGGCGAGTGCGAACGTGACCGTCACGTTGGCGGCGCTGGCGCTCCGGAACTCGTTCAGTCGCGAGCGCAGACCGTCAACAAACTTCCAGTGCGCTTTGGTGTTCATGGCAGTCCTGCCAGTTGCGTTGAAAATCTGGCCAAAGTCGTAAACGGCACCTGTGAAAACAGCGTAAAGTCGAACGCAGAAACTCAGGTGTTTTCTGCCGAAGCGGAGGGCGGGGGGGCATTTGCGAAGCGACGGTCAACGCGGCGTTTCGCGTTTTCCGAAAAGTGCAGGCGGCTCGTTAGGAGACAGGAAACCATCGCCTTGCTGATTGGTCTTCTCGAACAGGGCGATCATCGCATCCTGGATGCCCCGGGTCGGGCGGCCTCGAAGAACAGGCCGGGAGTCGTGCATTTCTCCATGTTCCTGCCGATGTGGCGCGGCTACCTCGCTATCCGCAGGTTTGCCAGGTTCTGCGCGATGGAGGAAAACACGCTGGTCAGCTCGATCGCCCGGTCGACGTCGTAGTACATGCTCGGCTTGCTGGCGCAGTTCCGAAGCAGCGTGCCGTTACCGTCGATGACGCGCACCGTGTAGAGCTTGATATTTGCGGACTTGATGCTGTCGCACACCTTCTCGGTGCGCTTGTCGACCGACGAGGTGCTGCTGCTCCAGCGGTTCTGCGTGTTCTGGCCGTCGGTCAGGATCACGATGACCTTGTCGAGGTCGGGCGCCTCCGGCGGTGCATGGAACGGCGCGACCGGCGAGACGAGCTGGAAGCCCCAGGCAAGCCCGATGGTGACGTTGGTGTTTCCGGCCGGGGTCATCTGGTCGATGCGGCCGTTGAGCGCGACCCAGTCGTTCGACAGCGGCATCATCGGAGCCGGGCAATTCGAAGCCTGGTGGGCACGGAATTTGGTGGCGGCGCCAAGCCCCGGCGCCGTGTTGTTGACGTCGTGGTTCTGATCGCGGTCGTTGACGCAGCCGTTCCAGACGCTGTGCGGGTAAGGAGTCCAGGTGCGGCCGGCCTTCTCGCAGTTGCTCTTCGACTTGTACTGGCTGCTGCTGCAGGTTCCGTTGGCGGCGTCCCAGTCGGTCCAGTCGATCCAGTCCGCCTCGACGTGGCCGGTTCCGACATTGACGTCGACCGCGAACGGCACGATGGCGACCTTGACGTCGTCGGGCTTCTTGGCGGCGTCCTTCAGCGTGGCGAGCAGGCTGTGGGCGGCGGCCTTCAGGTTCGTCATTTTGGCGTTCGAGGACATCGAGCCGGTGTTGTCGAGCACCAGCGCCAGGTTGATCTTCTTGATGCCCCAGAGCACCTCGGTGCTGGCGTTGAAGCCGATCTGGGTGGCGCCGAGGAGCGTGGTGAACATCGGCGTCACCGAGCCGCTGCCGCTGATCCTGAGCATGAAGCTGCCCTGCTGGGGCACGGTCAGCTCATGGGTGATCGAGACGCTGCTGGCTTCCGGACGGTTGAAAAGGGCGAAGAACATGTCGTTGGCGCGCTGGCCGAGGTTGGCCGTATTGACATCCTGGGCCTCCTTGGAAAGCGCCAGCGCGGTGGCGTCGAGCGCGCCCTGCATCGCGGTCCGGACCGCATTGGCGCGGCTGTAGTCGATCGCGGCGCCGACGAAGCCCATCAGCGGGATGGCGGCCAGAGCGAGCAGAGGGGAGGCGCCACCGTCGCGGTTTCGCCAGAAGCGCGTCAACAGCATCGGACCACGTCCTGTGTCCTGGTTCCGTGTGACGCCAGTTCGATTCGTCTTTTAGGCGTCTTGCCGCATCTACCTGGTCAGGATTTGAAAATGCGTATGGTCAGGCGCCGCAATTTTGGGCGGTTTTTCTGCAAATTGTGCGGAATTGCGGCCTCCGGAATTGTTCTTATCTGTATCCGGGCCGCGGGCGAGGGCGAAACACTGTGAATAGTGCGCGTTCTACGATCTGGCAGCGTGCCCGGCCGGTCATTATGATGAACAGGGGCGAACACCAGCCTGCCGATGAGAATGATCCCGTTTACGATGCACGTGCCGAGACCGATCGCTACCGACAGGCCCGAACCGGACGACCTTCGCGGTGCGGCATTGCCGCATCCGGTCGTCATGGCCGATGACGAACGCCGCAAGGGCGGCGACCGGGGCAATCCGCCCGGCACGGCCGTCATCACCAAGACCAAGCCGCAGACCAAGCGGCCGAGCCTGTATCGCGTGCTGATCCTGAACGACGACTACACGCCGATGGAATTCGTGGTCCATGTGCTGGAGCGGTTCTTCAACAAGGACCGCGAGGCCGCCACCCGCATCATGCTGCATGTGCATAACCACGGCATCGGGGAGTGCGGCATCTACACATACGAGGTGGCCGAAACCAAAGTGACGCAGGTGATGGACTTCGCACGCAAACATCAGCATCCTTTGCAATGCGTCATGGAGAAGAAGTAGCCGGGGCAGGCGTTGGGGGCAGCGTCGAATACAAGTTGAACTGGAAACCTGAATGCCGACCTTTTCGCGCAATCTCGAAACCTCCCTGCATCGTGCCCTGGCGCTGGCCAACGAGCGTCACCACGAGTACGCGACGCTGGAGCACCTGCTGCTGGCGCTGATCGACGACCAGGACGCGGCCGCGGTGATGCGGGCGTGCAACGTCGATCTCGACAAGCTCAAGCGAAACCTCACCTCGTACCTCGAATCCGAGCTTGAGAATCTCGTCACCGACGGCGGCGACGACTCCAAGCCGACCGCCGGCTTCCAGCGCGTCATCCAGCGCGCGGTGATCCATGTGCAGTCCTCCGGACGCGAGGAGGTGACCGGCGCCAACGTGCTGGTCGCGATCTTCGCCGAGCG
>CAZGSW010000147.1:4944-11688 GCA_964528635.1 uncultured Rhodoplanes sp. | reverse complement strand
TGCCGGTCTCGATCGCGATCTTGACCTTGGTGCCGACGCCGTCCGTCGCGGCGACGAGGATGGGGTCGGCGTAGCCCGCGCGCTTGAGGTCGAAAAGCCCGCCGAACCCGCCGATCTCCGAGTCCGCTCCCGGCCGGGCGGTGGCCCTGACCAACGGCTTGATCATTTGGACCAGCCGGTTTCCGGCGTCGATGTCGACGCCGGCCTCCGCATAGGTCAGGGAGTTCTTGGCCATGCGCGTCGTTACGAGGAATTCCAAGCCTGTGCAATGGCTTGATACCGGTTATACTCCGCCGAAAAAACGCGTGGCGCCGGTTCTGGAACCCCAGGCCTCGGCGTACCGCGGCGAGCCGGGGCCGGATTCTTGAGCATTCCAAATCTTATCACCCTGGGGCGGATTCTCCTGGTGCCGATCGTCGTCTGGGCGATTGCGGCCGGGCGCCTGCAGCTTGCGTTTCTGCTGTTCATGCTTGCCGCGGTCAGCGACGGCGTCGACGGCTTTCTCGCCAAGCGGTTCGGCATGAAGACCGAGCTTGGTGCCTACCTCGACCCGCTGGCCGACAAGATCCTGATCGTCTCGATCTACGTGACGCTTGGCATCACGCAGGTGATCCCGCTCTGGATCGTCATTCTGGTGGTGTCGCGCGACCTGATGATCGTCGGCGCCATCATCCTGTCCTGGCTGGTCGACCGGCCGATGCGGATCAAGCCGCATGTCGTGTCGAAACTGAACACGGCGGTGCAGATATTGTACGCGTGCCTGGTGCTGGCGTCGCACGGCTTCCAGTTCGGCACCGAGACGCTGTTGACACCGGTGATGTTCCTGGTGGCCGTCTTGACCTTGCTTTCCGTGGCCCTCTATCTCGGCCAGTGGGTGCGCCACATGAATGCCGCAGACGTGGCCTGAAAGGTACGTCAGCGGGACAGGCGTTGCGATGAGTCTTGAGCGTCAGATCTTGTTCTGGGGCGCGACGCTGGCGGTGTTCGCCGCGCTGCTGTGGCTGCTCGCCGACATCCTGCTGCCGTTCGTCGCCGGCATGGCGCTCGCCTATCTGCTCGATCCGCTGACGCGTCAGGTCGAGCGCACCGGTGTCGGCAGGGCGGCGTCGGCGCTGATCGTCACCGCGTTCATCATTCTGGTGATCGTCCTGCTCGCGGTCCTGATCGGGCCGATCATCGGCGCCCAGTTGTTCGCCTTCATCGAGGACGTTCCGCGGTATCTGGAGCGGCTGCTGTCGCTGATTTCCGAGCCGAACCGGGAGTGGCTCAATCAGTTGTTCGGCAGCGATGCTGCCGATCCGAAGAAGTCGATCGGTACGTTGATCACGCAGGGCGCCGGCTGGCTCGCCACGGCGCTGGGCTCGATCTGGACGGGCGGCCGCGCGCTTCTATCGGTGCTTTCGCTGCTGGTCATCACGCCGGTGGTCGCGATCTACCTGCTGATCGACTGGGACCGCCTGATCCGCACCGTCGACGGCTGGATCCCGCTGCCGCACCGCGAGACGGTGAGGGGGCTGGCGCGTGAGATGAATGCGGCCATCGCAGGCTTCGTGCGCGGGCAGGCTCTGGTGTGTACGATCCTTGGCCTGTTCTACGCGGTCGGCCTGTCGCTGGCCGGGTTGAAGTTCGGCGTTCTGATCGGGCTGTTTGCCGGGCTGATGAGCTTCGTTCCGTTCGTCGGCGCTGCGGCCGGATTTGTGGTCGCAACCGGCGTCGCGCTCGCGCAGTTCTGGCCAAACTGGATTTCCATCCTGCTTGTCATGGCGGTGTTCGGGGTCGGGCAGTTCATCGAAGGAAATTTTCTGTCACCCAAGCTGGTCGGCTCGCGCATCGGTCTGCATCCGGTCTGGCTGATGTTTGCGCTGCTGGCGTTCGGTTATCTGTTCGGCTTCGTCGGCCTGCTGGTCGCGGTGCCGACCTCCGCCGCCATCGGCGTGCTGCTTCGCTTCGCCCTGCGCCGCTACATGGCAAGCCCGCTCTACACTGGCGGAGGCGCGGGCTGATCATGGCGCCGCAGCAGGTTGCAGGTCCGCAGAGCAGGCCGCGTCAGCTCGCGCTCGCGCTCGATCACGTGCAGAGCTACGCACGCGAGGACTTTCTCGGCGGACCGCCGAACGAGGCGGCGCTCGACCTGATCGAACGCTGGCCGGACTGGCCGGACCGTATGATGCTGCTGGTGGGCCCGGCGGGCTCCGGCAAAAGCCATCTCGCCGCGATCTGGGCCGCGGCATCGGGGGCGCGGACCATCGCCGCGCGCAGCATCGGGACGATCGATCTGCCGGCGGCCTTCGCGACCGGCGCGCTGGTGGTCGACGATCTCGAGGCGGGCCGGTTCGACGAGGCGGCGCTGTTCCACCTGATCAATCTCGCTCGCGAGGAGCGCGCCTACGTCCTGATTACGGCCCGGGAGTCGGCGGGCGCATGGCCGATTGCCATTCGCGATCTGGCGTCGCGGCTGCGCGTGCTGCCGGTGGTCGAGGTTTCCGCCCCCGACGATGCGCTGCTGCGCGCGCTGACCGTCAAGCTGTTCGCCGACCGCCAGCTTGCGGTCGACGAGAGCCTGATCGCCTTTCTGGCGGCCAGGATGGAGCGCACCTTCGAGGGGATGCACCGGGCGGTTGAGCGCCTCGACCGGGAGGCGCTGCAGCGGCGGCGTCCGGTGACGCGGGCGTTGGCTGCGGAGCTCTTCAGAGAGCCTTGACGTTCCCCGGGTAAAAGGCAGGGAATGTCATCGGACCGTCATGCTGACGGTCCAGCATGCCGCCTCCCGAGGTGCCGCCTGCCATGGCCGATAGAGCCCAAGCTGTTGTTCTGGAAGATGAAATTCCGACGGTTGCGACCGCCCGGGGAACCGCGGCGGCGGCCGTGGAGGACGGCCTGCGCCATCTTCCGGAGCGATTTATTAACCGCGAGCTCTCCTGGCTGCAGTTCAACCGGCGCGTGCTGGAGGAGTCCTCCAACCGGGGCCACCCGGTGCTGGAACGGCTCCGCTTCCTTTCGATCTCGGCGAACAACCTCGACGAGTTCTTCATGGTCCGGGTGGCCGGCCTGCGCGGCCAGTTGCGCGCCGGCGTTGCCGCCAAGAGCCCGGACGGCCTGACTCCGTCGGAGCAGCTTGCCCGCATCCGCGAGACCGTCACCGAACTGGCCAGCGACCAGCAGAAGCAGTGGCAGATCCTGCGCAAGGAGCTGGGCGAAAACGGCATCGTGCTGGTCGAAGGGCCGGACATCACCAAGCAGGAGAAGAGCTGGCTCGACGACCATTTTCTCCGCCATGTCTTTCCGGTCCTGACGCCGCTCGCGATCGATCCGGCGCATCCGTTTCCGTTCATCCCCAATCTCGGCTTCACCATCGCGCTGCAGCTTGCCGGCGGCGACGGCAAGGCGATGAACGCGCTGATCCGCGTGCCCAACAAGATCGAGCGGTTCATATCGCTGCCGCAGGGCGCCGACCCGGGCGCGGTTCGCGTCATCACGCTGGAGCAGGCGACCGCGCTGTTCATCGGCCGGCTGTTCCCCGGCTACGTCGTCAAGGGGCAGGGCGCGTTCCGCGTCATCCGCGACTCCGAAATCGAGATCGAGGAAGAGGCGGAAGACCTGGTCCGCTCGTTCGAAACGGTGCTCAAGCGCCGCCGCCGCGGTTCGGTGATCCGGCTCGAGGTGGAAGCGGCCGCGCCCGCCGAGCTGAAGCTGTTCGTTCAGCGCGCGCTCGGCTGTTCCGACGACGAGCTGTTCATGGTCGACGGCGCGCTGGCGCTCAACGAGCTGTCGCAGCTTGTCGCGTTCGACCGGCCCGACCTGAAGTTCGTCCCTTACAACCCGCGCTTCCCGGAGCGCATCCGCGATCACGGCGGCGACTGCTTTGCCGCGATCCGGCAGAAAGACCTGATCGTTCACCACCCTTACGAGTCGTTCGACGTGGTCGTGCAGTTCCTGCAGCAGGCCGCGCGCGATCCGGACGTGGTGGCGATCAAGCAGACATTGTACCGCACCTCGGCGGAGTCGCCGATCGTCAAGCAACTGGTCGAGGCGGCGGAGGCGGGCAAGTCCGTCACCGCGCTGGTCGAACTGAAGGCGCGGTTCGACGAGGAGGCCAACATCCGCTGGGCGCGCGACCTCGAGCGCGCCGGCGTCCAGGTCGTGTACGGCTTCATCGAGCTTAAGACGCACGCCAAGCTGTCGATGGTGGTGCGCCGCGAAGGCGGCGCGCTGTCGACCTACGTGCACGTCGGTACCGGCAACTACCATCCGGTCACGGCCCGCATCTACACCGACCTGTCGTTCTTCACGGCCGATCCGGTGATCGCCCGCGACGTGGCGCGCGCTTTCAACTTCATCACCGGCTACGCCGAACCTGCCGAGATGGAGGCCATCGCCATTTCGCCGGTGACGCTGCGCCAGCGCATCCGCCAGCACATCGAGCAGGAGATCGCGCACGCGAAGGCGGGCCGTCCGGCGGCGATCTGGATGAAAGACAATGCGATGGTCGACGCCGAAATCTGCGACATGCTTTATGACGCGTCGGCCGCCGGCGTTTCGATCGACCTCGTGGTGCGCGGCATCTGCTGTCTGCGGCCCGGCGTACCGGGGCTTTCCGACAACATCCGGGTGAAGTCCATCATCGGACGCTTCCTGGAGCACAGCCGCATCTATTGCTTCGGCAACGGACACGGCCTGCCGCACGCCAAGGCGGCGGTTTACATCTCGTCAGCCGACATGATGCCGCGAAACCTGGACCGGCGCGTCGAGGTGCTGTGCCCGATCCTGAACCCGACGGTGCACGAGCAGGTGCTCAACCAGATCATGGTGGCGAACCTGAAGGACAATGAGCAGAGCTGGAACCTGTTGCCCGACGGATCGTCCCGGCGGATCGTGATGGCGACCGGCGAAGAGCCGTTCAACGCCCACAAATACTTCATGACCAATCCCAGCCTGTCCGGCCGGGGAAAATCGCTCAAGGATTCCTCGCCGCGCAGCCTGACCCGGCGATCTGAAAAGGCCTGATCCAGCAGGGGCTTCGCGGTTCGACCGGCAAGCGCGGGGTCTGGCGCGCCGGGTGGATTGTGCCGTTTTGCCGCATCGATATCATGCCGCGGTGCCGCTTCGGGAGACCGCCATGTTTTCTCCGATCCGCCTGACATTGCACGCACTCGCAGCTCTCGCCGCGCTGTCCTGCTTCCTCTCCGCCGCGCAGGCCGCGACGGAGCGCGTTGCGCTGATCATCGGCAACGGCGCGTACCAGAAGGCCGGGACGCTGGCCAATCCGTCCAACGATGCCGCCGACATGGCGAATGCGTTGCGCGCAATCGGTTTCGTCGTTGTCGAGGGCAGGGACCTCGACAAGCGCGGGATGGAGGACAAGATCCGCGAATTCAGCCGCAAGCTCGACAATGCGGGCGTCGCGCTGTTTTTCTACGCAGGACACGGCCTGCAGGTCGGAGGGCGGAATTATCTCGTGCCGGTCGATGCGCAACTGGAGCGTCCCGCCGACCTTAACCTCGAGACCATCGATATCAGTCTCGTGCTGCAGCAGATGGAGGCGGAGAAGCGGGTGAACCTTGTGTTCCTCGATGCGTGCCGTGACAACCCGTTGTCGCGTTCGCTGGCGCGAACGATGGGGACGCGTTCGAGTTCGGTCGGGCAGGGACTGGCGTCGATCCAGAGCGCGGTCGGGACCATGATCGCGTATGCGACCCAGCCGGATAACGTCGCCCACGACGGCACAGGGCGGAACAGTCCTTTCACCACGGCGCTGCTCAAGCACATTCCGACGCCCGGCCTCGACGTCAGCGCGCTGATGCGCCGCGTCCGGACCGATGTCGTCGCCGCGACCCGCGAGAGGCAGGTGCCGTGGGATCACTCGTCGTTGATGGGCGATGTCGTGCTGGTCCCGTCTTCGGGTCAGGGGGCGTCGGGTGCGCCCGCTCCTGCGTCGGCCCCCGCTCAAGCGGCGCCTGCGCCCGCGGTCCAGCAAGCCGCGCCGCCAGCAGCGGTCGCAGCGGTGCCGCCGCCGGCGCCTGCGGCGACGCCGCAGCCACAACGTGCTCCGGGATTCGTGCCCGCGTTCTCGCGCGAGTTCCTCAAGAGGGAGCCTGCGATCGGAAAGCTGCCCACCGGCGCTTCCGCATATGTGGATGACGGAACCTGTCCCCGCGGGCAGGTCAAGCTGGTCGTCGGGGGAGACATTGTGAAAAGGGTACCGCGTCAGCGCTCCTGCGTGGCGCGGCCTTAGCGTTCAGTCCGGGACAACGGTTTCCGGGCTCTTGCTCGTCCGCAATCGCCCGCGTATCAGGGCTGCGCCGGCCCGGAAGTGGCCGCGCGCAGTGTTCGCTCAACTGTTCGAGCCGGTCGAAACGTGGCAAAGCGCACCCCGAAACGTCGCCGCGCAGCCTCGCGCGTCAACCGCAACGGCACGGCCGTTCGCGGTTTGCGGCCGGCGCAGGGGCGCCTCGACCACGGCCCTCCCGTTGCCGTCATCGACATCGGTTCGAACTCTGTCCGGCTGGTGATCTATGAAGGCGTCGTGCGCAGTCCGACGCCGCTGTTCAACGAGAAGACGCTGGCCGGTCTCGGCCGCGAAGTTCAGACCAAAGGCGTGATGCCGGCCGATGCGGTGGAGACGGCGCTCGCAGCGCTGCGCCGGTTTCGCTCGCTGTGCGATGTCATGGCCGTCAAGCGGGTCTGGGTGGTGGCGACCGCGGCCTGCCGCGATGCGCGAAACGGCCGCGACTTCATCGCCAGGGC
>CAZGSW010000147.1:0-4844 GCA_964528635.1 uncultured Rhodoplanes sp. | reverse complement strand
GGCCTGATCCATTCGAAGCTCGGCGTGAAGGAGCAGAGGAAGGATGCGCTGCTGGTGGCGGCGGAAGACCTCAACCTTCTGCGATCGCGATCGCCGCGTCACGGTCACGACCTGATCCGCTGGACCGACACGCTGATGGAGACATCCGGCATCAGCGAAACCGCCGAGGAGCGGCGGCTGCGCCACTCCGCATGCCTCGTCGCCGACATCGGTTGGCGCGCGCATCCGGACTATCGCGGCGAGCAGTCTCTCAACGTGATCGCTCACGCCAATTTCCTCGGCATCGATCATCCCGGCCGGGCCTATATCGCGCTGGCGGTGTTCTTCCGTCATGTCGGGGTGACGCATGACGAGGAGCTGTCGCCCCGCATCCGCGAGCTTGCGTCGACGCGCACGCTGGACCGTGCCCGCGTGCTCGGGGCCGCCATGCGCGTCGCCTATCTGATATCGGCGTCGCAGCACGGCGTTCTGCCGAAAAATCCGCTCAAGGTGATGGGCGACCGGCTGGTGCTCCGTCTCGGCGGTGAATTTTCCGCGCTCGCCGGCGACCGCCTCGCCGCGCGGCTGCGTCATCTGGCGCGGCTGATCGGCCGCGACCCGGTGATCGTGACCGGGAGATCGCGCTGATGGCGCGTATCGTCATCGCCGACGACACCAAGTTCTACGACGGCACCTACCTCGAAACGCAGCCTCTGGGCGGGACCGAGACCGCGGTGATCCAGTTCGCCCGCGCGATGGCGCGGCGCGGCCATGATGTCACCGCCTACACCAATTGCGCAGCGCCGATCGAGCACGAGGGCGTGCGATGGGTGCCGCTCGGCCAGCCCGTTCCGGAAACGTGTGACCTGTACGTGGCCTGCCAGCATCCGCGGCTGTTCGGTCTGGTTCCGAGGCCGAAGCGGCTCGCGGTCTGGGTGCTGTGGCAGCCGAACGAATTCAAGCACTACAAGCGCATCGCGTCGGTATGGTGGCACCGGCCGTTGCCGGTGTTCACCTCGCAGCACCAGGTCGACATCTATTCGCCGTGGCTGCCGCGGCTCCGGTCGCCGATCGTCATTCACAGCGGATTGCCGGACGACATCCGCGGCATGTCTGCGCTGCCGTCGCCGCCGCCGCCGGAGGCGGTGTTCGCGTCGAATCCGCAACGCAATCTCAACGCCCTGGTGCGGATCTGGGTCGAGCGCATCCTTCCGCGCCGGCCCGACGCCGTTCTCAACGTCTACGGCGTCCACGATCTCAAGCCCGATGACGATCCGTGGCGGGTCTGGGGCGGCACCTTGCTGCCGGACGGTGTGCCGGCGGAGGCGCGGGCCTCGGTGCGCGTGCATCCCACCGCCTCGCGCGACGACCTGATGGCCGCGGTGCGCCGCTCCCGCGTCATGCTGTACCTCGGTCACAAGGTCGAGGCGTTCTGTTTTGCGGTGGCCGAAGCGCAGGCGATGGGCGTGCCGGCGGTGGTCGCGCCGGTCGCTGCCGTGCCCGAGCGCGTGATCGACGGCGTGACGGGCTTCATTCACGCGGACCCGCAGGAGTTCGCCGATGCGGCGCTCGCGATCCTGTCCGACGATGCGTTGTGGCGCCGGCAGCACGAGGCCGCGCTCAGGCTTCAGCAGGGACTGTCCTGGGACGAGCACGCCGCGCGGTTTGAGGCCGCGGTGCTGCTGGAATAGCGCGGGGCGGGGCCCGAACTACTTCGACGTTTCCGTGGTGACGACCCGGCCGCGCTGCATGGAGAGCGCCAGCTTGCCGTGCTTGAGGGCGAGCGCCCGCTCGCCGAACATCTCGCGGCGCCAGCCCTTGAGGGCGGCAACGTCGGCCTGATCGTCGGCGGCGATGCGCTCCAGATCGTCCACCGTGGCGATCACCTTGGCGGCCACGCCCTGACTCTCCGAGGTCATTCGAAGCAGCACCTTGAGAAGCTCCACGGTGGCCGATCCGTTCGGCGCACCCCTTGGCCGCTCGAACTTCGGCAGCGTTTTCGGGTCGCGCTCGAGGCCGCGCTTCACCGCGTCGAGAATGCCTTCGCCCCACTTCGAGCGCTCGAAGCCCTTCGGCAGCGATCGGAGGGTGGCAAGCCGCTCCGGCGTGGTCGGCGCCTGGGTGGCGATGTCGCCGATGGCGTCGTCCTTGAGGATGCGAGAGCGCGGCACGTCGCGGCTTTGCGCCTCGCGCTCCCGCCATGCCGCGACCTCCATCAGGACGGCAAGGTCCTTCGGCTTGCGGACCCGTGTCTTCAGCCGTTGCCAGGCCATGGCCGGATCGGCCCGGTAGGTGTCGGGGGAGGTCAGCACCTCCATCTCGTCGCCCATCCAGTCGGTGCGGCCGCGCCGGCCGAGGTCGGCGACCAGCGCCAGATAGACGTCGCGCAGGTGGGTCACGTCCGAGACCGCGTAGGCGAGCTGGTTGTCGGTGAGAGGCCGTCGGGTCCAGTCGGTGAAGCGGTTCGATTTGTCCAGCGTGTCGCCGGTGATGCGCTGCACCAGCTGGTCGTAGGAGATCGAGTCGCCGTGGCCCAGCACCATGGCCGCGACCTGGGTGTCGAACAGCGGATGCGGGATGGTCTTGGCCCGGTGCCAGACGATTTCGATGTCCTGCCGGGCGGCGTGAAACACCTTCAGGATGCTCTCGTCAGCCATCAGCTCGAAGAACGGCGACAGGTCGATGCCCGGCGCGAGAGCGTCGATCACCACGGCCTCGTCGGGGCTCGCCATCTGCGCGACGCACAGCAGCGGATAATAGGTGGTCTCGCGCAGGAACTCGGTGTCGACCGTCGCGAACGGATGCCGGCCGATCCGCTCGCAGGCGGCCGCAAGTTCGCCGGTTGTCGTGATGGGTTGCAGTGTTGCTAGCATGGAGCCGCTACATAGCCGAGTTCGGGCGGCTCGTCAGCCATTCCGGCCGCGCAACAGGGATGAACTTTTTCAGGCGCATGGCGCGGCCACGCGACCGCCCCGATTCGGTCCGCGGCCCTGGGATAGGACCGCGATTCCGGCGGAAACCATGCACCCGCAGCGGCTCCGCCGGGCGGCCTGCGATGTGTGTCAGAGCGGTCAACCTAGTGCTATCGGTCGGGGAGGGAATTGATGAGGATCATTGCCTTGAGCATTTCGTCGGGCGGTTCCTTGCCGAACGTCCGGGCCAGGATCGCGTTGATGCGTCCGGTGCGGAAGAGCCGCGCCAGCGTGCGGTCGACCAGCAGGCGGAACGCTCCGTCGTCGCGCGGCAGGGCCAGCGCGTAGGTCTCGTAGCTGAAATATTGCTTGCTCAACTGAAAGCCCGGACGGCCGCCCTCGGCGAGGATGGCGGCGATGATGGCGCGGTCGGCGAAGTAGGCGTCGATCCTGTTTTCCGACAGCAGGTCGATGCCGGCGTTGTGGTCGCTCGCGGTGACGACCGTGGCCTTCAGTCCGAGCGCCTCCAGCGACTCGCGAAGCACCCGCTCGGTCGTGGTGCCTGCGAGCACGCCGACCCTGCGGTTGGCCAGATCCTCGAATCGCTGGATCGGACGGTTGGTCCGGGACAGCACCCCGGCGCCGTCGAGGAACGTCGGCAGCGAGAAGTCGACCATCTCGCGGCGGGACAAGGTGATGGTGCTCGGATCGCAGAGGATGTCCACCTTGCCGTCGCGGACCGACTCGAAGCGCCGGTCGGCCGGCACCACGATGTACTGGTTTCGGGTCTGACCGCCGGTGGCGTCCCTCACCGCGGCTGCCACCTCCACGCACAGATCGACGATGTAGCCGGCCGGCTGGCCCCGCTCGTTGCGATACGAATAGGGTCTGGCGTCGGCCCGGTATCCGATCCTGAACACCCCGGTTTCCTTCACCCGATCGAGGGTGCCCGCCATGGCGGCAGGCGCCGCCGGCAGGACGGCGGCCCAGACCAGGATCGCGGCATTGACGAGGAGGAGGGAGCGTCGGCGCAGCATGTCCGGGGAATGATAGCAGGCCGTTTCGACCATGGCATCCCGCCGGAGCTGCCGGCCGTTGCATTGCGCTACGCGCCGTCAGATCGCCGCGCTGGATGCGCTACGTCATCCAGACGCCGGAGCTGCACTCGGTCTGCCATCAACGCGACGTTCACCATTTCAACCGCGCCGACCTTCCGGTCCGGGACCGGCTGTTCGGCACCTACAGGGACGCCGACCGCTTCGCGGGCCTGCGGCTTCCCTCGCAACAACGAGAGCAAGCCCGGCTCCATGCTGATGTTCCGCGACGCCTGCAACGACTGAAACGGGCTGCCGGACGGTGTTCCGCCGAGCCTTGACACAGGGCCGGGCGGCATGCGGTTGTGCGCCCGATTCAGGCCCCGGCGCCGTCGCGCGGGGCGTTTCCAGCGGAATTTCCACGATGCATCGCTATCGCTCCCACACCTGCGGCGCGCTCCGCGAGACCGACATCGGCAGCGATGTGCGGCTGTCCGGCTGGGTGCACCGGGTGCGCGACCACGGCGGCGTGCTGTTCATCGATCTGCGCGACCATTACGGACTGTCCCAGGTGGTGGCCGATCCCGACAGCCCGGCGTTCAAGCAGGTCGAAAAGCTGCGCGCGGAGTGGGTGGTGCGAGTCGACGGCAAGGTGCGCCGCCGTCCGGACGGCACGGAGAACGCCGACCTCCCGACCGGGCAGGTCGAGGTCTACATCCGTGAGGTCGAGGTGCTGGGCCCCGCCGATGAACTGCCGATGCCGGTGTTCGGCGATCAGGAGTATCCGGAGGACATCCGGCTCAAGTACCGCTTTCTCGACCTGCGCCGCGACCGGCTGCACGCCAACATCATCAAGCGCGGGCAGATCATCGATTCGATCCGCCGCCGTATGAAGGATGGCGGGTTCTTCGAATTCCAG
>CAZGSW010000146.1:0-11773 GCA_964528635.1 uncultured Rhodoplanes sp. | reverse complement strand
CTCAACCACGCGCACAGGCTGCTCGGGGCGAAGCTCTGCGGCGGCTCCGATCCTGCCAGTCTCTGACGGGCCCCGATCTGCGCCGGCGCGAGCCCGCGTATCCGTATCGGACTACATGCCCTCGAATTGCAGCCGGGCGAGCCGGGCGTACAGTCCGCCGCGCACCACGAGACTTTCGTGGGTGCCTTCCTCGACGATTTCGCCCTGATCGAGAACCAGAATGCGGTCACAGCGCAGTACGGTGGCAAGCCGGTGCGCGATCACAAGCGTGGTCCGGTCCGCCATCAGGCGGCCGAGCGCACCCTGCACCAGCGTTTCATTTTCCGCGTCGAGCGATGAGGTGGCCTCGTCGAGCAGCAGCAGCGGGGCGTTGCGCAGGATCGCGCGTGCAATGGCGATCCGCTGACGTTGCCCGCCCGAAAGCGTGATGCCGCGCTCGCCCACCGGGGTCTCGTAGCCGTCGGCCAGCCGCTGGATGAATTCGGCGGCGGCAGCCGCTTCCGCCGCTCTCGCAACGTCGGCATCGGTGGCCTCCGGTCGGCCGAAGCGGATGTTCTCCCGCACGGTGGTCGAGAAGATGGCCGTGTCCTGCGGCACCAGCGCCATGCGGCGGCGCAGTTCGTGCGGGTCGGCGGCGTCGGCGCGCACGCCGTCGATCATGACGCTTCCGGACGTGGGATCGTAGAACCGCAGGATCAAATGGAAGACCGTACTCTTGCCGGCGCCGGATGGGCCGACGATCGCGACCTTTTCGCCGGGCCGGACGTGCAGCGAGATGCCGCGCAGTGCCGGCGGATCGGGACGGGTCGGATAGGCGAAGCGCACCTTGTCGAACCGCACCTCGCCGCGCCCCGGTACCGGCATGGCGACCGGACGCGCAGGCGCCTTGATGTCCGGTTCGGCCTTCATGATCTCGAACATGCGCTCGGCGGCTCCCGAGGCAGCGCTGATTTCGCCCCAGACCTGGCCGAGCTCGCCGAGCCCGCCGGCGGCGAACACTGCGTAAAGCACGAACTGCGACAGCCGGCCGGCAGTCATCTGGCCGGACAGCACATCCTGTGCGCCGATCCACAGCACGCCCACCACGCTGGCGAACACCATGAAGATCGCGATGGCGGTGAGACAGGCGCGCGCCAGCGTCGACTGCTGTGCGGCGCGATAGGCACGCTCGACCGCATCGGAAAAGTGCGCGATGCTCGGCCGCTCGCTGGTGTAGGCCTGCATGGTGCGCACTGCACCGATCTGCTCGGCCGCGAACGCCGACGCAACGGCAAGCGTATCCTGTGCGGTCCGGGAACGCCGTCGCACCGAGCGGCCGAATCCCACCAGCGGAAGCACGATCAGGGGAATGGCGCCGAGCACGAACGCAGACAGTTTGGGGCTCGTCACCACCATCATGATCGACGCGCCGACGAACAGCACCAGATTGCGCAGCGCGATCGATACCGAGGCTCCGACCGCGGCCTTGATCTGGGTGGTGTCGGCGGTCAGGCGGGAGAGCAGTTCGCCGCTCTGCGAACGGTCGAAGAAGCCCGGCGAAAGCAGCGAGAGGTGGGCGAACAACTGGGCGCGCAGGTCGGCGACGATGCGCTCGCCGAGCGTGGTCACGAGATAGTACCGGGCCGCGCTGGCGGCTGCGAGCACCGCGGCCACGGCGATCATCACCGCGAAGTAGCTGCCGATCAGTTCGATGCCCTCCTTGGAGAAGCCGAAGTCGACCATCCGCCGCACCGCCACCGGCACGACAAGCGTCGTCAGGGCGGCGACGACGAGGGCGATGAAAGCGGCGATCACCCGGCCGCGGTAGCGCAGCAGGTAGGGCGCGAGCTGCCGGAGGGGTTCGATCTTGATGGAACGGCGCTCCGGCGGGAGACCCGCGGCCTGGGCCGCTTCGGCGCGCGCAGAGGGGGTCAATCCGCGACCGCCCGAAGTATCGTTCATATCCCGAACTCTCGACCGCTCCACACGGGGCCCACGACAATGCCCCGCCCCATGGCGGCTGGCAACGCGAGGTGCGCGGCAAAACCCCCGGAAAACAGCGGCTTGCCGCCCTGTTTCCTGTCCTGTATAGAACCGCGCAAATTCCGGCGGGTTCTCCGCAGGAGAGCCCGGAATCTTTATCCACGACATCCACGGCCGCCGAGACGGCCCCGGGACGTGCGACCAGGACATGCGACAATGAAGGCTGATCTGCATCCCAACTATCACACCATCACCGTCAAGATGACGGACGGCAGCGAGTTCACGACCCGTTCGACCTGGGGCAAGAAGGGTGACGTGCTGCAGCTCGATATCGATCCGAAGACCCACCCGGCCTGGACCGGCGGCCATCAGCAGTTGCTCGACCGTGGCGGCCGCGTTTCGCGCTTCCAGAAGAAGTTCGCGGGGCTCGGCCTCGAAAAGAAGTAGGCGTCCGCTTCCGGCGCAAAGCAAAACCCCCGCCTGTCGCGGGGGTTTTTCGTTTCCGGGCGCGAAGCGTTCAGCGCTCGAACGCGGCTTTCAGCAAGCCCATCTGGCGTTCCACCGGGCTCACGGCAGGAGTGCTGTCGGGCGCCAGCGGCGGCGCGTAGATGTTCGCGTCGAGCCGGCGCACCTGATCGTTCAGCTTGCGCGAGCGGTCGATCAGGTCGCGCAGCCGCTCAGGCAGCAGCTTCAGCGTCGAGGGATCGCCGGGCTCGCCGACCGACAGCTTGACCTTGCTCTTTTCCTTGTTGGCCTGGGAAAGCGTCATCTCGCCTTCCTTCACGGCGCGGTGCAGCAGCAGCCATGAGGCGAGCTGCATCAGCCGCGTGGTCAGGCGCATGCTCTCGGTGGCGTAGGCCAGTGCGGCGCTGCGCTCGAGCTTCTTGGATTCCTGGCGCCCCGGCCCGTCCAGATAGGCGGCGGTCTCCTCCACCAGGGCCATGCCGTCACGAAACAAGGCGGCGAAAGCGGCGGAACCCGCCAGTTTCTCGCCGAACATCACCGGTTCCGCTATTTTCCGGTCAGCGGTACTCTCGTTCATACAAAACGCCTCACCCCACTGAGAGGTCGATAAAAACCGCTCAGGGCGAGGCTGTCCAGCGACCCTGCCGCAAAGTTTACAAAATGGTAACCAGCGCGGCCGCTGCCCCGAAACGGCACAAACATAAAAAAGAGCCGCCGTTTCCGGCGGCTCAAAGTGATAACAGGGAGGCGTCAAACAGAGTGGACAGGAGCCACTCGACGTCCATGAAGATGGACGGAAATCAGTAATGAAGGGGAAAGCTTAATTCAGGGTTAACGCCCGCGCGGATTTTATCCGCGTCCGGAGCGCGCTGCCGCACCGGTTCCGCAGCGGTTCCTATTTCTTGAAGAACAGATCTGCCGCCGACTTCGAGGCCTGCTTGCCTGCGATATTGGCTTCGAGGCGCGCGATCTCGTCCTTGAGCAGCGCGATGCGCTCGCCGAGCTCTGCGACCGACAGCAGCGTCAGGTCCTGGCCGATCTCGTGGGCGATCTTCTTCTTCGGCCTGTCGTCGTCGTCGATCGCCGGCATCGCGGCCTCCCGTGCTGAGGCGAAATCATAGCGTTCCGCGTGCGGTTGTCACGATTGCGGGGCGCGACTAAACAGAGCGCGCATTGTCCAGATCGAGGTCGTCATGTCGTTGCCCGCCCGTGCAAAAGTGATCGGTATCCGCGAATTCGGCGGTCCGGAGGTTCTGGTGCCGCAGGAGCGGGCGGTGACGCCGCCGGGCGCGGGCGAAATCCTCGTCAAAGTGGTGGCCGCGGGAGTGAACCGGCCCGATGTGCGGCAGCGCCAGGGCTCCTATCCGCCGCCGAAGGGAGCGACCGACATTCCCGGTCTGGAAATCGCCGGAGAGGTCGTTGGAATTGGCGAAGGAGCGACGCGGTACAGGCCGGGCGACAGGGTTTGCGCGCTGGTGGTGGGCGGCGGATACGCGGAATACTGCCTCGCCTACGAGAGTCACGCGCTGCCGGTTCCGCCGTCGCTGTCGATGGTGGAGGCAGCGGCAGTGCCGGAGACGTTCTTCACCTGCTGGCAGAACATGTTCATGCGCGCCACCGTGCGGAGCGGCGACTGGGTGCTCGTTCATGGCGGAACGTCAGGTATCGGGACGACCGCGATCATGCTCGCCAAGTCCTTCTCCGCGAAAGTCGTAACGACGGCGGGTTCGGATGAGAAATGCGAAGCGGCAAGGAAGCTCGGTGCCGACATTGCCGTGAATTACAGGACTGAGGATTTCGTTGCCGCGACAAAGGAGGCGACCGGTGGCGCCGGTGCAAACCTCATCGTGGACATCGTCGGCGGCGATTATGTCGAGCGCAACTATGAGGCCGCTGCCGACCAGGGCGTGATCGCCCAGGTGTCGTTCGCGGCCGGGCCGAAGGCGACGGTCAACTTTGCGCGTCTGATGCACAAGCGGTTGACCCACACCGGTTCGACCCTGCGGCCCCGGACGGTTGCCGAAAAGGCTGCGATCGCGCGGGGTCTCGAGGAAAAAGTCTGGCCTTTGGTAACGGCCGGCCGGATCAAACCGGTGATCGATTCCACCTATCCGCTGGATCGGGCCGCCGACGCCCATGCCCGGATGGAGTCCAGCCAGCACATCGGCAAGATCGTGCTGACGGTCTGAGGGCATTTCCGGCGCTGTTTAGGCTGTTTTCGGGCCTTCAGCCTGAAAACTTGCGCTCGCCCGCTGCGATGGTTACTGGAATGGGTGGGGATGGGCGGCGGGCCGTGAAATCGGCATAATCCTAAGGACTTAACTCGCCCTCATGGGTGCGATGGACTGGATCGGACGCCGGTTGCGTTGTTGGCGGAAGGTGGCGTTCGGCACGCTGCTTGTGGCCGCTGCGTTCGCGCATGCGCATCCCGTTCACGCAGTCGAGGCGATCAACGTCCGCTCTGACGTTATGGCGATCGACCTGACTGGCGCTGCTGATCGCATCAAGACCGAGACGGACCGCATCATGGTGTCGGCTGCGCCCGGCGCCGATGGCATCGTCCGCCGCATGCAGCAGCCCGCCCGCGAGGGCTCGACCAACTGGGCTGTTTTCGCGCTCGCAAACACCGGTGACGAGCAGATCGACCGGCTGATTGTCGTGCCGCAGTACCGCATGGTCGGCTCGGGCATCCTTTGGCCGGACCTGGGATTGTCGCGCGTCGTTACGATCACGCCCTCGTCCGGCGAGCGTCCGGTCAAGGTGGACGATGCGTCCGCGGACATTTTCCGGGTGACGCTCGATCCGGGCACCGTCATCACCTACATCATGGAACTGCGGACCGACCGGCTGCCGCAGCTCTATCTCTGGGAGCCGGACGCCTACAAGGACAAGGTCAACAGCTTCACGCTGTACCACGGCATCGTCATCGGCATCGCCGGCCTGCTCGCGCTGTTCCTCACCATCCTGTTCGTGGTCAAGGGCAGTGTGATGTTCCCCGCTGCCGCCGCGCTCGGCTGGGCGGTTCTGGTCTATATCGGAATCGACTTCGGCTTCTGGGCCAAGGTGTTCGACATGAGCGCCGGCGCCGAACGGATATGGCGCGCCTCCGGCGAGGCAATTCTCGCTGCAACGCTGCTGGTGTTCCTGTTCGCCTATCTCAATCTCGGCCGCTGGCATGTTCGCTACATGCACATCACGCTGGCCTGGCTTGCCGGGCTCGCCGCTCTGGTGGCGCTTGCGCTGTTTGACCCCGCTATTGCGTCAGGCATTGCGCGCATCTCGCTGGCGGGGGTGGCCTTCCTCGGCTTCGCCCTGGTGGTCTACCTCTCGACGCATGGCTTCGATCGCGCAGTGCTCCTGATCCCGACCTGGTTCCTGCTGCTGATCTGGACCGTCGCCGCGATCCTTACGGTGACCGGCTGGGTGACCAACGACATCGTCGGCCCTGCGCTGCTTGGCGGCCTCGTGCTTATCGTCATGCTGATCGGCTTCACGGTCATGCAGCATGCGTTCGCCGGCGGTATCACGCACAATATCGTTTCCGACGTCGAACGCCGCGCGCTGGCACTGACCGGCGCCGGCGACATGATCTGGGACTGGGACGTGTCATCCGACCGCGTCTACACCAGTCCGGAAACGGAACTGCTGCTGGGACTGAAGCGCGGCACCCTCGAAGGGCCCGCTTCCCGATGGCTCGAAGTGCTGCACCCGCTGGACCGCGACCGCTTTCGGGCCTCGCTCGACAGCGTGCTGGAGCAGCGCCGTGGACGGCTGGTGCAGGACTTCCGCCTGCGGACACCGGACGGCAACTATCTGTGGTTCGCGCTCAAGACGCGTCCCGTGGTCGGATCGGACGGTGAGGTGGTGCGTCTCGTGGGTACGTTGACCGACGTGACCGAATTCAAGACCGCGGAGGAGCGGCTGCTGCATGATGCCGTTCACGACAACCTGACCGGACTGCCGAACCGTCAGCTATTTATCGACCGGCTTGAGGCCGTGCTCGGTCTTGCCAAGGGCGACCCCGCTATCAAGTGCACGGTGGTGGTCATCGATCTGGACCGGTTCAAGCAGGTCAACGACTCCGTCGGCATGGCGATCGGCGACTCGATTCTGCTGACTCTTGCCCGCCGCCTGTCGCGGCTTCTCAAGCCGCAGGACACGCTGGCGCGGTTGGCCGGCGACCAGTTCGCGATGATCGTTCTGTCCGAGCGTGAGCCCAACCGGCTGATTTCATTCGCTGAGACGGTCCGCAAGACACTGCGTGCACCGATCACGTTCAACGATCGCGAGATCTTCCTGACCGCGTCGATAGGTCTCTCGCTGTCGGACAGCCAGACCCACCGGACCGAGGAACTGGTCAAGGACGCCGAGCTTGCGATGTATCACGCCAAGCGGATCGGCGGTGATCGTATCGAGGTGTTCAAGCCGGCGATGCGGGCCCGCAAGACCGACCGTCTGACGCTGGAATCGGAGCTGCGCCGCGCGCTGGAGCGCGAGGAAATAACGATCCTCTATCAGCCGATCGTGCGGCTCGAGGACCGGTCGGTTGCGGGGTTCGAGGCGCTGGCGCGCTGGGACCATCCGAAGATGGGGCGCATGTCTCCTTCGGAGTTCATCAACATTGCCGAGGAGATCGGTCTGATCGTCGACCTCGGCCTGTTCATGCTGGAGCGCACCGCCCGGCAGCTCAGCGCCTGGCAGCGCAGCATCCGCCGGCGGGAGCCACTGTTCGCCAGCGTCAACGTATCGTCGCAGCAGCTTCTCCGGCAGGACCTCATCCACGATCTGCGTACGGTTCTTTCGCGCTCGGCGCTGGCGCGCGGCACGCTCAAGCTCGAAATGACCGAATCTCTCGTGATGGAGAATCCGGAACACACCGCGCAGCTCCTGGCCCGGATGCGTGAGCTGGGCGCAGGCCTTGCACTCGATGACTTTGGTACCGGGCACTCGTCGCTCGCCTACCTGCAGCGGTTTCCGTTCGACACCATCAAGATCGACAAGTCGTTCGTCCGGATGACGAACAAGGGCACCCGGCCGGTGATTTTGCGATCCATCATCGCTTTGGCGCACGACCTCGGCATGGACGTGGTCGCGGAGGGCGCGGAAACCGACTCCGATGCAGTGGAGCTTTATCAACTCGGCTGCGAATACGCGCAGGGCTTCGTGTTCGGCGAACCGATGTCGGTCGAGGCAGCCCGCGAGCTTTTGCTCAGCGAGCAGATGGAAGCCGCTCAGTAGTCCTTGAGAGCGATCAGGCGTGGCCGACTTCGCTGGACAGCATGCCGGGACGGATGCCTATTTTCTCCAGGGCGCGACCGTATTTCGCTTCGATGTTGGTTCCGAACAGGAGCTCGGTGTCCGCCGCGCAGTGCAGCCAGCCATTGTGATTGATTTCTTCTTCGAGCTGGCCCGGTGCCCACCCAGCGTAGCCGAGCGCCAGAATGGCGCTTGCCGGACCGTTGCCGCGAGCGATCGCCTTGAGGATGTCGAGCGTGGCGGTGAGACAGATGCCGCGGTCGATCGACAGGGTCGAATTCTCGATGAAGAAATCGGCCGAGTGCAGCACAAATCCGCGTTCGGTTTCGACCGGCCCGCCCTTGAGGACCTTCACCCCCTCGGCACGCGACGGCAGCGTGATGAGATCTGTCGCCGGAACGACATCGAGCTTCACCAGCAGGTCGGTGAAGCTGATGTTCCTTGCCGGTTGATTGACAATGATTCCCATGGCGCCTTCGGAAGAGTGCGCGCAGATATAGATCAGGCTACGGGAGAAACGTTCGTCTTCCATCGTCGGTGTTGCCACCAGCATCTGGCCGTCCAGATAGGCGCCACCGACTGAACGCTCCGCCGCACTTTTCGCCAAGCTTTTACGTGTTAGCCGCATGCTGGCGAGGTTACCCCGATCCTGTTGCTTTGCAACACGCGTTCACGACGATTTCAGTGGCAAGCCTGCGACCATGTTACTAAACATTGGACATGATCCAGGATTCGTCCGCCCGATTTTTGCCGAATTTCGCGGCGGCGTTTCTGTTGAGCGTGTTCACCGTGCCTGCCAATGCGGCGGACGCATCGCCGTGGAATCACGACGCGCGATCCGCAGTGCGCCTGATCGGCGCAGGCGCTCAGCAAGAAGGCGGGTCCCCCGTGTTCCGCGCGGGAGCGGAGATCAAACTGCAGCCCGGCTGGAAGACTTACTGGCGTTATCCGGGAGACGCCGGTGTGCCGCCGATGTTCGACTTTGCCGGATCGGACAATGTCAAATCGGCGACGGTTTTATGGCCGGCGCCGGTACGGTTCGAGGACGGAGGCGGCATCTCGATCGGCTACAAGGGCAGCGTCATTTTCCCGCTGCGCGTTGTGCCGCAGGATGCCTCGAAGCCGGTTCGGCTGCGGCTCAATCTGGACTATGCGGTTTGCGAGAGCCTTTGCGTTCCCGCCAAGGGCAAGGCCGAACTTTCCCTGAGCGGCAAGGCCGGGAAGCACGAAACCGATATCCGTGAAGCGGAAGCGCGTGTGCCCAGGCGACAGTCTGCGGGTGATGCGGGCCCGCTGGCCATTCGTAAGGTCTGGCGCGACAACGCCTCCGGAAAGCCGCAGGTCTTCGTGGAGGTGGTCGCACCAGCGGCGAGCAACGTCGATTTGTTTGCGGAGGGCCCAACCGCCGAATGGGCACTGCCGCTTCCGGCGGCCGTGCAGGGCGGCGCTCCGGGAACAAGACGCTTCGCATTCGAACTCGATGGCCTTCCTTCGGGAGCAAAACCCGAAGGTGCCGCCGTCCGGCTGACGGCGACGACCGTGGATCAGGCCGTCGAGGCCGTATTTCGTCTCGACTAATCCGCCCGGCACGGTAATTTGTGCGCCCGTATGTCCGCACAATGCGTGCCAACCATAATCATGCGAGAGGATCGAGACATGGCTATCAAGGTCGGTGACCGTCTGCCCAACGCAACCTTCACTGTGATGACTGCCGAGGGTCCCAAGCCCAGGACGACCGATGAGATATTCAAGGGCAAAAAGGTCGTTCTTTTCGCAGTCCCCGGCGCGTTTACACCGACGTGCAACAACAATCACCTGCCGGGATTCGTGAAGAATGCCGACGCCATCAAGGCAAAGGGCATCGACACCATCGCGGTTACGGGCGTCAACGACGTGTTCGTCATGGGCGCGTGGAAGAAGGCTTCGAGCGCCGATGCCATCGAATTCCTGGCCGACGGCAGCGCGATGTTTGCCAAGGCGCTTGATCTCACCGCGGATCTCACCGAGCGCGGCCTTGGTGTCCGCTCCCAGCGCTATTGCATGGTGGTCGACGATGGGGTGGTGAAGACCCTGAACGTCGAGGATGCGCCCGGCAAGGCCGAGGTTTCCGGCGCCGACAACCTGATGAAGAGCCTGTAGTCCGCGTCTCCGATAACGCGAAGCACGCCGCCATCGTCTTGCGATGGCGGCGTTGTTGTTTCCGGATTGTCAGGCTCGAGGCTTTTGTGCGGCCCGCATATCCGAGATCGCCGCGACGGCCAGCCGGTCGGCGCGCTCGTTAAGCTCGTGGCCGGCATGGCCCTTGACCCAGTGCCATCGCACTTCGTGCCGGGCGACCGCGGCATCGAGCCGCTGCCACAGGTCGACATTCTTGACCGGCTTCTTGTCCGAGGTCCGCCAGCCATTGCGCTTCCAGCCGTGGATCCACTTGGAAATGCCCTCGTGGACGTACTTGGAGTCGGTATGCAGTTCGACCAGCGACGGCTTTTTCAGCGCTTCGAGCGCCGAGATCGCGCCCATCAATTCCATCCTGTTGTTGGTGGTGTGCGCCTCGCCGCCCTTCAGCTCTTTCTCGTGCTCGCCATAGGTCAGGATCGCGCCCCAGCCGCCGGGGCCCGGATTGCCGGAACAGGCGCCGTCGGTGTGGACGATGACGTGCGGCTTGTCCGTCACGCCTTTGCTCCTTCCGGGAGGACGCCGTAGTCGCGGATGCTCGTGATGGTCTGGTGAAAGCGCAGCTTGCGGAAGTATTCGACCGGGTTCTTGGGCCGCACCAGCGCGCCTTCGGGCTTGTTCAGCCAGTCCGTCAGCCGCGTCAGCAGAAAGCGGAGCGCCGCACCGCGCGCCAGCAGCGGCATGGCGTCGAGTTCGACGTCCGACAGGGCGCGCGTGCGCATGTAGCCCAGCAGCAGTTCGCGGCCTTTGGTGACGTTGTAGGAATGGTCGGGCTCGAAGCACCAGGCGTTCAGGCAGATCGCGACATCGTAGGCGAGCATGTCCGTGCACGCGAAATAGAAATCGATCAGCCCGGACAGCGAGTTGCCGAGAAAGAACACGTTGTCGGGAAACAGGTCGGCATGGATCACGCCACTCGGCAACCCTTGCGGCCAATGCCGCTCCAGATGCGCCAGCTCCTGCTCGATCATTGCGGCAAGTCCCGGCTGAACGCTATCGGCCCGCTCCGCAGTCTGCTGCTGCAATTGCCGCCAGCCGTCGAGCGACAGCGCGTTGCGCCGCTGCTGCGGGAAGTCGAGACCCGCGAGATGCATTTTTGCGAGGGCCACACCGAGTGCGTAGCAGTGCCTCGGGTCGGGGCGGCGCAGCCACATGCCGTCAAGGAAGGTGACGATGGCGGCCGGGCGGCCGCAAAGCGTGCCGAGGGTGGCTCCGCTTCGTGCCCTGACGGGTTGAGGACAATTGATGCCGCGCGCCGCCAGATGCTCCATCAGGGCGAGGAAGAACGGCACGTCGGCAGCGGAGACGCGTTTTTCGTAAAGCGTGAGGATGTAGTGGCCGGTTGCGGTGTGGACCAGGAAGTTGGAATTCTCGACGCCTTCGGCAATGCCCTTATAGGACAGCAACTCCCCCAGCTCGTAGCCGGAGAGGAATTTGGCGAGGTCTTCCGCTGCGACGTCCGTGTAAACGGCCATGCCCTAGTACGGCCCTGCCGCGGGGGGCTCCGTCAAGGGGGCAGGGCAGGCGTGTGCGAAAATCAGGCGGTCGCGCGCTCGCGCAGATGCCGCGGCAGCGGGAAGAACATTCCCGATTCGTCGGCGCCCGAAACGGTTTCCACGTTCAGGGTGTAGCGCTCGGCGAAGGCGTCGAGAATTTCCTCGACCAGCACCTCGGGCGCCGAGGCGCCGGCGGTGACGCCGAGCGTTTTGACATTCTCGAACCGGGACCAGTCGATCTCGGCCGCGCGCTGCACAAGCACCGAATAGGGGCAGCCCTCGCGTTCGGCGACTTCTTGCAGACGGCGGGAGTTCGACGAATTCGGCGCCCCCACCACGACCAGGGCGTCGACCCGGGGTGCCACGCGCTTCACCGCCTCCTGGCGGTTGGTGGTGGCGTAGCAGATGTCTTCCTTGTG
>CAZGSW010000145.1:0-11985 GCA_964528635.1 uncultured Rhodoplanes sp. | reverse complement strand
TACGACCGACAGCTTGCGGAGCGGGGCAAGGAGCGGGGCAAGACGCGCTGATGGACGCGTTTGTCTTTGCCGCCGTTCTTTTTGCCGCGGCCTGTCATGCCGGCTGGAACGCCAGCATCAAGCGCACGCTCGATCCGCTCGCCACCACCGTCCTGATCGGGCTCGGCGCCGGCGCGGTGGCGCTGCCGTTCGTTCCGTTCGCCGGCATTCCGGCGCCGGCTTCGTGGCCGTGGCTCGCGGCGTCCATTGTCATCCACCTGTTCTATTTCGCCGGGCTGATCGAGAGCTATCGTCACGGCGATCTCGGTCAGGTCTATCCGATCGCGCGGGGCAGCGCGCCGCTCATGACGGCGCTCGCGACCACGCTGTTGGTCGGCGAGCGGCTCGGGCTTGCGGGGTGGGGCGGCATCGTGCTGCTCGCCGCCGGCGTGCTGCTGCTGTCGCTGCGCGGCGGGCGCGACATCGCGGCGCTCGACCGGCGGGCGGTGGGCGCCGCGCTGTTCACCGCGGTGACGATCTGCGCCTATTCGGTGGTCGACGGAATCGGAGCGCGGGCCGCGGGGCCGGGCATGGCGAATGCCTATTCGTGCCTGCTGTTCGTCGGCATCGCGCCGGTGGTGCTGGCCTACGCGCTGGTGCGGCGGGGCCCCGCCGTGATCGGGGCGATGCTGCCGCATTGGAAGATCGGTTTGGGCGGCGGCGTCATGGCGGTGATTTCCTATTCCATCGCGATCTGGGCGATGACGGTTGCGCCGATCGCGGTGGTTGCGGCGCTGCGCGAGACCAGCGTGCTGTTCGGCGCCATCATCGCCGTGGTTCTGCTCAAGGAGCCGCTGCGCGCCAACCGGGTCGGCGCCGCGCTGATGATCCTCGTGGGGCTCGCGCTGCTGCGGCTGGCGTAGCGGTCAGGCTCCTCCGAGAGCGCGGCTTGACTGGAGCCGCGTGCCGGCCGTCGCAGTGTTGTCGAGACCGATGCGGCCGTAGCCGGGCACCTTCAGCGCCGGACTTCGCACGTCGAGACCGGCGACGAGGCCGAGCACATTGAACTCGAGCCCTTCGACCCAGCCGAGCTTGACGCCCAGCACGCCCCAGAGGTTCGCCTCGAATCCGGTGCCGCTGTCGGTCAGCCCGAGGTAGGGCCAGGGCCGGTAGTCCTTGCCGATCGCGTTCGGCGGCAGCGTCGCACCGGCCTCGGGAATGGCGCGCAGCACCGCGGCGATGAAAGAATTGCTGTTCGGTCCCGGCCACATCCGGTAGTCGCCGTACTCCGAGTATGCGTAGCTCTTGATCGCGGCATCGATGCGGGGGATCAGCGCCTGCGCCTGCCGGCCCCTGATGTCGAGCACCACCTCGCCGTGGCTGCCGAACCACAGATCGGGTGGCCACCAGTTCATCCGCACCGGGCTGCCCCAGCCGGCCACGTCGTAGCGCCGCCACGCGGACTCGTTCTCGCCCTTGACCACGATCCATGAATGCACCGCCAGCACGCCCTTCCAGCCGCGGGTGCGCCCGGTCATCACCATGATGCGGGCGTCGGGATGCGTCGCCGCCGGCGGGAACTGGCTGGTCACCGAGCGATCCCATTGCCCCCAATGCGGCGGCCCGCCTCGATACGCCAGCGCGCCGGCGGCGGTGAACACCGGAAGAAGGAAGATGGCGACAAACGCCCAGATCAGGGCGCGGCGCTTGCAGGGGCGGGAAGGGGTGGCAGCATCGGGCATGGCGGTCGAATATAAATGGAACGCGGACCGAACTGTGGCAAGTTCGCAAGGCGGCGCATTACAAAACTTTACAGATGGACAGCCCGGTTTCCGGTCGCGGCATTCCGGTAAATAGCGACGATAGCGTGGGGCGTGCCGCGGTGGTCGTGGTCGTGGCGGCGATCGCGCGCGTCCTTCCTGACGACCCGCGATCGCGCAATGTTGAAGCGTCTCGTCCGGCCGACTGTCCGGAGGCCGGAACGGCATCGAGGCGGGCGGCCGGCATCCGTGCCGACCGCCCCTGAGCCGCAATCTATTTGGGCGCCGGAGCCTGGTACTCCTTCATCGGCGTATTCGCCAGCTTGAACAGGTTGGCTGCGTGCACGCGGTCCTGCTTCACGAACTCGACGAACTCCTTCGCCGAGGTCGGAGCCGGCACCACCGCCTGCTTCTCCAGGAACGCGACGAACTTCGGCTCGCTGAACAGCTTGACGAACTCGGTGTTGAGCCGGTCGAGGATTGGCTGCGGCGTGCCCTTGGGCGTGGCGAGGCCCCACCATCCCTTCTGCGGATAGCCGCCAAGGCCGGACTCCGCGAACGTCATCGTGTTGGGCGCGAGCAGCGAACGCTTCGGCGCGGAGACGGCGATGATCTTGACCTTGCCGCCTTCGGCGAGACCGAGGAAGTTGCCGAGCCCGACGCCTGCGACCTGCACCTCGTTTGCCGCGACCGCCTGCGCCATCGGGCCGCCGCCGCGATACGGGATGCCGACGATCTGCGTGCCCCACTGATTGTTGATCCACTTCAGGAACAGTTCGGGCGCGGACCCGGCGCCGAGCGTGCCCCAGTTCAACGCGCCCTTTTTCGCCTGCGCAAGTGCCTTCAACTCGGCCACAGTGTTGACGCCAAGCGACGGATGGACCGCGAGCGATTCAATCAGGAAGAACAGCCGGGTGACGAGGTTCAGGTCCTTGTCGGCGTCGTAGGGCAGGTTCTTGAACATCACCGGGTTGAACGAGAGCTGGTTGTGGAACACGACGCAGATCGTGTAGCCGTCGCCGGCCGACTGCGCGCAGGCCTGCGCGCCCGGGATGCCGGCGGCGCCGCCGCGGTTCTCGATGATGACCGGCTGTCCGAGCCTCGGGCCAAGCTCGTTGGCCGCGGCGCGCATGATCACGTCGGTGAGGCTGCCGGCCGCGATCGAAACGACCATGCGGATCGGCTTCTGCGGATAGGTCTGCGCTGATGCAGGAAGTGCGAGTGCGGTTGCCAGAGCGATCGCGCCCATGCACCGGTTCATGAACCGGAACGTCATTTCCAGATCCTCCCTAGTTTTGCTTTCGGCTTTTTGCCTTTTGATTTGCGCTTCCGAATCTAGACTCCGGGCGGGACAGGCACCATCCAAATAATGAGGCGCTTGTATCGCATGGTGAGACATCGGCTCTTGACCGGTGCCGGCAAATGATGGGGACTTTTCGGATCAGAACAACGAATTCGGGAGGTCTGCCTTGCTCGAGCTCTATCACAGCGGCCTGACCACCTGCTCGAAGCAGGTCCGGCATTGTCTTCGCGAGAAGGGACTCGCCTACAGGAGCCGCTACGTCGAACTCTGGCGTTACGAGAACCTCAGTCCGGACTATCTCAGGCTCAATCCGAACGGCGTGGTGCCGACCCTGGTGCACGACGGCACGCCGATCATCAATTCTTTCTGCATCAACGAATATATCGACGACGCGTTTCCGCTGCCGCCGCTGCGGCCGGACGATCCGGTCGCGCGGGCGCGGATGCGGTACTGGGCATGGACCGCCGACGAGATCCATCTGCAGCTTGCACGGTTGACGCATGCGAAGATGCTGCAAACGAGCGTCGACGATCTGTCGCCGCAGGACAAGGCGATCATGCTCGCGGCAACGCCGGTGCCGGACAAGCGGGAGCGCTGGCGTATCCTGACCGTGGGCGGCTATTCGCAGCAGCAGCTCGATGCGGCGCTCGATAACGTCGTGTTCGTGTTCGGACGCATGGAAGAGGAACTCGCCGGCCGCGGACCGTGGCTCGCCGGGAACGACTATTCGCTTGGCGACATCAGCATGCTCGCGATCGTGCACCGGATCTCGGAGATCTATCCCGGCCGGCTCGAGCGCGCGAGGTTTCCGCGCATGATGGAGTGGTGGGACCGTTCGATGGCCCGTCCGGCGGCCGCGTACACCTACGCGAACGGCACCGAGGAAACGCCGAAGCGTCCGCCCACCAAGTCGGTCGCAGGGATCGCGGAATTCCGCGTGTAGTGGGCCGTCCCGCATGGCCCGGCGCGACGGCGGCGCCGGTCTCGTGTGGCGGTTCGCCTGTGCTAGGGTTCGCGCCGACAGGGGAGGAACACATGAAACAGGCATACTGGCTTGGCGCCGCGACCGTGCTGCTGGCTTTCTCGCCGGCCGCGGGCAACGAACTGGCGGATTTCTACAAGGGCAAGACCGTCACCGTCATGGTCGGCCACCAGGTCGGAACCGGCTTCGACATCTATGCCCGCGCGATGGCGCCACACCTCGGGCGGCACATCCCCGGCAATCCGAGCGTGGTCGTGCAGAACATGCTGGGCGCGAGCGGCGTCTCGGCCGCCAACTGGCTTGCCAACGTGGCGCCGAAGGACGGCACCGTGATGGCGACCTTCGTGCACACGGTGGCGTTCGAGCCGGTGTTCGGCAACGCCAAGGCGCAGTACGAGCCGGCGAAGCTCAACTGGATCGGAAACATGGAGGACAGCGTCGGAACCTGCGGAGTCACCAAGGCCTCGGGCGTCGCCAGGTTCGAGGACCTGCTCAACAAGGAGGTCGTGTTCGGAGCCACCGGCGCCACCGGTCCGCTCGGCACCTTCGCGCAGGCGGTGCGCAATCTGGTCGGCGCCAAGCTCAAGGTGGTGTACGGCTACAAGGGCTCTGCCGAGGTGAAGCTGGCGATGAACCGCGGCGAGGTGCACGGCATCTGCGGCCTGCCGCTCTCCACCATCAAGTCGTTCTGGGGCGACGAGTATCGCTCCGGCGACTTCAAGCCGGTGATCCAGCTCAGCGGCAAGCCGCATCCCGAGCTGAAGGGCCTGCCCGACATCAACACCTACGCCAGGACCGATGAGGACAAGCAGGTGTTCGGCCTGATTTTCGGCGCGCAGGCGCTGGGCCGGGTCTATGTGTCGCCGCCGGGCCAGCCGGAAGTGCGGACCAGGGCGCTGCGCGATGCGCTTGCCGCAACCATGAAGGATCGGAAGTTCCTGGACGATGCGGCCAAGGCCAAGATCGACATCGATCCGATGAGCGGCGAGGAGGTGACTTCGCTGATCGCCCGGTTGTCGGCGGTGCCCCCGGCGGTGGTAGACCGCGCCAGGAAGGCGGTCAGCCGGAACTGACAAGCAGACGCTGATCGCGGGCGACTGGGATCGGCTGAGCCTGCTGGCGCGTTGGTGGCGACCCCATCCTTCGAGACGCCCGCCATGGCGCGTCGAAGACGCGCGTTGACGCGCTGCGGGGCGGGCTCCTCAGGATGAGGTCGGTCGACTGGTTCGAAGTCCGCGCGCCGGAGGATGGTGACGGTCAGCTTTGCTTCATCGCCTCCTTGAAGGCCTGCCGGACGGCCGGGCCGTGGATGCGCGAATAGTCGCGCTTCTGCGGCAGCGGCTCGACCCTGAGCACGCCGAACACCGGCCCGGTTTCGGCAAGCAGCGCGCCGATCTGCTGCTCGAAGTTCGCCAGCTCGGAGAACTCGTGCACGCTGCCGTAGCCGGCGGCGCGCGCCATGCCGGCGAAGCTGACCTTGCCCTTGTTCGGGATCGGATGGCCGCCGTTGGCCTCGTAGGTGCCGTTCTCGCAGACGAAATGATAGAAATTCTTCGGCGCGATCGAAGCGGTCGTGACCAGCGTGCCGATGTTCATCAAGAGGCTGCCGTCGCCGTCAAGCACGATGACGCGCCGGTCCGGGCGCCCCAGCGCCAGTCCGAGCCCGTGCGACGAGGCGAGCCCCATCGCGCCGTGCGCCGTGTAGTTGAGCGGGCCCGGCCGCACATCGAGCCACTCGAACGCCGACGAATAGACCGGCAGCACGATGTCGTCGTCTCGGACGTGACGCACCAGCGCCTCGAAGCATTTGCGATGGTTCATCATGGCTGCGGCCTCCGGCCGATCAGGAGCACGACGGGTTTCGACTGGCCGTAGGCGGCGTCGATCGCCGGTCCGATCCTGGCGATGTCGGCTTCGTCCTCGATCTCGTGATAGTCGACCCCCATGGCATCGAGGATCGGCTCGACGATGCGGACTCCGTAGCGCTTCGATTCGCGCGGACGCACGTCCGGTTCCTTCTCGAGCAGGCCGACCAGCATGCAGATCGGCAGCGAGTATTCCACCGCGACGCCGCGGACCGCGTTGATGGAGTCGAGCAGGCCGGTCTGCTGGATCATCAGGACGGCGCGCTTTCCGGTGTGCGCGAGGCCGGCGCAGATGCCGACGCCCTCGTCCTCCTTGCAGACCCGGATCAGGCGCGGCTCTTCGAGCTTTTCGAGCGGCGACAACAGCCCCGCCGCCGTGGTGATGTCGGGGACCGAAACGACGAATTCAATTCCGCTCGATTTCAGTTGCTGAATGATATTTGCGCCGGAAAGACCGCTCACACTCGCCCCGCAAAATTCCTGCCGCCAACCGGCGGGCGGATGCTAGCACCGCAGGATGCCAGGGCGAAAGTCGCGCCGGGCGCTGTGGCGATGCCCGGCGGTTATCGCGTTGCGGACGCCGGCGGGTCAGCGCGTGCGGTTGCTGCTGATCTGAAGCTGGGCGAACCGGGTCGGCTCCTTGTTGAGGTCGCCGGTCACCGCACGGGCATAGTCCATGCCCACGATCGCGCCGCGCATCGCGCCCGCGATCAGGTTCCCGGCGATCACTGCCGTGCCCGCTCCGTTTGCCACCGACACGGATACGCCATAGCCCGAGCCGCGCACGATGTTCCCGACCACCGAAACGTCCCGCAGATATTGTCCCCAGCCCAGGCTGATGCCGGCGGTCGGCGCATTCTCGACCACGTTGCCGTTCACCGACGCATCGGCCTCGACGGCGATGCCGACGCCGGCGAGATCGTTCGGATCGGTGCCGGCCGGACGCTTGCTCTTGAGGTTGCGGATCAGGTTGCCCTGCACGACAGCCAGCCGCCCGCCTTCGTTGAAGTTGGTCACCGAGATGCCGAGCGCCGCGCCATCCACCGTGTTATTGGCGATCACGACGCCCTCGAAGCCGAATTCCGAATAGATCGCCACCTCGCCGGCGTTGCAGATGGTGTTGCCGGTCACCTGAAGGTTCGAAGCGGCGTTGCCGCGCACGCCGGTGAACGCCACGTCCTTGATGCGGTTGCCGCGGACGATGACGTTGTCGGCGCGAAACACGTTGATCGCATTTCCGTTCTGGCCGGATCCTCCGCGTTTGGCCGCGATGCTCTCGATCCGGTTGTCGGCGATGAGCGTGCTGTCGTCGCCCTTGGTCGATCGCCACACCAGGATGCCGTTGTTGGCGGCGTTGCGCACCACGTTGTTCTGGATCGACAGACCGCGTGCGTCGCGTGAAAAGATCGCGGCGCTGGCGACGCCCGATACGGTATTGCCGGCAATGACGCCCTCGACCGCCTCGAGCGACACGCCGTTGCCGCTGGACCGCACCAGTTCGCAGTCGATCAGACGGAAGTTCCTGGATTGCACCGCCTCGACCAGCGCCGCCCCTTCGGGCAGCGGCTTGCCGGCACCGTCGATGGTCAGCCCGGAGAGCGTCACGTGGTCGGCGCTGCGTGCGACGATAACCGCGGCTCCGCCGGAGAAGATCAGCCGCGTGGCGCCGCGGACGCCGACGATCTGGGCGCCGGCCGGCAGATACAGAGTGCCGGTCCGGTATTCGCCCGGCCCGAGCATGAGCGGCACGCGCGCGCCGGCGGTCTGGTCGATCGCCGACTGCAGCATGTTGGTCTGTTCGGCGCCACGGCCGGCACGCACGCCGAGCGAGGTCGCATCGACGCCGAACGCGGCAAGCGGGGCAGCCGCCGCGGGCGAGGCAAGGCTCGCCGCGGGCACGGCTCCGCCCAGTGCGGACAATACGATGAGGCGCCTGCGATCGACTTCCATTGCCATCTCCGAATGCGAATCGGAGAGGGGGCTTCAAGTTCTGGGCCAGGAGTTATGTGCCGGTCCGGCACAATTCGGACGGCGAGGCGAATTCGTTAACGATACGGACGTGCCGCAGCGGGAAAGCCGGGACAGCGCAGCCGCTCAGGCCACCGAAGCGTCGCTGTCGGCGGTGTTTCGTGTCACGGCCTTGAAGTCCGCGGCTTTCACGAATTCGGCGCCGACGATGCTGCCCTCGCGCCAGATCACCTTGCAGCGGCGCATGACCGAGTGCTCCGGGGCCAGCAGCAGCGAGAAATACTCGGGCACCAGGTCGGGAAACTCGACGGCCACCCGCACGCCGGTCGCCGAAACGTCGGTGAGCATGCAGTTGATCGGTGTTTCGCCAGTTCCGGCGTCGATTTTGGCAGGATACTTCAGGGTCTGCCGATGGTTCTTTCGCTTTTCGCCGCTCATGTTCCGCGCCAGAGTTCCATTCGTAAAACACAGCCTAAGCGTGCACTATTTACCAAAGATGAAACGGGTCGTGACAACGCGCATCACACTTCGTTAACCACGCTACAATCCGAGTGTGCCCGCTATCTCCTCGACCGCCAGGGTGGGGGACAGCGTGCCGGCTGCCACCGCAGATTCGATCGCCGGCAGACGCGCCCGCAGGCGGGGATCGGAGCGCAGCCGCGAGGCTATGCGGTCCTCCAGCATGCTCCAGAGCCATTTCACCTGCTGTTCGCGCCGCCGCTGCACCAGTTCGCCGTTGCGCTGCATGGTTTCGCGGTGCCGCACCACCAGGTCCCACAGATCGGCGATGCCCTCGCCGGTCAGGCCGGAGCAGGTGAGCACCGGCGGCGACCAGTCCGGTGAGCGCGGCACCAGAATGTGCAGCGCCGCCCGATACTCGGCCGCGGCCGCCTGCGCGCGCTTGAGATTGTCGCCGTCGGCCTTGTTGACCGCGATCATGTCGGCCAGCTCGACCACGCCCTTCTTGATGCCCTGCAATTCGTCGCCGGCGCCCGGCAGCATCAGCGCGAGGAAGAAATCCGACATGTCGGCGACCGCAGTTTCCGACTGGCCGATCCCGACCGTCTCGACCAGGATCACGTCATAGCCTGCGGCTTCGCACAGCAGCATCGTTTCGCGGGTCTTCGCGGCGACGCCGCCGAGCGTTCCGGACGAGGGCGACGGACGCACGAAGGCATTGGGATCGACGGCGAGCCGGGCCATGCGGGTCTTGTCGCCGAGGATGGAGCCGCCGGTCCGCGTCGACGACGGATCGACCGCCAGCACGGCAACCTTGTGGGCCCTGCCGGTGAGATACGTGCCGATCGCATCGATGGTGGTTGATTTGCCGACCCCGGGCGCCCCGGTGATGCCGACGCGGAACGCCTTTCCGGTGTGCGGCAGCAGATCCTGCACGAGCTGCTGCGCCTTCTTGCGATGGTCGCTCCGTTTGCTCTCGATCAGCGTGATGGCGCGCGCCAGCGCGGCACGATCTCCGTCGCGAACACTGCGAACAAGGTCGGAGATATCGGCGGCGGCCATGAGTTCCCCTAGTGCGCGTCGGCGTCGGCTTTTGGCCGCTCGCCGCCGAATATCGCCAGCCCTTCTGGCGAGAGGTGCGCCTTGAACGCCGTCCACGGCACGAACACGGTGTATTCGCCTGCGGCGTAGGCATCGACGTCGTAGCGTGAAAAGTGAACCGTCAGCCCGGAGCTTCTGCCTTTGATGGTCGACGGGGCGAGCGTGATCGGCCCGAGTCCGATCAGTGTCGGCCTGACCTGCCGGATCGTCCATTCGTCCTGCGCGGCGTATTGCTCGGGCGTGCGGCGATCCCTGTCGGTTTCTTTCCCGCCCTCGTTCGCGCGCGCGAGCTTCGCGATCGCGACCCGATGACGGATCAATCCGGCCAGCAGCGTCATCGCCGGTCCGTTGTCGGCGGTCTCCTTGAAGAAGGGACGCATGCTGATCCGCTTCTTCTCCTTGTCGTCCCAGAGGATCGTGTCGTAACGCGAATTGGGATGCGCCCCGCCGGAGAACGTGCCGTCGTGGCGGATCACGCTGACGTAGCGGCCGGCGACGATGGAGCGGAACGAATAGATGCGCTCGAACGTCCAGCGCGGGGCGACCTTGAAGAGCTCCGGCATCTCCTTCGAGGCCTTGTCGGCCTCGGCGCGGGACCTTGCGGCCCAGCGGCGGCCTTCGGCAAGGCTGTCGGCCACGAGCGCAGGCCACGCGCGCAGCTTCTCGTCGATGTCGACGGTGATCTCGGCGTGGTCCGTCTTGATGTCGATGTCGGGCCTGGCCTGAGCCCATGCCGGGCCGGACCAGCCCAGCGTGGCGGCTGTCAGCGCGGCCGCGGCGATGCGAAATGCCGTCATCGGTCCTCGCGCACGATGCGTTTGGCGAAGGCCTTGAGCGGGGGCAGGTCGCGGATGGCGATTTCCAGGAGAAGTCCGGCGTCGATCCGGTGATAGGCGTGCCGCAAGCGATTGCCGAGTGCGGCCATCGCGGTCCAATTGATGTGGTCCTCGGTGACCTTGGTGCTTTCCGGAATGTGTCGCGATGCTTCGCTGATGATTTCAAACGCGCGTTCAACCGCAAGCCGAAGGAACCTGTCGCGCTCAAAGTCGTGCCGGGTCTTGCCCTTGAGGCTGGACTGAACGGTGTCGATGGCTTCGAGGATATGGCTAAGGCGGTCGGAGAGAGTGGGCGGCACGTCAGAACACCTTGATCACATCGTCGGCAATCCGTCGAGCGAATCGCGGCTCGATCGAGCGGCGCATCTCGATCTGGGTTGGAATGCCCGTCAGATCTTGGATGAGGTGTTCAATGTCGATTATATCGAGAAGAGAAAGCCGTCTGCTTTCGTCGATTTCGACCAGCACATCCAGGTCGCTGTCATCGCGTGCGTCGCCGCGGGCACGCGAGCCGAAGATGGCAAGTCCGGTCACGCCCTCCGCCTTGAGGGCGGGCGCGGTCGAGCGCAGCCGTTCGATGATCTCCTCGCGGGTCATGCCGGAAGAATAGCACACAACGGTGCCATCGCGGCACGGTTGCGCCGCCGGCGTGCCGGCGATGCGGCCTGCCGCGCTACTCCGCCGCTTCGCTGGTGTGGCCCAGTCGTGCGTTGAGCTTGCCGAGCAGTTGCTCGGCCGCGTCGGCGATCACGGTGCCGGGCGGGAAGATCGCCTCGGCGCCCGCCTTCACCAGTGCGTCGTGATCCTGCTGCGGCACCACGCCGCCGACCACGATCATGATGTCGGGCCGGCCCTGTTTCGCCAGTTCGGATTTCAGCTCGGGCACCAGCGTCAGGTGCGCGGCGGCGAGCGACGACACGCCGAGAATGTGCACGTCGTTCTCGATGGCCTGACGCGCCGCCTCCGACGGCGTCGCAAACAGCGGCCCGATATCGACGTCGAAGCCGAGATCGGCAAACGCCGAGGCGATCACCTTCTGGCCGCGGTCGTGGCCGTCCTGGCCGATCTTGGCGACCAGGATGCGGGGTCTGCGGCCCTCGTCGGCCTCGAACCGCTCGACGATGCCCTGCACGCGCTTCACGGCGTCGCTCATGCCCATCTCCCGCTTGAACACGCCGGAGATCGACTTGATCTCCGCGCGGTGGCGGCCGAACACCTTTTCCATCGCAGCCGAAATCTCGCCGACCGTGGCCTTGGCGCGCGCCGCGTCGACCGCGAGCGCCAGCAGGTTGGCGTTGCCGCCGGAGGCGCCCCGCGTCAGCGCGTCGAGCGCCTGCTTCAGCGCCTCGGGGTCGCGCTCCTTGCGGAGCCGCGCCAGCTTGTCGAGCTGGAGCGTGCGCACCGCGGAGTTGTCGACCTTGAGAACCTCGATCGGCGTTTCGCTCTCCGGCCGGTGCTTGTTGACGCCGATCACCGACTGCTGGCCGGCGTCGATCCGCGCCTGGGTGCGGGCCGCGGCCTCCTCGATGCGCAGCTTCGGGATGCCGGCCTCGATCGCCTTCGCCATGCCGCCGAGCGCCTCCACCTCCTGGATGTGGCCCCAGGCCTTCGCGGCGATCTCCTGTGTCAGCCGCTCCACGTAGTACGAGCCGCCCCACGGATCGGCGATCCGCGTGGTGCCGCTTTCCTGCTGCAGCACGATCTGGGTGTTGCGGGCGATCCGCGCCGAGAA
>CAZGSW010000144.1:0-11995 GCA_964528635.1 uncultured Rhodoplanes sp. | reverse complement strand
CGGATGGCGAAGCGCAGCTTCTCCTCCATGGCGATCGGAACGATCAGCGTCACCTCCATCGAGATGTTGTCGCCCGGCATCACCATCTCGGTCCCCTCCGGAAGCGTCACAACTCCCGTCACGTCCGTGGTCCGGAAGTAGAACTGCGGACGATAGTTGGTGAAGAACGGCGTGTGACGGCCGCCCTCCTCCTTGGTCAGGATGTACGCCTCCGCCTTGAACTTGGTGTGCGGCTTCACCGAGCCCGGCTTGCACAGAACCTGGCCGCGCTCCACCTCCTCGCGCTTGGTGCCGCGCAGCAGCGCCCCGATGTTGTCGCCGGCCTGGCCCTGATCGAGCAGCTTGCGGAACATCTCGACGCCCGTCACCGTCGTCTTCTGGGTCGCCTTGATGCCCACGATCTCGACCTCCTCGCCGACCTTGACGACGCCGCGCTCGACCCGGCCCGTGCACACCGTGCCGCGGCCCGAGATCGAGAACACGTCCTCGACCGGCATCAGGAACGGCTGATCAATCGGACGCTCAGGCTGCGGGATCGTCTCGTCGACCGCCGCCATCAGCTTGAGGATCGCCTCCTTGCCCAGCGCGGGCTCCTTGTCCTCAAGCGCCATCAGCGCAGAGCCCCGGATCACCGGGATCTTGTCGCCCGGGAACTGGTACTTCGACAGAAGCTCGCGGACCTCGAGCTCCACCAGGTCGAGCAGCTCCGGGTCGTCCACCATGTCGCACTTGTTCATGAACACCACCAGCGCAGGCACGCCGACCTGGCGCGCCAGCAGGATGTGCTCGCGGGTCTGCGGCATCGGGCCGTCCGCCGCCGACACCACCAGGATCGCGCCGTCCATCTGCGCCGCGCCCGTGATCATGTTCTTCACGTAGTCGGCGTGGCCCGGGCAGTCGACGTGCGCGTAGTGCCGGTTCGCCGTCTCGTACTCGACGTGCGCCGTCGCGATCGTGATGCCGCGCGCCTTCTCCTCCGGGGCCTTGTCGATCTGGTCGTACGCCGTGAACGTCGCGCCGCCCGTCTCGGCAAGAATCTTCGTGATCGCAGCCGTCAGCGACGTCTTGCCATGGTCGACGTGACCGATCGTCCCGACGTTGCAGTGAGGCTTGCTCCGGTTGAATTTCTCTTTGGCCATCTGAGGTCTCTCTCAAACCATCCCTGTGAAGGGTGCGAACCATTCGCTCGCGTGTCATATGCGACGGACACGATGATTTTTCAATCGGACCGGCCGCCGCAACCGTCCGGATGCCGGGTGTTCCGGGACATTGCGGACCGGTCCGGATGCGCTATACCGGCCCGCCATGGACCAGAAGACACCCGAGCCCGCCAGGACGCCCGCTTTCGACCCCGCCAGCGCCGGCTGGCAGCGCTACGGGGAGGACGACACCGGTTTCGTCGGCCTGATCGGCCCATGGTGGCAGCGGCCGAAGGGCGACAGCTTCGAATACGGCTTTCTGGCCGAATCCAAGCACCACAACCGCCGCGGCGTGGTGCAGGGCGGCATGCTCATGACCTTCGCCGATCGCTCGCTGGGAATGACCTGCTGGTATGCCAACGAGAAGCAGCCACAGGCCACCGTTCAGCTCGACGTGCACTTCATCGATGCCGTCCAGATCGGCGAGTTCGTGGAATGCCGCTGCCGGGTGGTGCGCCGCA
Source organism: uncultured Rhodoplanes sp. (assembly GCA_964528635.1). Taxonomy (GTDB): domain Bacteria; phylum Pseudomonadota; class Alphaproteobacteria; order Rhizobiales; family Xanthobacteraceae; genus Z2-YC6860. Next base: position 10,335 of record CAZGSW010000144.1, on the reverse strand, counting down.
CCCGCTCGCTGGTTTTCATGACCGGGGATCTGGTTGTGGGCGACCGCGTGGTGGCGACCGCCAACGGCGTCTGGAAAACGTTGGGCAAGCGCTGAACGGGTGACGGCCTATCCCGGTCCCCGCGTCGCCCGGATATCGCGCTCGAGGCGCACAGCAACGGCCTCGGGCAGTTCGATGCCGGCGAGCTTCCACTGCCACTGGATCAGGCGCAGATGCAGGCGGAAACTGTCTTGCGCGGACGCAGACAACGGCACCATGACGTAGAAATCGCGGCCGTGATACTCGGCGGCCAGCAAGCGCTGCGCGGAGCGCAGGTTAGGCCAGCCGATTGCTGGCAAGGCGGTAGCAACGCCGCCGCCCAACGTATCGACCCGCCCCTGTCTGAGCAGATCCATGAGTGCCTCGGGCTTGACGATCTCCACGACGTAAGAGTCGGCCACCGCAATGCCGGCCCGCACCGCCAGGTCGATGGCGAGCGGGCTCATCCGCTTGTCCTTGCCGGTCGCTTTCAGATGGGCCCGCACGAGCTGCGCGGCGAGCGAGCGCTTGATCTGAGGAATGTCGACCAGCAGGAGGAAGATGCGGGTGTCGCGTTGCTCGATCGAATTGGCGAGCGCCAGCAGACCGAGCAGCGGCCAGGCCGCGTAGCAGGTGAGAACCACGAGAACGGCCGCCAACAGGGCGGGCCAGCGCCGCATCGCACGCTCCTCCGGCAGCCGCCGGATCGAGGTTCACGGCGCGTCGGCGGCCGCAGCGCATTGTCGTACCAGCCTCCCGCGAGACGCAAGAGGCCGGCCGCCCTTCCACGACCAGCCTCCCGAATGACGCAGGCGGCGGCACCGCGCCGGGCCAGCCCAAGATTATTGCGGCGTGATCTTGGCGTGCTCGATCACCGACTTCCAACGGTCGTGATCCGACTTCATCAGCGCCGACAATTCCGCCGGACCGCCCTTCATCGGGTCGATGCCCATCTGGGCAAGACGTTCCTTCACCCGCAGCACCTCCAGCGCCTTTTGCGTCGCGTCGCTCAGCCTGGCCACCGCTTCGGACGGCGTTCCTGCCGGCGCGAAAAAGGCGAACCACAACGACGACTCGAAGCCCGGCACGCCGGCCTCGGCGACGGTGGGAAGGTCCGGAAGTTGCGGCAGGCGCGACGAACCAGTCGCAGCAAGCGCGACGAGCTTCCCCGCCCTCACATTGGGAACCCCTGTGAGCACATAGTCCATGAACACGGGAACCCGCCCGGCAATCACGTCGACGGCGGCGAGCGGGTTGCCGCGATACGGGATGTGGCGGAGGTCGGTCCCGGTCTTGACCTTGAACAGCTCCATCGCAAGGTGGTTCATGCTGCCCGGCCCGGCCGACGCATAGGCGATTTCGCCGGGCCGCTTCCTGGCCGCCTCGATCAGTTCGGCGACCGTCCGCGGTGCAAAATCCGGATTGACGGTGAGGATCATCGGCGACTGGCCGATCAGCGCCACGGAGCTGAGGTCCTTCATCGGATCGTAGTTCAGCTTGGCGAACAGGGACGGCGCGACCGGCACCGAGGACGAACCCGACAGCAGCGTGTAGCCGTCCGGCGCCGACTTCGCGACCATCGCTGCGCCGATGTTGCCACCGGCGCCGGGGCGATTCTCCACCACCACCGGCTGCCCCAAGGTCTTTGTCATCTCTTCCGCCAGCAAGCGCGTCAACGTGTCGGCCGAACCGCCGGGTGGAAACGGCACGATCACCTTGACCGGCTGACTCGGGAAGGGCTGCTGCGCCGGCGCGGGTGAGGTCAGGACCACCAAACAGGCGGCCAACGTGACGGCAGCGAGCCGCCGATTCACTTTCAACATTTCAGCTCCTTTGACTTTGCTGCGCCGGCCTAGGCCGCGGAGACCTTCGGGGGGATATTGGAACTGCGCCACACCTCCCGGATGTCCTCACCGGTGGCGACCATTCCGAAATGCCTGCGTATGTTCTCCAGCGCTGCCTCGTGTGCAGGCACATTCCGCGCCGCACAGCAGTCGCTCGCCAGCACCACCTCGAAGTCGCGGAAGAACGCGCTGCGCGCGGTGGACTCGACGCACACGTTGGTCGCCACGCCACACAGCATGACATTGCGGATGCCGTTGCTTCGCAGCACCAGTTCGAGATCAGTGTTGAAGAAAGCATCGTAACGGTGCTTGGTGACGATCACCTCGCCCGGCTCGGGGCCGAGCCTGTAGAACTCGGCGCCCCAGGTTCCCTGCCGACAGAGAGGAATGTCCCAGCCTACCCTGCGGCGGCGTTCGTTCTGTGCTGGAGAGAGATAGACCGGATCGTAATGGCTGCGGACGAAGATCACCTTCACACCGGCCTTGCGCGCCATGGCAACAACCTCCGCCATCTGGTCGACCGCCGGATCGATCGGTCCGAGTTCGGCGCCGGTCTTGTCGAAATATCCGCCCTTCGCACAGAAGTCGTTCTGCACGTCGATGACGATCAGAGCTGTCTCGGAGGGATTGATGTTCGCCCGCAACATGGCGCGGATGTCGACGTCAGCCATCGGCAGCTCCTTGTGTCTCGGCCGGTTCAATTGCGGGATTCAGATTCCCGCGTACGTCCGATGGGATCAAGGTTGCGGTGCGGGAATCGCAGGCGGCCACCCCTTTCGCGCGCATGACGGGAGGTAACCGGCCCATATCCAAAGCAAAGGGACGCTGCGCGAGGCTCGTGGAGGCGGCACTTCAGAACGGGGCCACCGGACGGTGAGAAACGGCACTAGGCGCTTGAGAAGTTGGAGCGGGTGAAGGGAATCGAACCCTCGTCATCAGCTTGGAAGGCTGTTGCTCTACCATTGAGCTACACCCGCGATCGCATTCAATGAATACTCTTCAGAAGTGTCGTTTGGCAAACGCCCGACCGGAACCGGATTTGAGATACTTCTCGAACAAAAACCCTTCTTCCCGTCTGCAAATGCGATGTAGGTCTTCAGCGCCCAGGTCGGTATTTGGAGGTATGCGTTCGCCGGCGTTGTACTTGGCAACCTGGCTTTAAGGTCCGCTGTCACGCTCACGTAGAAGCGATCAGCCGACCCGGAAGACTGAAGAACACAGACGTAGGACATGACCCGCCTCCGCTGCTTTTTGCAGCTTCGACGCGGCAGCCTTCGCGCACAAGGCTTGCCGAGCGGAAGCGCCGTAGGCGCGAAGGCTGGTGGGAGAGGTAGGACTCGAACCTACGAAGGCGTAAGCCAGCGGATTTACAGTCCGCCCCCTTTGCCACTCGGGACACTCTCCCAAACCCGTCCATCAACCTGACGCATCGCGTTGATCTCGAAAGACAAACGGGATTGCCCCACCGGCCGGAGTCGCCGCTTTATGGTCAGCCGAGGAGGTGAAGTCAATGGAGCGCGATTTCCGCCGTGGCGCCGCGCGATCCTGTATGTATCTGGGACCAACCGGGGTTGTCCGCAATGCCAGATCGAAACCGCCGCCGGGACGGCCCGCCACCCGGCAGCAGTTCCCGCCACAAGCCCGGAGCCACCCGCGAGCAGCGTGATCGCCGCGAGCGGGCCGAGCGCGCACACCGCGCGGCGCTCCGTCCCGCCGACGGCGTGTCGGTCCTGTATGGCTGGCACACGGTGACGGCCGCGCTTCGCAATCCGTTGCGGCATCATCGCAAGTTGCTGGCGACCGAGAATGCAGCACGGCGGCTTTCCGACGAGCAGGTTTCCCTTCCGGTTTCGGCCGAGACGGTCCGCCCGGGTGCGATTGCCGAGCGGCTGCCGTCTGACGCAGTGCATCAGGGCCTCTATCTCGAATCCGATCCCCTGCCTTCGCCGCCGGTCGAGGAGATTGCGCCGCAGGGCGTTGTGCTGGTGCTCGACCAGATCACCGATCCACACAATGTCGGCGCCATCTTCCGCTCGGCCGCAGCGTTCTCGGCCACCGCCATCGTCACCACCGCGCGCCACAGCCCGGAGGCGACCGGCGTGCTGGCGAAATCGGCGTCAGGGGCGATCGAACACGTACCGCTGATCACCGTGCAGAACCTCGCGCGCGGCCTCGCCGCGCTCAAGCAGCGCGGCTTCTTCGTGGTCGGGCTGGACTCCGACGGCGACAGCGAACTGGAACGACTGACGCTGCAAACGCCGCTCGCACTGGTGCTCGGCGCCGAGGGCCGCGGCCTGCGTCAGCTCACCAAGGAGCTGTGCGACCACGTCGCGCGGCTGACGCTGCCCGGTGCGATCAAGAGCCTCAACGTGTCCAATGCCGCAGCACTCGCGCTCCACATCGCCTCGCGCGGCAGCGCTACTCGTTGATCGCCACGATCCGCGCGTTCGGCACGTAGACCTGCACCGGCACCGCACGCTGCGTCCGGTAGCTGCCGAGCGGCCGGTAACCGTGCTCGCCGAACGCGTGGTACTGGTACGGGCTACAGGTGGTGTCGCGGCGGCCGTGATCGGTCTGACACAGCTTCCACGACGGATCGTTGCGCTTGTGCACCGCCGCAACGCCGTCGTCTCCGTAGGAGTAGGCCGGGGTCACCACGATCACGCGGGCATCAGGCTGTGCATGAGGCTGCGGTCCGTAGGCGGTGACGGCGTAACCGGCCTCGCCGAAGGCATAGCCGCGGCTCGCGACAGCCACCGGCCTCCGCGCCACCTGCTCCAGCACCACTTCTTCGTCCTGCACTGCGTCCTTGTGGACTGCGTCGGGCAGCCGGCTCGCCGTGACCGACGGCACGCGGACCGGCTCATGCGGCGCGAACGGCCGCGGTTTCAGGGCTGGCGGCGACCGGTCGACCACCATGCTGGGCTTGATCGCATCGTGTGCCGGCTTCGGAGCGGACGCGGTCTTCGGGGACTGGTCGTCGTACGGCGGCGCCCGCTCTGCCACGGAAGGCACGGGCGGGGATTGAGGCTCGTGCGGAGCGGGCTCCATGGAAGCGGCGCCTTGCGGCTTGGGCTCCTCGAACCGCGGCATCGCGGCCGCCGACGCCTGGTTCCGGTCGGCGGCCGGTGCGGCTGCAGCAGCCGGCTCAACGAGCGCGTCGGGCTGGGACTCCTGGGCTTCCAGCACCTCCGGCATGCGGCAGGAGCTTTCGAAACACTCGCGGTCGGCGGCGGCCGGCACCACAAAAACGGCGCAGCCGGCAAGAGCAAACGCGTAGACGATGCGGCGGGACATGACGTTCCCCGTTGGTCTCTCCGCATCTTGGGCTCGGTATCAGTCCGCGGTGGCCGCGCGGACGTGTCAGTCTATCTTCGTCCCCTCTGCGGGACGACAACGATCGGCGGCGCAAACGGCTGTTGTCCACTGTCGATGGTGGCAGGCACGGTGTCGTCCCAGCCGCGCTGGGACGTCTGCTTCACCTCGCCCTCCTCACGCTGTTCCGCCGGGCGCCCGCTCTGCAGATCGGAACTGGTCGACCATGAGCGGTGGAAACTCTCCGCCGGCTCTGGCCGGTCAGGACCCGGATCGACCTCGTTGCGACCGCGCGGCGGCGGAACGCCGTAGCGCGGAAAATATGGATTGCGGTGATACGACCAGCGCGGCGGCAACGGACGGCCGCCACCGATAATCACCGGCGTAAGGTGCCCGGGCCTCGCCAGACCGACATCGCCCTCCACCACCGACCACGAGGCGTCGCGGCCGTTGATCGCAATCGGCACACCGGGGCGGCTCGGCACCACATACACCGCACCCATGTCCGCCAGCGCCGGCGCAGACGGTGCCACAGCGACAAGCGCTGCGGCCGCAAATGCGATGTAAATGGCTCTTGTCGGCATGGTCCGCCCGTTAAAACCCGGCGCCATGTTATTCTGGATTTCCGAGGCGGCGGTTTACGGCCGGCGATAATCGCGCATTAGCATTAACCGGCCGTGACCTCCCGGCCGGCCAAGTTCGTGACCAATGCCGGCAAGTCAGCGCGCTTGGTTAACTCGCCGTGGACGTTGATCAGCGACACGCTGAGATAGCCGCGTGTCGTCGGCGCATCCTGCGTCAGCAGATCCTTATGGATCGGCATCAGGTCGAAGTAGCGCTGCCAGAACGGCTCAGGAATATCCTTGGCCATCTTGGGCGGATGCAACGACGCCAGCGCCAGATGACGGTCCAGTTCGTCCCGCAACTCCTGCCACAGCCCGGACGGCAGCATGGGCGGGACCGGGTAGCGGTCGAACACACCCAGCACCAGACCGCGGACGGCAAGCGACAGCGACTGCCGGTCGCCGGGCCAGGCCGGCGCCAGAAATCCGTCCGCCAGTTCACCCACCATGGCCAGTGCGATCGGAAACGTCTGCCAGCGCGACACGTCGCACGCCTTCAGGAACTCCGGTTCCCGAAACATCACCTTTGCGTAGTGGCCGGCGCGCGCCCGGGCGTACTCATAGATGCCCTTCTGCGCCACGAAGGCCGCATGATGGTCGATGAACCCGGCGAGCGCATCGGCATCGCGGATCGGCGGCGGCCGGCGAAACAGATCGAACAGTCGCATGACCTCTATCGTGTTGCGAACGCGCGGTGGCGCGCATTTTCGCGATCGTGTTGCGCTGCGGCAATCCCGACTTCTCCCCAGCGACGCCGCCTCAGTCCAAAGTCGTATAGCAAAAGATGACCCAATGATAATGATTGGTTTTTGCGGAAGCCCGCGTCGTCAGACGCGCGGGAAATCGTTGCGGGGGCAACGCTTCAATTTCTGACACCGGGGCGTCCCTCGCCTAATCACCGCTCGCATGCGCGAGCCGGTTTGATCGAGGGAGGGTACCGACCCATGGCTCAACCCGACAGCCAGGCCAATCAGGAAGCTCATTGGAACAAGACCACGCGGTTGATGTGGATCAACCTCGCGATCTGGTTCTTCTTTGGCTACGTGGTCCACATGTTCGTGGTGCCACTCAACAAGATCATCATCCCCGTGCTCGGCTTCCCGCTCGGATTTTACATGGCCGCGCAGGGCTCGTTGATCGCGTTCGTCGTCATCCTGTTCTTGTTTGCGAAACAGCAGGACAGGATCGACCGCGAGCACGGCTACGCCGAAGACGACGCGAGCTGAGGGGAGATCCAGCCATGGCGGCACAGACACCGTTCGTCAGCAGTAACGACTTCATCAAGAACCTCGGCAAGATCTACGGCTACTACGCCGGCGGATTCATCGGGTTCGTCATCTTCCTCGGCCTGCTCGAACTGGCCGGCGTACCCAACATCATTCTGGGCTATCTGTTCGTGTTTTTCACGCTTGCGGTTTATGCCGTCATCGGCGTGATGTCGCGAACAGCGCACGTTTCCGAATACTACGTCGCCGGACGACGCGTGCCCGCGCTCTACAACGGCATGGCGACCGGCGCCGACTGGATGTCGGCGGCCTCGTTCGTCGGCATGGCGGGCACGCTGTTCCTGCTCGGTTATGACGGCCTCGCCTGGGTGCTCGGCTGGACCGGCGGCTACGTGCTGGTGTCCGTGCTGATCGGTCCTTATCTGCGCAAGTTCGGCGCCTACACCGTCCCCGACTTCTTCGCGTTCAGGTTCGGCGGCAACACCGCCCGGCTCCTAGCGGTGATCGTGCTGGTGTGCTGCTCGTTCACCTACGTGACGGCGCAGGTTTACGGAACCGGCATCATCGCATCGCGCTTCCTCGGCATGCAGTTCGAGATCGCGGTGTTCGTCGGACTGGCCGGCATCCTGCTCTGCTCGATGCTGGGCGGCATGCGCGCCGTGACCTGGACGCAGATCGCCCAGTACATCGTGCTGATCATCGCGTATCTGACACCGATCGTGATCCTGTCGACGATGCACTACGGCATTCCGATCCCGCAGCTCACCTACGGAAGCGCGATCGCCGAGATTACGGCGCGCGAAGGACAGATGGTGCAGCAGAACCTGGCCGTGCTCTGCACGCAGGCAGGCTGTCCCGCCGGGGCGCTCAAGCCACACGTCGAACCATTCGTCAGCTATACGCCGCTCAACTTCTTCGGCATCATCTTCTGCATGATGGTCGGCACCGCTTCGCTGCCGCACATCCTGATGCGCTACTTCACCACCCCGTCGGTGCGTGATGCGCGCAAGTCCGTGGCGTGGTCGCTGTTCTTCATCTTCCTCCTGTACTTCTCGGCGCCGGCGTATGCGGCGTTCTCGAAGCTGGAGGTCTATACCAACATCATCGGCCGCGACGTCGGCCAACTTCGTCCCTGGCTCTTCACCTGGGGCGAACTGGGCCTGATCAAGATTTGCGGCAAGGACGCCGTGAGTCTGGATGCCGCCGTCGCCGCCTGTAAGGCCATCGCGGCCCACCCGGGTGTGCTGCGGCTGCAGGACTTCTCGATCAACACGGACGTGATCGTGCTCTCCACCCCGGAGATCGCGGGCCTTCCGTACGTGATCTCGGGCCTGGTTGCGGCCGGCGGCCTCGCCGCCGCGCTCTCCACCGCCGACGGGCTCCTGCTCGCCATCGCCAATGCGCTCTCCCACGACATCTACTACAAGATGCTCGACCCCAATGCGCCGACTGTGCGTCGGCTCACCGTGGCGCGCGTCCTGTTGCTCGTCGTGGCCGTGTGCGCGGCCTACACCGCCTCGACCCGACCGTCGGACATCCTGGCCATGGTGGGATGGGCGTTCTCGCTCGCCATGGCCGGCAACTTCCCCGGGCTCGTCATGGGCATCTGGTGGAAGCGTGCGACGACCCAGGGGGCTATCGCCGGCATCATCGCGGGCTTCGGGCTGTGCCTGTTCTACCTCGTCACAACCCGGTACTTCCCGGGCTTCGGGGTGAAGTACGTGGGCATGACCTCGCTGCTCAATCCGGCGACCGGAGCCCCGGTCATTCCGGACCTCGCCAAGGCCATGGCGCTTCCCAACGCCATGGAGAGCTTCCCGACGCTGGCGCACCCGCTCGCCAACAAGGTCGGCTGGTTCAACCTCAACAACATCAACTGCGGCCTGTTGGGCATGCCACTCGGCTTCCTGGTCATCTATGTGGTCAGCCTGATGACCCCAGAGCCGTCCAAGGAGATGCAGGCGTACGTCGACGAGATCCGCAAGCCGCGCGGCGGCACGATCCTCGAAGAAAAGTCCTGATCGCGGAGCGATCGCGACAGGGAGCGGGGCCCTCGCGGGCCCCGCTTCGTTTGTGCAGGGTGACCGGACGAACGAGAGCGACTATTCTCCAATCCGCGACCGGCGCCACAGCGCGCCTCTTGTCGCAACGTCGGGCGGCAGCCGGTGAGCGGTTCTGGTCTGATTACCTACTGGTACTTCCACCTGCCGAACTTCGTTCTGGCAGCGCTGATATACACTCTGTTCGGCCGCGTCCTGCTGGGCCTGATCCTCGGCCCCGAGTCCTCCAACTACATCTGGCGCTTCTTCTGCCGGATCACCGACCCGGTGGTGAATGCCGTCTCGATTGTGACGCCGAAGGCGTGCATCCCGGTGATCATCTGGCTGTTCGCGGCCGTCTGGCTGTTCTGGCTCCGCTTTTTCTTCGGGCTCGGGCTTGGCGTGCTCGGCCTCACGCCGCCGGCGAATTGAACGATGAGCAGGAATTATTACTACGTCGCGATCGCGCTGTTCGGGATGATCAACGGGCTGCCGTTCGTCAATCCGTTCTACATCATCGCGTTTCTTTATAGCGCAAGCGTGATGGCGGTGCCGTTCTTCGGCAGCACCAGTCTCGTCGCCTACTTCGCCTCGCTCATGATGTCGACCGCCACCATCATCGTGGCCGGAATTCCCGCGGCGCTTTACGAGCGCTACATCGGTGCCAGGGACGATTCGACCGAGGCTTCCCTATGGATCTGGCTGGCCGGAACCGCGCTGCTGACCCTGCCGGCGATCGGGAACTTTCTCGATGTCAAGCTGTGACCGGCGTCATGTCGATTGAGCGGCCCCCGGGACGGCGCTAGTCTCTCCGCAGTCCAGCAAGATTGCGGACGAGGCGCCCCGTGGACCACATGCGACGCGTCGCCTACGAGACGGTGCTGCGCGCCTGCGCGTTCGGCTGCCTGGCAATCTTCTGCGTCATGGTCGGCATGTCATTCATGCCGCGGCTCGCGTTCCAGGCGGGCGGATTCCTCACCACGACTATGGCGCTGATCCTGATCTTCAAGGCCTACGAGGCGCGGAGCAAGCCGTATCGGAACACCGAGATGTGGCTCTATCTGGAGAAGAACGAGCGCCCGCCTCCGAACTCCGCGCAATGGGCCAGCGCCACGGTGCTGCGCGAGACCTATCTGCGGTTCGCATGGTGGACCTCGATGATGGCGATTGCGCTCTGGTCGCTCGCCGTCCTTTGCATCGCTGCCGACATCTAGGCGGGTCCGCCAAATTCGGACCACATCCCGCGCCGATGTGCTAAACGGCGCTCCGG
>CAZGSW010000143.1:7503-12018 GCA_964528635.1 uncultured Rhodoplanes sp. | reverse complement strand
GCGCCGGATGCCTTGAATGCCTCGCTCAATGCCGCGTCGTCGGCAAATCCGTCGTTTGTCACTGCCTCGATGCCGCCGGCCTCGAACAAGCTCTTTGCGAAGGTGGCGCGCGCGTTGAAGTCGGCTGGTGCGCCGAGATTGGCGAGGAAGAGCTTCGGCCGCGACCCGGTTGCGGCGAGAACGCGGTCGGAAGAATCCCGCAGCGCCTCGTAGGGTTCGGCGAGCCGGATGGCCGGCATCGGTGCGTAGGGAATGGCGACAGGGTAGGACGGCACATCGGCCGGCCGCACGTCGAGCACCTGCGCCGCCACTTCCGTCAACAGCGGATAGTCGCTGGTGCCGGTCAGCGGCTCGCGCCGTGTCGCAACCGACTTCTCGCGCTCGGCTCGCGTCGCCGCAACCTTTTGCTGGATCAGGCCGGCTTCGAGCGCGGTCGGTGCGCCGCCCGTCTTCTCGATCTCCTGGAACAGCGACCATGCGGCAGCCGCGAGCTTGCTGGTCAGGTCCTCGAACGCGCCGGAGCCGGCCGCCGGATCGCCGACCCGCCACAGGTTGGATTCCTCCAGCAGCAGAAGCTGGGTGTTGCGCGCAATCCTACGCGCGAACGGATCGGGCAGGCCGAGCGCTGCGGTGAACGGCAGCACCGCGATCGCGTCCGCGCCGCCGACGCCCGCCGAGAACGCCGCGATGGTGGTGCGCAGCATGTTCACGTGCGGATCGCGCCGGCTCATCATCCGCCATGCCGTCTCCGCGTTGACCACGGCAGGCTTCGGCTCCAGCCCGCAGGCCTGCTCGACGCGCGACCAGAGGAGCCGCAGCGCGCGGAACTTCGCGATGGTCAGGAATTCATCGGCGTCGGCGGAAAGCCGGAAGCCGATCATGGCTCGCGCATCGTCGAGCGGCACGCCCGCGCCTTCCAGTGCGCGCAGGTAAGCGACCGCGACAGCCAGCACCCAGGCCAGTTCCTGCGCTTCCGACCCGCCGGCGTTGTGCACGATCCGTCCGTCGGCTGCGGTGAGGGGCCCCTTGAAGCCCTGCCTGGCGAGCGCCGCGACATGCCCGGCAAAACGCGGCGCGAGTTCGTCCCACGGGATCGGCGCGCCGCCGCCCGTTGCGTGGGCGCCCAGCGGATCGTGGCCGAACCGCATGGCGCAGGTCCCGGGGTCGATGCCGCGCGCCGCGACCTGCGCGGCGATATGGTCGGCGGCCTGTTTCGAACTCTCTCCGGTCTGCACGTCGACGGCGATGCCGGCATCGAGAAAGACGCCGTCGAGCAGTTTCGCGACGGCCGCCTCCGACGGATCGAGGCCGTATCCGCTGGCGCCGATGGCTCCCCGGAACGTCAGCGTGAGCCCGGTCGCGCCGTTCTCCAGATCGTGCAGCGCCTGCGCGTTGGCGGCGGCCGGATCGGGATGCTCGATCCGCGCCATGACCGCCCATGGGCCGGAGCGGCCCGAGACCGGCTTCGCCGAGCTGTTGCGCGAATAGAGCGGCTCGACCGCAAGCCCGTCGTAGGTCCTCGAGATCAGCCGCTCGAACGGACGGTCCTTGAGCGCGGTGCGGACCAGCTTGAGCCAGTCCTCGCGCGTGGCGGCGGGAAATTCGGCAGCGAGGGGAAGGTCTTGCGTCATCGCACCCAAATTGCCACGGGGCGGCACGATCGCCAATCCGCCATCGCGGCATGCCTGTCGGCACCTTTCCGGCGAAATGGCGGTCAGCGCGGCGGCAGCCGTTCGATCCCGGTGCCGTCGATCGCGGCGGCCGCATCGGCGATGCGGACACCGGCAATGGTCCGGTCCGGCACGATTTCCGCAAGCGGCAGCAGCACGAAGGCGCGTTCCAGCGCCCGGGGGTGGGGCAGCGTCAGGACAGGCGTCGAAAGCGGAACGCCGCCGTAATCGATCAGGTCGATGTCGAGCGTGCGCGGGCCCCAGCGCGTTTCGGTCGCGCGGTTGCGGCCATGTGCGGCCTCGATCCTCTGGGCCCGGGCCAGCAGTTCGTGCGGCGGCAGGCTGGTTTCGACGGCGATGGCGCAGTTGACGAACGGCGGCTGGTCCTCGACGCCCCACGGCGGCGTCCGGTGGTCCGAGGAGCGGGCCAGCAGGCGCACGTCGCTGCCGTCGCACAGTTCGGGAATCGCCGCCGCGAGCGCGGCGCGCACGTCGCCGACGTTGCCGCCCAGCGCGATCAGCGCCTCAGCCATTGCGTTCGCGGAAAATCGTGACGCCGACGTCGTCGAATGTCGCGGCGATCGGGGCATGCTGCTTGTGAATGGTGACGCGAACCGCATCGACGCTCCCGAACCGGCCGAGCACCGCGTCGGCGACGGCCGCGGCCGCGGCCTCCACCAGCCGGTAGCGCCGGGCGCAGAACGCCTTGCTGGCGACATCCACCACCTGGTCATAGCCGACCGTGTCGGCGAGCTTGTCGGAGCGTGACGCCGCCATCAGGTCGATATCGAGCTCCAGATCGAGCTTGAAGGTCTGGCCGACCTTGGCTTCATGGGGCATCACGCCATGGTAGGCATGAAGGGCAAGACCGCTGACGAAGATCTGGTCGCTCATGTCGCCTCCCGGATGGCGGCGGCCACCCGCAACGCCTGCACCGTTTCTGCCACGTCATGCACCCGCACGATGCGGGCGCCGTTCTCGACCGCGATCAGGTGGGCGGCGAGCGACCCCGGCAGCCGCTGTCGGGGCTCGCTGGCGATCACCTTATCGATAAAGCGCTTGCGGGACGCGCCGACCAGTATCGGCAGGCCGAAATCCTCGAATTCGCGGAGCCGGGCGATGGCCTCAATGCTCTGTTCCGGCGTCTTGCCGAAGCCGATGCCGGGATCCAGCACGATCGCGCCGGCCGGGATGCCGGCCTGGGCGGCAATGTCGAGCGACCGGGCGAAGAAGCCGCGCATGTCGGTGACGATGTCGATCTCCGGGTCGGCTTCGTCCCGGTTGTGCATGACAACGATCGGGACGCCACGTTCGGCGGCCAGGAGCGCCATGTCGGGATCGCGCTGCAGGCCCCACACGTCATTGAGAATGGCCGCACCCTGGTCCAGCGCCCAGCGCGCGACATCGGCCTTGATGGTGTCGACCGAGACCGGAACGCCGAGCTTCACCACGGCCGGCAGCACGGTCCGAAGCCGGGACAGTTCCTCGTCGCGCGACACTGGTTTCATGCCGGGATAGGGACGGGTCGATTCCGCGCCCACGTCGATGATATCGGCACCCTCGGCAACCATTTGCTCGGCGTGCGCGATGGCGTCGGCAGGCTTCTGGAACTCGCCGCCGTCGGAGAACGAATCCGGCGTGACGTTGAGAATTCCCATCACGGCGGTGCGGCCGAGATCGAGAAGCCGGCGCAGCGGCGCCAGACCGCCGCCGTCGGGTACGGATCCGGACCGACGCACACTCATGCGGCTGGCTTTGCGCGGTCGCCGAAGGGGTGTCAAGCGGCGCAGGTTGCGCCGCTATCCGCCGGCAAGCGCCGCCTAGTAGGTGATCTTCTGCGGCAGCTTCTTGGCGTGCTCGATCCAGCGCACCACGGCGCGGTCGGAAGGCAGCACGCGGACCAGCTTGCGCCGCACATTGGCCTCGGCCATCGCCTGCGCGAGTCTGGCCGGATTCCGGTAGCGAAGCTCCCGGACGGTATCGACGCCGGCCGCCTGGAGCAGGTGAGCGTAATCCTCGCCGACCCCCTTGATCCGCATCTTGTCGGACAGGTTGGCCCACTGGAGAATATTTTTCTGCGGGATTCCGGTCTCTTCGGCGAGCTTGCGGCGCCCTTTGGCGTCCTTGGCGCGCTCCAGCAGCTTGGTGGTGGTCCGGATGCCCGTCTTCTTGAGGCTGACGGCAGCCTCGGGCTCGATCGCGGTCAGGTCGGCAATGGCGTAAGTCATCGATCCGCTTCCGGCCCTCAGATGAACTGGCTCAGGCCCGGGACCGATCCGACGATCTCCCCGACGGTGTCTTCTCCAACCTTCTCGCGAGAGAACGCGATGATCTCGCGAGTTACACCTTGCATTTGACCCATTCCCAGTCCTGCAGCCATCAGCTTCGTTCCAACTCCCATGATGCCGCCCATACCGAATCCGCCTTCGGACGAAGCGGACTGCACCGCAGCCGCTGCGCCCGACAGTTGATCGATCAAAGCCTGGACTTTTTCGGTGGGCCCTTCCTTGAGAAGGAAGGCGAGAATAATTCCAACTGCTTTTTCAGCGACGGCTCTGTCAATGCCGACATTAGCAACGAGACGTTCGACAAGCTCGTCCATCTGGCCCCACGCCCCGCACTGCATGTCGGCAAAGTGTAACAATCATTAGCATCATGGATCGGGAAGACAAGCGCGACATGTTGCAACGTGGGCACACTTGCCGCACTTTCGTCTGCACATGCATTGTGCAGGAACAAGCCTGCACATGCGCAAGAGCAAGATTTTCGTCTTACACTTTCAACTTCTTGCATCGGTCGCTGGCGGTCTGATCCGGAAATCCACTAGCCTTGAAGCAGTGCACCA
>CAZGSW010000143.1:6040-7403 GCA_964528635.1 uncultured Rhodoplanes sp. | reverse complement strand
AGCGGACATGCGCAACGGAGACGGACATGAATGATCTTGAGACGGTGCTCGCGCGCATCGACAGCGATCTCGACAAGAGTCTCGATCGTCTGTTCGCGCTGCTGCGTATTCAGTCCGTTTCGACCGATCCTGTCTACAAGGACGAATGTCGCAAGGCTGCCGAGTTCGTCGCAAAGGATCTCGAGAGCATCGGATTTTCCGCCGAGCTGCGGGCCACCGAAGGCCATCCCATCGTGGTCGGAAAATCCAGCAACGGCGCGGCTTCGCGGGGCGGCGGCAACGGCGCGCCGCACGTCCTTTTCTACGGCCATTACGACGTGCAACCCGTTGATCCGCTTGATCTTTGGACTGCGCCCCCGTTCGAGCCGAAGATCGACACGCTGCCCGACGGGCGCAAGATCATCGTCGCGCGCGGCGCCTGCGACGACAAGGGTCAGGCGATGACGTTCATCGAAGCGTGCCGTGCCTACAAGGCCGTCACCGGCAAGCTGCCGTTGCCGATCACGGTGATGATGGAAGGCGAGGAGGAGTGCGGCTCGAAGAATCTGTTCGGCTTCGTGCGCGACAACGCCGACGAGTTCAAGCTCGATCTCGCGCTCGTGTGCGATACGGCGATGTGGGACCAGAACACGCCGGCGATCACGTCGTCGCTGCGCGGACTGGTCTATGAGGATGTCAGGCTGACCTGCGCCGATCGCGATCTGCATTCGGGCCTGTTCGGTGGTGCCGCGCAGAACCCGATCCGGGTGCTGAGCAAAATCCTCGCGGCCATGCATGACGAGGACGGGCGGGTCACCATCCCCGGCTTCTACGAGGGGGTGAAGGACCTGCCGGCCAACATCAAGGCCGAACTGGCCGCCCTCAACCTGACCCCGGAGCAGTTCCTTGGCCAGGTCGGCCTCAAGGTGCCGGCCGGCGAAAAGGGCCGCATGCTGATCGAAATGGTCACCACGAGGCCCACCGCCGAGATCAACGGCATTGTCGGGGGGTACACCGGCGAAGGAGCGAAGACCGTTCTACCGGCGAAGGCTTCGGCAAAAGTTTCTTTCCGTCTGGTCGGCGACCAGGACCCTGCAAAGATACGGGAGTCCTTCCGCGCCTTCGTGAGGGCGCGGCTTCCGGAGGATTGCACGGTGGAGTTCGCCAACTTCGCGGATTCGCGCGCGCTTCAGCTCGATTTCAGCAGCCCGGCCCTCAACAAGGCGCGGGACGCCCTGAAAGCCGAGTGGGGCAGGACAGCCGTGACGGTGGGAGCGGGTGGATCGATCCCGATCGTGGGCGACTTCAAGAGCGTGCTGGGCATGGATTCCATCATGGTCGGCTTCGCGCTCGACGACGACCGGGTCCATTCGCCGAACGAGAA
>CAZGSW010000143.1:0-5940 GCA_964528635.1 uncultured Rhodoplanes sp. | reverse complement strand
GATGAGGAATTTTCATGAGCCTTCAGGCCGGCCGCCATCGTATGGTCCGGTCGCCGACTTTGCGACGGAGCAACGCCATGGCCGCGGCCTGGTCGAAAACCTGGACCTTCTTCGAGGGCGAATGGCACGAGGGCAACGTGCCGCTGTGGGGCGTGCGCACCCACGCGATCTGGCTCGGGTCCTCGGTGTTCGACGGCGCCCGCGCGTTCGAGGGCACCACGCCGGACGCGGACCTGCATTTCACCCGCGTCAACGCCTCGGCCGGGACCATGGGACTCGATCCCATGGTCGCCCCTGAGCGGTGGATGGAGCTGATGCGCGAGGGCATCGCGAAGTTCGACAAGGACACCCCGCTCTACATCCGTCCGATGTACTGGGGCGAGCGCGCCGGCCCGCAGGCGATGCCGCCCGATCCGGAATCCACCCGCTGGTGCCTTGCGATGTACGACACGCCGCTGCGCAAGCCGGACGGGTTCTCGATCACGCTGTCGCCGTTCAGGCGGCCGACCATCGAATGTGCGCCGGTCGACGCCAAGGCCGGCTGTCTCTATCCGAACAACGCCCGCGCGCTGCTCGAGGCGCGCTCGCGCGGCTTCGACAACTGCGTGGTGCGCGATCTGGTCGGCAACGTCGCGGAGCTGGCGAACTCGAACCTGTTCATGGTCAAGGACGGGGTGGTGTTCACGCCGGTGCCGAACGGCACGTTCCTGGCCGGCATCACGCGCATGCGCGTGATGGGGCTGCTGCGGGGCGCTGGCATCACCGTCAACGAGACGGTGCTGCAATATCCCGATCTGCAGACCGCGGACGAGATTTTCGCCACCGGCAATGCCTCGAAGGTGCTGCCGGTGACGCGGATCGACGACCGCGCGCTGCAGCCGGGACCGCTCTATCGCAAGGCGCGCGAACTGTATTGGGCATTCGCGCACGGCGGCTAGCCAAACGCCTGCGGTTCGTTGCAGGATGGGGCGAGGGGCCTCGGGAATGTTCTCGGCATTGTATGGAAGGATGTGGCGCGGCGCGGTCGGCATGACCGTGGCGTATGCGCTCGTCCTGCAGGCGATGCTCGCCTATGGCATCGCTGCGCAGGCGGCGGCGCAGGGCACCGGCCATGGCTCGTTCTTCGTCGTCTGTCTGACCGGCGATGATGCAGCGGCCGACAAAGCCTCGGGACCGGCCAAACCCAACACCCATTGTCCGATCTGCACGCTGTCGGATGCCGGTGCAGCCCTCGTGCCCGGGCTTCCTGTTGCGCAGGCCTGGCAGCCTGCGCAAGCGTCGGTGACGCCGTTCGTCACCGCGCAGGCCTGCATCTCCTTCCATCAGGCCCGCGCGGGCCTCTCAAGAGCGCCTCCGCAGAACGTTTGATCGCTGCCGGCTGCAACGGCCGTTCCGATTTCAAACCGTTCTGAAAGGAGTGCGTGATGTCACGCGTTTTGTACGCGTCGTGCGCAGCCGTGGCCATGATGGCCGGCTGCCCCGGTGCGTTTGCCCAGTCGAATACTGAACTGCCTGCGATTGAAGTGCGAGCCGAAGGCGGCAGCCTGACCGCGCCTACCGTGGAGGAGGCGCGCCGCCGGATCGAGCGGACACCCGGCGCGGTCGAGGTCGTGCCCGATACCGAGTTCAAGGACGGTCCGGCCACCACCCTGAAAGACATGCTGGATTATGTGCCCGGCGTCTGGGTGCAGCCCAAGTGGGGCGACGACTCCCGGCTGTCGATCCGCGGCTCGGGCCTGTCGCGCAATTTTCACCTGCGTGGCGTGCAACTCTACATGGACGGCATTCCGATCAACACCGCCGACGGCTACGGCGACTTCCAGGAGATCGATCCGAGCGCCTATCGCTTCGTCGAGGTGTTCAAGGGCGCCAACGCGCTCCGCTTCGGGGCCAATTCGCTCGGCGGTGCGATCAATTTCGTGACGCCGAGCGGCCGCGATGCGCGCCGGTTCGATGGCCGCGTTGACGGCGGCTCGTTTGGGTTTGCCCGTGTGCAGGGCAGCTCGGGCGCCGCCAGCGGTCCGTTCGACTATTTCGTGACGGGGTCGGCTCAGCGCGCCGACGGCTACCGCGACCACAGTTGGGGAGACGCCGAGCGCGGCCATGCCAACTTCGGGTACCGGTTCGGCCCGGACGCGGAGACGCGGACCTATGTCAACGCGAACCGCGTGCGCCAGCGCATTCCGGGATCCGTGACCAGGGCGGCGGCGCTCAATTCGCCGCGCACCGCAGCCGCCAACAACGTGCTGTTCGATCAGCAGCGCAACATCGACACGCTTCGCATCGCCAACAAGACGGCGCTGCGGTCCGGACCGGCTCAGGTGGAGTTCGGCATCTTCGGCGTCGACCGCCACCTGATGCATCCGATCTTCCAGTGGCTGGATTACCGGTACGCGGACTACGGCGGGTTCGGCCGCGTCACCGACGACCGCGAGGCCGGCGGGTTCCGCAACCGGCTGATTGCGGGCGTCAATCTGCACAACGGCCGGCTCGACAACCGGCAGTTCGCCAACCTGCCCGGCGCGGTGAAGGGCGCTCTGCTGTCGTCGTCGCTGGACAAGTCGGAGAACGTCGCGGCGTACATCGAGGATTCGTTCTATGTCCTGCCGAACGTGGCGCTGGTCGCCGGAACGCAGTTCCTCCACGCCACCCGCGAGCGTGACGACCGCTTCCTGGCGAACGGCAGCCAGTCCGGCCGCCGCAGCTTCGACATCTGGAGCCCGAAGGCCGGCGTGCTGTGGGACGTCGACCCGGGCTGGCAGGTGTTCGGCAACGTCTCGCGCAGCGCCGAGGTGCCGAGCTTCGGCGAGAACAGCTTCGTCAGCGTCGCGCTGTCCAGCATCAAGGCGCAGACCGCGACCACGTATGAGATCGGCACCCGCGGACGGCGCGAATGGTACAC
Source organism: uncultured Rhodoplanes sp. (assembly GCA_964528635.1). Lineage (GTDB taxonomy): Bacteria > Pseudomonadota > Alphaproteobacteria > Rhizobiales > Xanthobacteraceae > Z2-YC6860. Next base: position 3,038 of record CAZGSW010000143.1, on the reverse strand, counting down.
GTGGGATGTCGCGCTCTATCGTGCTGAGATCAGGAACGAACTGCAGTGCCTCACCACCGCGGCGGCTCCGGGCTCGTGCACTGTGACCAATGCGGACCGCACGGTGCATCAGGGCATCGAGGCGGGCTTCGGCGTTGCGGTGTGGCGCGGGCTGGCCACCCCGGACGATCGGCTCTGGGTGCAGGCGGCCTACACCTACAACGACTTCTCCTTCGACGGCGATGTGCGGTTCGGCAACAACAAGCTGCCCGGCGCGCCGCCGCACTTTCTGCGGGCGGAACTGCTGTACAGGCACCCAAACGGCTTCTTCGCCGGGCCTAATGTGGAGTGGGTGCCGGAATCGTATTTCGTCGACAACGCCAATTCGTTGAAGACCGAGCCGTATGCGCTGCTCAACTTCCGGATCGGCTACGACCGGGGCGACGGCCTCTCCGCCTATCTGGAGGGCCGCAACCTGACCGATGAGCGGTACATCGGAAGCACCAGCATCGCGCAGGTCGCCAACGCATCGTCGGCGTTGTTCGAGCCGGGCAACGGCATCGGCGTGTTCGGCGGCCTGCGGTATCGGCGGTAGCGGTTGATTGTGAAAGGCCCGTGGTCTGGCTACTTCGGCTGGAACAGGATCGGCGGCTCGATCGGCAGGCTCGCGACCTTGATGCGGTCGGCGCCCCAGTTCAGGCCGAGCAGGCCCATTCCAAGCGCGAACACGATCCCGAGAACCACGCCCAGAAGAACGCCGCGGCTGTTGCTGTCCATGACACTCCTCCTGACGGGCCAGCTCTCCTGACGGGCCAGCCCTCCTGACGGGCCAGGTGCGGCCTTTCGGGGGAGAAAACGCGCGGCGAAGCGGCGGGTTCCGTCCTGGCGAGGCGGGAACCCGAGACGAAACGCAAAACGGCCCCGGCAGCCGCTGCCTGGGCCGTTCGCCAATGTGGGCGGCGTTCAGACCGTGCGGTCGAGCAACTCGATCGACACGCCCTGCGGGCCGCGGATGAAACAGACCCGCACGCCGGGGCGCACCGTGGCTGGCTCCTTGGTGAATTCCACGCCCTTGGCCTTGAGGTCGGCGGCGATGGCATCGATGCCCTGCACCGTCAGCCCGAAATGATCGAGGCCCTGGTACGGCGTCACCGGCGGCGAGGCCACGCCGTCGCCCGCCGTCACCGGAGCGAGGAACACGTTCTGTCCGCCGATCTTCAGATCGACCCGCGGCGCGCCCTGCTGCATGGAGCGGATCACTTCGGCGCCGAGATGGGTCTCGAACCACTTTGCCGTCTCTTCCACGTTGGGCGTGCGGATGTGAACGTGATCCCAGGTGAACTTTGCCATTGCGATGCCGTCCCTTGTTGCCGGGGCGCTTCCCCGATGATGTCCCGGCGGGCATTGTCGTGCGCCGATGCGGGGCGGGTCAACGGGTGGGCGGCGCCTCGTCGGGCTGCACCGGCGGTATGGCGAACAGTTCGCCGGCGTCGCGTCCGCGCAGGTCGTACACGGTTGCAAACCTGACGCCGGCGCGCTCGACGGTGGCGATGACGGGAGCATCGAGCTTCGCGCAGTAGAACTCGCCAAGCGAGAGAGCGAAGTCGGCGCCTTTGGCGTCCCACGTCGGCTTGAATGCGTCGCCCAGCGCCACCCGCACGCCGGGATGCGGACCGCACACCGCGACCGTCCACGTCCGCCCGGGCGGCGGCGCTTCTCCGCGTTTCGAAAGATGCGCGCGCAGCGCATCGGCGGCCTGTTTCAGCGACAGCCCCCAGTAGTCGATCATGAAGCGGCCGCGCGCTGCGGCGGTGCCCCCGGCGAGATGGTTGAACGCGGCGTATTCGTAAGGATGGGTTCGCGCCATGGTGGCCGCCGGCGCCGCAAGTCCTGCGACCATCACGATGGCCAGCGCGGCCCGCGCCGTGGCGCCTGCACGCTCCAGCAACGCCGCCGCAGCGATCCCGCCCAGCACGGCGAGCGGCGGCAGCACGAAGACGAAATGCCGGATGCCGTTGTACATCGCGGGCCGCGTCGCAAGCGTCACCGCGATCGGCAGCAGCGCGAACAGCAGAATGCAGAGGAGTGTGGCACGGCGCTGCGGCGTCAGGCTTCCCCGCGCCGCCATCGCGATTGCGACCGCGATCCCGGCCAGCGCAAAAATGGAGAACAGCTCGGGCAGCTTCAGCGCCATCAGGACCAGCACATAGGAGCGCGGCATCTCCGGCGGCGTCAGCAGCGCACCGTCGAACAGCTCCTGCCATGGCTTTTCGAAGAACTGCGAGAACACGCCCAGCGCGCGGAACGGGTTCAGCGGATCGATCGCGGCCCACGGCCACACCGCCGCCATCACCGCATAGGCCAGTACCGCAGCGGGCAGAAGCCGCAGCAGCGCGGCGCCAAGCCGCGCGCCCGCGGTGCGCCAGCCGAGGCTGCGGCTTTCGAGTGCAACGACGAAGCCGAGCGCAACCACCGCCGCGATGATGCCGAACCCCGCCATGATGCGCGAGCCGACCGACAGGCCGAGGCCCAGGGCGAGCAGGATCAGCGTGGCGGGCGAAGGCTTCGGATACGCCTCGAAGGTGCGGACCAGCCCGAGCAGGAACACCGCCATCGCCACCGCGAACGGCGCATCCTTCGGATTGATGAACATGTGGCCGTGGTAGAGCGGGCAGGCCGCGAGCAGCAGGAGAGCCATCAGCCCGGCGAGCGGTCCGGCCACACGGCGCGCGATCCGCCACGTCACCGCAAGGCCGACAATGCCGACGATCGCGCCCGCGAGCCGCCGCGTCTCGAACAGGTCGAACGGCAGTATTTTGGCAAGCAGCGCGGCGGCCATGTCGAAGCCGCCACCGTAGAGATACAGATTGACGAATTCGAGCGCGCGCCGGTCCTGAAAGCCGGAGCCGTAGAACGCCAGCAGCAGCTCGCCGTATTGCGAATGGGTGAAGTCGTCCCAGCCCAGCCCGTAGTCGCGGAACGTCAGCGCCGCGATGACGGCGACGAGTCCGAGGATGACAAGGGCAAGCCGGTCGAGCACAGCGATACGATTTCCTCCG
>CAZGSW010000142.1:5299-12080 GCA_964528635.1 uncultured Rhodoplanes sp. | reverse complement strand
GAACCTGCAACCAGACCGTTATGAGCGGTCGGCTCTAACCATTGAGCTACAGGCCCGGATCGCGGCGTTCGCGGGCTGCATATAGCACCCCGCGGCGCGGCGCGCGACCGCCGCTATATTTTCAGCAGCCGTTTCGCATTGCCGCTGAGGATCTTGGCCTTGTCCTCGTCGCACAGCGGCACCGTCTTCATCCAGTCCACGCCCGGCGGATTGGCGACGAACGGCCAGTCGACCGCGAACAGGATGCGGTCGACTCCCATCTCCTGCACGCAGCACATCAGGGCCGGATTGGAGAAATTCCCGCTGGTGGTGATCCAGAAGTTGTTGCACCAGATGTCGCGGAAGCTGATCGGCCGGGCCGCTCCCGGCCGTGAAATGGCCTGGTCGACGCGCCAGACAAGGAACGGCAGCGTCTCGCCGAGGTGGCCGATGACGACCTTGAGCTTCGGATGCTTCTCAAACACGCCTGAAAGCACGAGCCGGATCGCCGTGGTCGCCGTCTCCACCGTGTAGCCCCAGGCGGCCCGCACCACCATCGGGAAGTCCTTGGCATAGTCGTTGTAGTAGGCCTCCATCACGCGGGCGTCCGGCAGACCGGGATGGAAATACACCGGCACGTCGAGCGCCTCGGCACGTTCGTAGATCGGCCAGAACTGCCTGGCGTCAAGGAACACCCCGTTGGCGAGCCCGTGCAGCATCGCACCCTTGAAGCCGTGTTTCGTCACACAGCGCTCCAGCTCATCGGCCGCAGCCTCCGGATTGCAGGTCGGCAGCGCGGCAAAACCGTAGAAGCGCGCCGGATGGGCGGCGCATACAGCGGCAAGCCTGTCGTTGACCCGCTGCGCCAGCGCGACGGCGCCGTCACCGGTCAGCTTCTGCGCCGAAGGCGCGCCGTGGGACAGCACCTGGATATCGATGCCGGCCTCGTCCATCTCCTTGAGCCGGAGCGTGCCGAGGTCGAACAGCCGCTCCTGCTGGGGGCCGGGCCGGCCGGATTCCACGCCGGTGTAGGTCTTCGACAGTTCGGCATCCCAGTAATGCTCCTCGACGGCGATGACCGGGCAATTCGGCTTTTTGAACATGCTCCTCCCCACCCCTGTTTGGATGTTGGTAGCAGGGCCGCCACCCTGTTGTCAGCCGCCCATCCCGCTGGAGCCTTCTCACGGGCGCGGTCATAATGGCCGGGGACCAGGCGGCAGGGAGGAAGCGATGTTCGTGTTCGATATCGGCAAGGAGCAGCAGTGGGACCTGAAGAAACACGTCGAGAAGGTCCTCGCCGAGATCGATGCCGGGGACGGCCAGAGCGCCGACTACACCGTCGCGTGCTGGGAGCCGGGGCAGATCAGCCCGCACCACTGCCACCCGCACTGTACAGAAATCTATTTCTGCTTCACCGGCGGCGGCCGGATGCGCACGCCGACCGGGACGGTCGATGTAATGCCGGGTTCGTTCTGCGTGCATCCTCCGGGAGAGGTGCACGAGTACATCAACGGCCCGCAGCGCTCGATGCTGTTCCGCGTCCGCCACGGCACCGACATGCTGTCGCGGCACTACGAATGGCCGTCGAATCCCGACTTCCGGCAAAGCGCCGACGACACGGAATACTATCGCAAGCATCCGCCGGGATACTGAGTCCGGTGGCCGGGAGCCGGTGAGAAACGCATGCTTTCTCGCCGGTTAACCGGTTCGCTCGGCTTTTCAATGACGGGCTGAACAGATCCTTCAATTCTCCCGGCTAGTCTTCCGGAACGCTGTCGGAGGTGTCGCCGGGAGAGATGCCATGAAAGAACGCCGCAGAGCCATACGGCAGAAGAGCTTCCTGCGCGGCAGCATCCAGTACAACAGCGGCCGCAACTCGGTCGATTGCCTGATCCGCGATATCACGATCTATGGCGCACGGCTGGTGTGTTCGGACACAGTCGCCACTCCGGACGTCATCGACGTGTACATCCCGCAGAAGGATCAAACCTTCCGCGCCCATGTGATCTGGCGCCACGCCCAGGACATGGGTGTCGCCTTCGGCCAGCCTGCCGCGCTGCAGCCGTCGGATGCACCGGCCGAGCCCCTCGATCTGGCGGCCCGCGTCGAGCGCCTGGAAAACGAACTGGCCAGCATGAAACGCCTGCTGCGCAAGTTTCGCGCCGATGCCGGGCTGGATGCCGACGTGGCCTGACGGGCCGCTCTTGTTGCCAGTTTGTTCCTGATGTAGCTTGCGCCCGCACAACGGGCGTTCATGACGACATTCACCCCGCATCAGGATGCCGCGCTCAAGGCGGTCGGCGACTGGCTCAAGACCAAACCCGGCCGCCGCAACGCGCCTCAGGTGTTCCGGCTGTTCGGCTATGCCGGCACCGGCAAGACCACGCTGGCCCGCCACGTCGCGGATAACGTGGACGGCAAGGTGCTGTTCGCAGCCTTCACCGGGAAAGCCGCACACGTGATGCGCAGCAAAGGCTGCGACCGCGCCTCCACAATCCACAGCCTGATCTACAAGGCGCGCGACAGCGGCGAAGGCACCCCAAGCTTCGACCTCTGGGACGACGCGCCGGCGTCAAAAGCCGAGCTGATCGTGATCGACGAGTGCTCGATGGTCGACCAGGAGCTCGGCCGCGACCTGCTTTCTTTCAATGTGCCTGTGATGGTGCTGGGCGATCCCGCGCAACTGCCGCCGATCCAGGGCGGCGGCTTCTTCACCGGCACCGAACCCGACGCCATGCTGACCGAGGTACACCGCCAGGCCCAGGACGATCCGATCGTGCGGCTGTCGATGGACGTGCGGGCCGGACGTGAACTGGAGCCGGGCGAGTACGGCGAAACGCAGGTCGTGGAAAAGATCAACCTCGACCCGCAACGCGTGCTGGACGCCGATCAGATCCTGGTGGGACGGAACAACACGCGCCGCGCCTACAACACGCGCATGCGCGAGCGGCGCGGCTTCAGCGGCCCGCTGCCGGCATCCGGCGACAAACTGGTCTGCCTTCGAAACAATCGCCGCAAGGGCCTGCTCAATGGCGCGCTCTGGTCGGTGAAGGAAAAGCCGTCGACACGCCGCGACATCCTCAAGATGCGGCTTTCATCGGAGGACGACGTGGCCAGCAAGCCCATCAAGGTATCGGTGCGGTCTGAGTGTTTTACCGGCGCGATCGACCAGCTCGAATGGCCGTTGCGAAAACGGTACGACGAATTCGACTACGGCTATGTGCTGACCGTTCACAAGGCGCAGGGCTCGCAATGGGACGATGTGGTCCTGTTCGATGAGTCGTTCGCGTTTCAGGACAGCAGGCAGCGCTGGCTCTACACCGGCGTGACGCGCGCGGCGAAGCGGCTGACGCTCGTGGTCTGAGCGGCGCGCCCCGGAAGTCCGTGTCGGCCTGACGCTTCGATCGGTTCGATCAGCGTCCGATTCCTTCCGCCGCCCGGTACGGATGAGCCTTGTGGGACGGGTGATTGAAAAAGCGCATCGGACTGTACCAGGCCGTCTCCGGCGCGGCGCCGCGCGCGGTCCGGGAAGGCGCTGACTGTGCCGTGGCGGTGCGGCTGCGATTGCGCGCGTCACGCTCGGTCTGCCGACGATCCGCCTCTTGCGCCCGCTGGACCTTCGCCTGTTCCGCGTCAGCAGCCGGGGCGACGACAGCCGCAGCCTGATTCCGCCGTTGCGCTTCCTCTCTTTGCTGCTGCTGTTGTTCAAGCGCGGCCTGCTGCTGTGCAGCGCGGCTCTGTTCGGCGGCCTTCTGCCGTTCGGTGCGCTCGCGCAGCGCCGCTTCGCGAAGTGCGATCCGCTGCGCCTCGACGCGCGTTTGCTCCTCGATGCGCGACTGCTCGGCCGCCGCACGTTTCGCCGCCTCAGCCTTGCGGCGCTCCTCGGCGTCCCTGAGCATGGCTGGGTCGGGTGCCGCCGCCTGCTGCGTGGCCGACACGGGATTGTACGGCGATATGCCCATCGCCTTGGCCTGGTAGTAGTAGCCGCGCTGATAATGGCGGATCGCCTGGGCATGATTGCCGCGCGCCACACGGTAGGCGCCGGCGAGATACTTGACCGCATAGGTCATGTTGGTGTCGGCATCGAGCAGGCCCGCAGCGTCGCCGCCGTAACCCATGGCGCGCGCGGTCCCGAGCCTGATCTGCATCAGGCCGTAGTTGCCCTTGCTGACGACGCGAGGGTTGCCCTTGCTCTCGATATGGATGACGCGACGGACCAGCGACTCCGGAACGCCGTTCGCCGCCGCGTGCTTGGCGACCAGGTGATCGTACTCGCTGCCCCGGGCCCCGGGGGTGGCAAACAGAACAAGCGACGCGATCAACGCAACGGGAACAGTCCTGACCATCATCCGCTCCAGATAGAGGACCCCCGAACATCGCTCAAGCAAAAATCCGAAATCCGGCATGTCTCTGGCGAAAATGAGGCCTGAAACGTGCTAGAAACCGCCCCGCCCGCCCTTTTCTTCTCCCCCGAGGACGCCACCGATGAGCGAGAACGTGAAGCGCCTGTTCTACGCGCGCTCCCTGATGCACCCGGTCTATGCAGACATCATCGCCACGCGCCCGGAAATCCGTTTCGACAAGATCGAGGGCACTGCCACCGAGGCCGAGGCCGCACCGGTCATGGCGGCCGGGCATGCCTATCAGGTGAGTTCGGCGCGCGACGAATTGCCGAGGCAGTTTCACGTCAACGCCGATTTCCTGTCGCGAGCGCCGAAGGTGCTTGTCGTTTCGACCGGCGGCGCCGGCTTCGACACCGTCAACGTCAAGGATTGCACCGAGCGCGGCGTGCTGGTGGTCAACCAGACCGGCGGCAACGCAGCCTCCGTCGCCCAGCATGTGCTCGCGATGGTGATCGCGCTGTCGAAACAGATCGTGCAGACCAACCACGCACTGCGCGCGGGCACCCTGAAGGACCGCAACCTGTTCATGGGCCACGAGGTGCAGGGCCGCACCATCGGAATCGTCGGCCTCGGCAACGTCGGACGCCGGGTGGCGGAGCTCTGCCGCACGCTGTTCGGCATGCAGGTGCTGGCGGTCGATCCGTATCTCGACGAGAAGGAGATTGCCGCGCGGGGCGCCGTCAAGGTCGGGCTCGACGAATTGCTGCGCCGCTCCGATTTCGTCTCGATCAACTGCCCGCTCGATGACGATTCGCGCGGCATGATCGGGGCGAAGCAGTTCGCACTGATGCAGCCGCATGCCTATTTCATCACCACTGCACGGGGCTCGATCCACGACGAGAAGGCGCTGGAAGAGGCGCTGCGCGGAAAGAAGATCGCGGGCGCCGGCCTCGACGTCTGGGAGAAGGAACCGCCGCCGGCGGACCATCCGCTGCTGCAGTTCGACAACGTGATCGCGAGCCCCCACACCGCAGGGGTCACCCGGGAGGCACGCGAGAACATGGGCCGCATTGCCGCCCAACAGATCATCATGACGCTGGAGGGAAAAAGACCGCCGCGTATCGTCAACCCGCAGGTCTGGCCGGCCTATGCAAAACGGTTCGAGCAGACATTCGGCATGCGGCCGGAGTGATTGATTTCGTTCGAATTCTGGGGCACACCCTGCGCGGGCTGGCGGCACCGCAAAAATCAGGGGAACAACAATGGCACGGAAACCCGGAAGCCGCAGCGAATTCGTGTTCTTCGACGTGCTGTACGAGGACGGCAGCCAGCGCTCCAACCGCCGCGTACCGGCCGACCTGCTCGGCGGTCTGGAGAAGGACGAACCGGCCCGCTCCTTCCTCGAGGAGCAGGATCGCGAGATCAGCGAGAAGTCCGGTCTCGCGCCGCTCGCCATCAAGAGCCTGTGGCGCACCGGCGAGAAGCCAAGGGAGCGCTCGGGCGCGCGACGCAACGAACGGGCCGACGCCTGAGACTCAAGGCGTTGTCCATAGCGTAACGGGAGAACGCCATGCCGAAGGGTTACTGGATCACCACCTACCGCTCGATTTCCGATCCGGCCAAGCTCAAGGCCTACGCGGAACTGGCGCCGCCGGCGGTGCAGCCGTTCGGAGGGCGATACCTGGTGCGAGGGACCGCGGCGCACGCCTACGAGGCCGGGCAGAAGGAGCGCATCGTCATCTCCGAGTTCCCGAGCGTCGAGCAGGCCAACGCGGCCTACAACTGCCCGGCGTACAGGAAGGCGCTGGAGGCGCTGGGCGACGGCGCGGTGCGCGACATCCGCATCGTCGAGGGGCTGGAGTAGAGACCGGCGTTTGCTAGTCTGCCCTCCGCAAACACGGAGGACATCATGCCCAAGGCCTACTGGGTCGCCACCTATCGCGCGGTGAAGGATCCCGACAAGCTCGCCGCCTATGCCAAGCTCGCCGGCCCCGCCATCGAGAGCGGCGGCGGCAAATTCCTGGCGCGCGGCACCGCCGCCAAGGCCTACGAGGCCGGGCTGATGCAGCGCGTCGTCATCATCGAGTTTCCGAGCGCGGAGGCGGCGATGAAGACCCACGACGGCCCCGGCTACCAGGAGGCGCTGCGCGCGTTCGACGGCGCGGCCGAGCGCGACCTGCGCATCGTCGAGGGACTCTGATCCGATCCATTCGCCGATGGCCGGGCGCATCGTCCCGGCCATCGGCGTCCTGACCACGCGCAGGACATCCCGGCATTCGCGACGTGACGCGCGGCGAGTGCCGACGAACCGCAGAGCATCGCTCCGCGCGGCCCTCACACCACATGAACCCGACATGAACCGCGGCGCTGAATCCGCACGCGGAACCGCGCGGATAGCCGCAGCGGAACCCGGAACGACTTTGCAATCGCGTGGTTGTCGAACCGGTCGCCAAAGGCCG
>CAZGSW010000142.1:0-5199 GCA_964528635.1 uncultured Rhodoplanes sp. | reverse complement strand
GGAACCCGGAACGACTTTGCAATCGCGTGGTTGTCGAACCGGTCGCCAAAGGCCGTTGCGGCGGCTGCGTGCGAAAGAAAACGACAAGGAGTTCCCATGGAAAGACGCGCATTCCTCACCGGTCTTCTCGGCGTCGCGGGCGCAGCAGCGTTCGCCGGCGCGGCGCAGGCCATTCCTCTGGTGCACAAGCTGGAGGACCTGCCCGGGATCGGTATCGATGACGTCAGCGATGCGATGAGCGGCGGCACCGCGCCGGACGGCACGCCGGTCGACAAGGCGCAGTACCGGCACGACCGTCACCGCCACCACCGCGGTCGCCACCACCGCCGCGGCCCGCGCTGGCGCACCGTGTGCCGCAACTACCGCCATCGCGGGCGCTGGGTGCGCCGCTGCCACCGCGTGCGGGTGTGGTAACGCCGCCATCCTGACGCGGCATCGCTGCATCACCGCGTGAGCCGCCGCCGCAAGGCGGCGGCTTTCGTTTGTGCGGACACGGCGCGGGCATCGCAGGCACACCGCACACACCCGCATCGCACGCCCGCCGCGTCCGTTCACCGGTGCGGCCGCCCGGACCGCTCCAGCCGCTTGCGCAGCGCATCGCGCAGCATGTTCATCGCGGCATCCACCTGCGCGTTCTCCTCCGGAGTCGACGGCGGCGACGGCGGCCGGTCGCGCAGGCACGTCAGGCCGGCGCCGACGCAGGCACGCGCCCGCCGGCAGCCGCGTATCCGGCATGCGGACGGATAGCCGAGCAGGCCGTGCATCCGGCGCATCAGAAACTCCCGCAGATCCTGCTGCCTGCGCTCGGCAGCCGCGATCGCCGCGCGTCCCGCCACGAACCGCGCGGCGTCGCGCTCCTGCCTGCTCGGGCGCACCTTCTTCACGGGCGCGTTGCTGACGACCGCGTCGCCCGCGGGCACGCCACGCCTTCCGCCCGCTGCCTGATTGTCCCTGGTTTTCATCATGTCGTTGCCTCAACGGTTGCCGGCTTTCGCTGCCATTGTCGGCGACGCGGAAAGCACGGGGATAAGCTTTGCGATTTTTTTTCGCGGACGAGGCCGCTCCATCCTTCGAGACGCCCTCGCTGCACTCGGACTCCTCAGGATGAGGCGGAGCTTGCGCTGCGAAGTTGCGGGAAGCGCCGCCGCATCCGCCGCGCGCCAAAGCCGCGGCTCCCTTTCCGGAGCGCGCGCCTGATCCGCCTGGCATTCCGGCGGGCCCCACTCGCGGCGGGGCGTTCAGCATTCCCCCCGGTCGAGGGGGGCGGAGCGCCGAAAGGCGCTTCGACTTCGATCCCCGCCTCCGCCCTTTCGGGCTTCGGCGGGCGCGTCCCGTCTCGCTACAGACGGACCGCGTCGCCTTCCGGCGCTCCACCGCGGCGATTTTGGGCCTCCGGGACCGCGCTTACAGGACCGGATGGGGACGTTTCCGTTGGCGCGGAGCGCCCCCCTTTGAGATCGGTCCGGATTTCGCCGGACCTTCTCCCGGTCCCTCCCAGCCATCGAAGGCAGTCCCCCATAGTGAGGACGGGCGGTGACCCGTGGCCTCCCGGGGTTTCGCTTGCGAGACAAAACCGCGGGCGCCGCACCCCGCTCCGCCATAACGACGCCTCGCGATGGCGCCCTCGGTGAGTGGGGTGGGCGCAAGATAGGGCGGCTGACGATGATGTCAAGGATTTTTTTCCTTGAATTACGAGGCGAACTTGTAAGCCGGTAAGACGGTAAGCTACCCTACCGCCATGAACCGCCAGGCCCGCGCCCCTTCCGCCTTTTCCAAGGTCTCGGTGAAGAGCCAGACCGTGATCCCGCGCGCGGTGCGGCAGCGCCTCGGGCTCAAGCCCGGCGACACGCTGCGCTACCGCGTCACCGACGACGGCATCCTGCTCGACAAGGCGCCGGCCAACGAGGCCGACGATCCGTTCGCGACGTTTTCGGAATGGGCGAACGAGGCCGACGAGAAGGCGTATGGGAGTTTGTAGAGCCACCGCTCTATCCACGTCATGGCCGGGCATAGCCGTTCGAAGGACGGCGTCGCTGCGCTCGCCTATGTCCCGGCCATCCACACCTTACTTCCCGGCGTCGGCCGCAAGGCGTGGATGCCCGGCACAAGGCCAGGCATGACGGACCGAGAGACTCGTTACGAACCCTTCGATGTGGTGGTCGTGCCGTTCCCCTACGCCGACCGCCTCGCCGAGAAGCGCCGCCCCGCCATCGTCATCTCCAACCGCAAGCTCGCCGTGCACGGCGTCATCTGGGTGGCGATGATCACCAGCGCGGACAACGAGCCGTGGTCGAGCGACGTGGCAATCGCCGATCTCAGGCGCGCGGGATTGCCCGCGCCATCCGTGGTGCGCCCGGCGAAGATTGCCTGCATCGAGCCGGGACGGATCGACCGGAGGATCGGGCGGCTGGACAAGGCGGCGGCGAAGGTGGTGGGGCAGAGGTTGAGGGGATTTTTAGATTAACCCTTAAACCGATTCTCGTTGTGCCAGATCAACGCCAACCTTTCCGGGTGGCGCTGAGTGTCATCTGGCAAGGCGATACTCGTTCCATGCAAAGCATAGTAATGGCGTCCATTCTCGTACTCTTCACGAATCTTTTTACTAACCTCGAATCTCAGGTCTGGAGAAACCGTCACATATCCGAGGTCAAAGAGACTATGAATGTCTCGCCGCAACAAGATTCCATTGGAAGCCTCATGTTCTCCGCCATCTGCAAAAGGCCGAATATGTGCTGCATCGAGTGCTGGCAAAGTTCGTTCGCCAGAAACAGCACATTTTCTCCGATAGTTATCTGTTACCAAAATCCGGAAGGCTCCCTGACCCAAACGCGGCCTTACTAATATAGGTTCGCCGTATCGCGCCTGAGCTACATCTGACAAACCTGCAGGCACAGCCACTCTGGAGATGGCATCCTGCACAGCGTTCCACAAGCGACGTCCGTCCGGATCCGTCGTAGTGTAACCTTTGAACTTTACGATGTTGCGCGAGAAGCTTTCCGGAACAGAGATCCACTCATTGCGGCCGAGAAAAAATGGCTGTGTTAGAACTCTGCAACCAATTACAAAGTCCTCTCGATCATCGGGCCGGATTTTTCGATATTTGGCTATGCGCGCCCGCATCTCGACAAGCGATTTCGCTCCGTTGGCTTCCCCAAAAGCCTCCCATGCCAACGAGCATGGCATCGAATTCGCGTGGGCGAATACACCTCCTCCAACTATGAAATTGTGCGGGGAATGCAATTTGAACAGAAACAACTCGCCCGGTTGTAAAGCTCGGAAGCTGGAATCAGAGGGAGACCAGAAGTTCACCTCTGCCAAATCCGAAACTTGGCGAAGCTGATTGAACCAGTCGCCGTCAGTCACCGCTACGATCAGGCGGACTGACATCCACTCTTCCCCCTACTCCCCGAGCTTCATCGCAAAATAATGCATCACCTTGCGATAGAGCTCGCTCCTGTTCCACTCGCGCATCACCATGAAGTTCTCGGTGCCCTCGCCGAACGGCTGGCCCGGCTTCCAGCCGTTCACCTTGAGCAGGTTCGCGGTCGAGGCCAGCACGTCGGGCACCGAGCGGCGCAGGTCGACGTGGCCGTTGCGGTCGTAGTCGACGCCGTACTTGATGTATGACGACGGCAGGAACTGGGTCTGGCCGAGCTCGCCGGCATAGGCGCCGACCATGGTCTCCTTCGTCAGGTCGCCGCGCTGCAGGATCTTGAGCGCCGCGATCAGCTCGCCCTGGAACAGCTCAGTGCGGCGGCAGTCGTGCGCCATGGTGGCGAGCGTGCGCACCACCGGCATCTTGCCGATGTCGCCTGAGCCGTAGTCGCTCTCCAGCCCCCAGATCGCGACGATCAGCTCCTTCGGCACGCCGAACTGCTTCTCGACGCGGGCGAGCAGCGCGCCGTGCTTCTGCAGCATCTGCCTGCCGCGCTTGACGCGGCCCGGGTTGACGCGGGTCGAGGCGTATTCCTCGAACGTCTTGCGGAAGGTGCCGCGCTGGCGGCGGTCGAACGCCAGCACCTTCTGGTCGAGCGTGACGCCCGCGAAGGCGTCGGCGATCACCTCGCGGCGCACGCCCTGCTTCTCGGCGTCGCGCGCCATCTGGGCGAGAAAGCCCTGGAAGTCACCGCCGCATTTCGCGGCCTGCGCCGTGGCGGGAGCGAGGAGAACGGCAGAGACGAAAGCAGTCGCAAGAAGCCGCAAGGTCATGATGGGTTTCCGTGTTGCCCCTTGCGGCAGTGTAACACGGCGGCGGGGCGGGGCCTTGAGCGAAAAATGCGGCGGTTTCAACAAGCGTCGCGGCGGGACTGCGGGGCGGATGCCTGAGGATTTGCTCTCTCCGTTCGTCCCCGCCATCCACAACGGAGCCGCCATGCGCGCGGCACGGCTGACCGGCGCGCGAAGCGGCGTCATAATCGGCAGGCAAGGTTCGTCCGTTTCGATTCGCGTCCTTGTTTCATACCGGGGGTAACGATCATGCATCCACGCAAACTCATCGCCGAGGCCATCGGCACGTTCTGGCTCACCTTCGCCGGCTGCGGCAGCGCGGTGATCGCGGCGGGCTTTCCGCAGGTCGGCATCGGCCTTGTCGGCGTGTCGCTGGCGTTCGGCCTCTCCGTGGTGACGATGGCCTACGCGATCGGCCACATCTCGGGCTGCCACCTCAATCCGGCGGTGACGGTGGGGCTGGCGGCCGGCGGCCGCTTTCCCTACGCCGACGTGGTGCCGTACATCATTTCGCAGGTGATCGGCGCGGTGGCGGGTGCCACCGTGCTCTACATGATCGCAAGCGGCGCGGCCGGCTTCGACCTCGCCAAGGGCTTCGCCGCCAACGGCTTCGCCGAGCACTCGCCCGGCAAGTACGGGCTCGGCTCGGCGCTGATCGCAGAGATCGTGCTGACCGCGATGTTCCTGTTCGTCATCATGGGCGCGACCCACGGCAAGGCGCCGGCGGGCTTCGCGCCGCTCGCGATCGGGCTGATGCTGACGCTGATCCACCTGGTCAGCATTCCGGTCACCAACACCTCGGTGAACCCCGCGCGCTCGACCGGCCCCGCGTTGTTCGTGGGCGGCTGGGCCCTGCAGCAGCTCTGGCTGTTCTGGCTGGCGCCGCTGATCGGCGGCGCGATCGGCGGGCTGGTGTACCGCTGGCTCAGCGAGGAGCCGGCGGGCCAGGTGACGGGGAAGTAGCGGACGAAG
>CAZGSW010000141.1:0-12099 GCA_964528635.1 uncultured Rhodoplanes sp. | reverse complement strand
GGGTTCGGAAGCCCACAAGGCGGCCGTGACCGGCGACACCGTCGGCGATCCCTACAAGGATACGGCGGGCCCCGCGGTCAACCCGATGATCAAGATCACCAACATCGTGGCGCTGCTGCTGCTCGCCGTGCTGGCGCACTGAACGGGCGATCCTGAACGGCTCACCGGGGCCCGCCGCAGCGATGCGGCGGGCCTCGTCAGTTCAGGCCGGTCAGTTCAGGCCTGAGGCACTGAGCATGAAGCTGATGTAGGAGAGTTCGTTGCCGCCGGTCGGCGTCGTGCGGCTGACGAAGTCGAACACCTTGCCGTCCTTGAGGCCGTAGTTGGCCAGCCGCTGCACCCGGCGGTCCTTGTCGAAGTAGACGGCGATGACGCGCTGGTCGGTGACCGACTGCTGCATGAACGCGACCGACTGCACGCCCCGCTGCGAGATGTAATAGAAAACCTCGCCGCTGACGGTGGCCACCGTGGAGGGGGTTCCGAGCACGATCAGGACCTGTTCCTGGCTCGCGCCCATCGGGATCTGCTCCAGCGCACCCTCTGGCAGCACGTAGCCGCGCTGGTAGACTTGGCTGAAACTGGTGCCGCTGCAGCCCGCGGCGGCGAGTGAAATGGCGGCAAGCAGCGCGCCCACCACGCACCGGGCGCGCACTTTGACCCCTGACTTGTCCGATCGCGTCGTTTTCGCTTGCATCGATCAACCCGGCGGGCGTACCCGATCGCAAAACCAGTCCGGAACACGCGCGTGTTGCAGATGATTTCGCTTCCGTTTCGCCGCTCCCCACAGAGGCCGACCATTGAAGCGGTCTATGGCATGATCGTGGCGCAGGCCCGCTCCCCCGAGTTTTACCGCGATTACGGGGTTCCCGACACGGTCGAGGGCCGCTTTGACATGATCGTCCTGCATCTGGTCCTGGTGCTTCGGCGGCTGCGCGGTCAGGACACGGGTTTAGACCCGCTCGGTCAACAAATCTTTGACTGGTTCTGCCGCGACATGGACGGCAATTTCCGGGAAATGGGCGTCGGAGACCTCGTGGTGCCGAAAAAAATGCGGCAGGTTGCCGAGGCGTTCTATGGCCGGGCGACCGCCTACGAGGAGGCGCTGGCCGCGCCGGACCCCTCGGCCCTGACCGGGGTTGTCGTCAGGAACGTGTACGGCGGAGCAGGCCACTCGGCGGCGGCCGAGAGGCTCGCGGGGTATGTCCGGCACACCGCCCGGATGCTGGAAGCTCAGGATGTGCCGGGCGGGCAGGTGAAATTCCCCGTTCCCGGCGAGATTGCGGCGTGAACCATGGCAAAGGGCATCCGAAAAGGGCCTCGGGACGAGCGTGCGCCTGAAGCGGACCGGGACGGTCCGCCGCTGGCCGATGTCTGGAGCGTCCGCGTGGCGGTCGAGGATCTGCCTGACGAAGGCCGGCATGTCGAACTGCAGCCGGACGCGGCCACGCGCGAGGCGATCGCCCGTGCCGCGGGCGTTCTGGCGTTGCCCCGGATGCAGGCCGTGTACGATCTCGCTCCGGTGGCCGGCGACGGCGTCCGGGTGTCGGGGACGGTGTCGGCAACGGTCGAGCAAACCTGCGTGGTATCGCTCGAGCCGGTTGTCTCTGAAATCGAGGAACCGATCGATCTGGTTCTGGTACCGGCCGACAGCGCTTCCGCCGGTGCCCGGCCCAACCCGGATGCCGACCAGGCCGATCCGCCGGAGCCCTTGCAGGGAGGGGGTGTCGACCTCGGCGCCCTGGCGGTCGAATTCCTGGTCCTTGGAATCGATCCATATCCGCGCAAGCCGGGCGTCGTGTTCGATCCGCCGGGAGCGGGGACCGGCGCAGCGGAGCATCCGTTTGCGGCTTTGGCGGCGTTGAAACCCGATCCGGGCAGCAAATCGTCCTGAAACGGGCGACCTTGCGGGATTTCACGGCCGGTTTGCCTCTTTTTTGTGAGCCCCGCCGCCGCTATTGTCGCCCGCACCCCCCGGTCACTTGCGAGGACCGAACTTTCGGCGCCATTCCGCGCTGTCCGAGGTTAATCGATGCCGCAGAAGGTCCGAATCGCGCTCGACGCCATGGGCGGCGACAATGGGCCGTCCGTGGTGGTCCCGGGCGCGGGCATCGCCCGTGGGCGGCACCCGGATTGCGAGTTCATATTCTTCGGCGATGAAGCCCAGGTCCGGCCCCTGCTGGCGCGCAACCCCGTGCTGGGCGGTTCGAAGTTGGTGCACACCGACGTCGCCGTCCGGATGGACGACAAGCCGAGTCAGGCGCTTCGCCAGGGCCGCTGGAAGTCCTCCATGTGGCTTGCCATCGACGCGGTGAAGCGCGGCGAGGCGGACGTTGCCATCTCGGCCGGCAACACCGGGGCGCTGATGGCGATGGCCAAGTTCCATCTGCGCACCATGCCCGGCATCGACCGTCCCGCGATCGCGGCGATCTGGCCGACGCTGCGGGGACGCTCCATCGTGCTCGACCTCGGCGCCAATATCGGCGCCGATGCCGAAGAACTCGTTCAGCTTGCGGTGATGGGAAGCGCCATGGCGCGCGCCCTGTTCGAGGTCGACCGCCCGACCGTCGGACTCCTGAACATCGGCGTCGAGGAGGTGAAGGGACTCGAGCCGGTGCGCGAGGCCGGGAGAATCCTGCGTGAGGAGGCGTTCGCCTATCTCAATTACAGCGGTTTCGTCGAAGGCGATGACATCGGCAAGGGAACGGTCGACGTCGTGGTCACCGAGGGCTTCTCCGGCAATATCGCGCTCAAGGCGGCGGAGGGCACCGCGCGGCAGTTCGCCAAATTGTTGCGAGACGCCATGTCGCAGTCGCTGCTCACCAAACTGGGTTACCTGCTGGCCAGCGGCGCGTTCCGGACGCTGCGCGCCAAGATGGATCCGCGGCAGTCCAACGGCGGCGTCTTCCTCGGTCTGAACGGCGTGGTCATCAAGAGCCACGGCGGCACCGACCCGGAGGGCTTCGCCGCAGCGATCGACGTGGGCTACGACATGGTGCAGCACGAACTGCTCGGCAAGATCGGACAAATGCTTGATCATCACGACGCGGCACCGGCAGCCGGCAGGGCCGTGAGGGGAGCAGCTTCGTGAGCGTTGTGCGTTCGGTCGTGCTGGGCTGCGGCAGCTATCTGCCGAACCGGGTCGTCACCAATCACGACCTTGCCAAGGCCGTCGAGACCTCGGACGAGTGGATCGTCCAGCGAACCGGGATTCACGAGCGGCGGATCGCCGCGACCGGCGAACTGACTTCGGACATGGCGGTCCAGGCGGCGCGCGCGGCGCTGTCCGCGGCCAAGATCGAGGCTGACAGCATCGACCTGATCGTGCTCGCCACCTCGACTCCCGACCAGACGTTTCCCGCCAGCGCCGTTTCGGTGCAGGCAGCGCTCGGCATCACCCACGGCGCGGCGTTCGACCTGCAGGCGGTGTGCTCGGGCTTCGTGTTCGCGCTCGCCACCGCCGACAGCATGCTGCGGTCGGGTTCGTTCCGGCGTGCGCTGGTGATCGGGTCCGAGACCTTTTCGCGGATCCTGGACTGGAACGACCGGACCACCTGCGTGCTGTTCGGCGACGGGGCGGGAGCCATCGTGCTCGACGCGCAGGAACAGCCCGGCACGCGGGAGGATCGCGGCGTGCTGACCACGCATCTGCGGTCCGACGGGCGTCACAAGTCCAAGCTCTATGTCGACGGCGGTCCGTCCTCGACGCAGACCGTCGGCCATCTGCGCATGGAAGGCCGCGAGGTGTTCCGCCATGCCGTGTCGATGATCACCGACGTGGTGGTCGATGCCTTCGAGGCGACCGGCTACTCGGCGGCCGACATCAACTGGTTCGTTCCACACCAGGCAAACCGGCGCATCATCGATGCTTCAGCCCACAAGCTGGGAATCGCGCCGGAGAAGATCGTCGCCACGGTCGATCGCCACGGCAACACTTCGGCCGCGTCCATTCCGCTGGCGCTCGCCGATGCCGTGGCGGACCGCCGCATCAAGCGCGGCGATCTCGTGCTGCTGGAGGCCATGGGCGGCGGCTTCACATGGGGCGCCGCGCTGGTGCGCTGGTAGGCCGGCGAGCTGTGAATCGTGGCCTGACGGCCGGCCGAACGCCGCGGCGCACACCGATGCCATGGCGTCATTCGGCCGGAGGGAGCCGTTTTGGACCGGTTGGGACGCCCGGCCGCCGCCGGGTGAGCCGGCTTTGCGACGGGATCGGTCCCCGAACCCCGGGTGTGGCAGCGGCGCAATGCTGTGGCGGCCGCAGCGTTTGCCGCCAATCCCCGGTTGACATCGGGGCCTAAGCTAATATCGTCGAAAATTCAGAGGGATATGGCCGAGACCGCGGGGCTGGCTTTGGCGGGCAAGACCATCACAAGGGCAGATCTGAGCGAGGCGGTCTACCAGAAGGTGGGCCTGTCACGGACGGAGTCTGCCGCACTCGTCGAACTGGTTCTCCAGGAGGTGACGGATTGCCTTGAACGCGGCGAAACCGTGAAGCTGTCGTCGTTCGGATCGTTCGTGGTCCGCAAGAAAGGACAGCGGATCGGACGCAATCCAAAGACCGGCAAGGAGGTTCCGATCTCGCCGCGCCGGGTCATGGTGTTCAAGCCGTCGGCAATCCTCAAGCAGCGCATCAACGGCATTTCCGTCCCCGACGAAAAAGAATAGTAACTGCGTCCCGCGTTGCGTGCGTCTCACCGTCGATCTGAGGGAGCATTGGCCTTGGACAAGGCACCCGACGCTTTTCGCACCATCAGCGAGGTCGCCGAAGATCTCAACGTGCCACAGCACGTCCTGCGATTCTGGGAGAGCCGGTTTCAGCAGATCCGGCCGATGAAGCGGGCCGGGGGCCGGCGCTACTACCGGCCCGACGACGTCGAGCTGCTGAGGGGCATCCGCCACCTTCTTTACGGCGAGGGCTACACCATCCGCGGGGTTCAACGGATCCTGCGCGAGCAGGGACCGAAGTTCGTCCAAGCCGTGTGGCAGCCGGGCGCGGCACAGCCCGGTCCCGCACAGGCGGACGAGGACGCAGAATCCGAGGTGATGGCGCCCGACGACGCGGCGCGCACGCTGTTCGGACTCCTGAAGTCGCCGGAGCGCAGCGAGCCGGACGACGGGGACGAGGCAGACGACGTGTCGCCGCCCGCGGCGGGCGATGCCGCGATCTCGCGGCAGGATGTGCAGCGTCTGCAATCCGCCTTGCAGGAGCTGGCGGAGTGCCGCCGGTTGATCGAGTCGGCGCTGCACGACGAAGCGGCCTGAACCCAGGCCCCTACGGTCCGTCAGCACTCCATTCCATCCGGTTACCGGCGGCCGGCGCCGCCGGACAGTCATGCATTCGTGGGCAAGTGCCACGTTGGCACGGCGGTTCACGATTGGGCCGGCGATGGGTACGGTGCCGCCCACGTCACTCCGGGGAAGGAACGCCCATGAGCCTGAAGGTACGCCGCGTGGTCACCGGCCACGACGAAACCGGTCGCGCCGTGGTGAAGATCGACGAGGTCGCGAAGAACGCGGTGTCGCATCGCAAGGGCGCGGAATCGGCCGTGATCTGGTCGACGGAGGGTTTTCCGGTCGACAACGACGGAGACGCGGACACCAGCGGACGCCAGCTCGGCACGACGCTGTCGAACGGCACCGTGTTCCGCGTCGTCCGCTATGAGCCCGGCGTGATCCCGCGGCGGCATCGCACCGACTCGGTCGACTACGCCGTGGTGATTTCCGGCACGATCGACATGGAGCTGGACGGCGACACCGTCACGCTGAACGCCGGCGACGTGCTGGTGCAGCGTGGCACGGTCCACAACTGGGTCAATCGCGGCACCGAGCCGTGCGTCGTCGCCTTCGTGCTGGTGACCGGAAAGCCGGTCACCGCCGGCGGCAAGACGCTCCCGGCGGTCGGCTGACCGCGGCACAGAACCACCATCACAGGCCGGACAGCCGGAGGAACGAGAGAATGGCAGAAGCGAAGGTACGGGGCGTGACGCTGAACCATGAGGTGTTCGGCGACAGCGGGCCGTGGATGGCTTTCACGCCGGGCAGCCGGCGCGCCTACGCCGAGCTTGTGCCGCTGTCCAAGCGGATTGCCGCGGAAGGATATCGCGTGCTGCTGCACGACCGTCGCAACTGCGGCGCCTCCGAGGTCAAGATCGAGGACGGCGGGTCGGAACATGAAATCTGGGCCGACGATCTCCATGCGCTGTGCCAGCATCTCGGCGCGACGTCAGTCTACATGGGCGGCTCGTCCGCGGGCGCGCGGCTCGCGATCCTGTTTGCGCTGCGCCACCCCGATGCGCTGCGCGGACTGCTGCTGTGGCGCGTCACCGGCGGGCAGCACGCCGCAACCCGTCTCGCGCACAACTACTACGGCGCGTACATGGAGGTTGCGAAGTCCGGCGGCATGGCCGCGGTCTGCGAGACGGAGCACTTCGCAGCCTGCATCAAGGCGAGGCCGGCCAATCGCGACAATCTCATGGGCATGAACCCCGACGAGTTCATCCGGATCCTGGATCGCTGGCGCAAGAACTTCCTGGCGGCGGCCGACCTGCCGATCGTGGGCGCGACCGAGCAGCAACTCAATTCGATCAAGGTGCCGGTCTGCATCATCGCCGGCAACGACAAGGTTCATACGCCGGTGACCGCGCGCAAGGCGGCGGGCCTGCTGCCGAACGCCGAGCTGCATGAGGGCGTGGTGCGGAAGCGGGCCGACGACGACCTGCTGGACGAATGGGATCAGGAGGAGTGGCGGAATGCCGAAGGCCGGATCGCGCAGACGTTCCTGACCTTCCTCGCGAAAGCCGAAACGTCGCGCCGCTGAATGAAGGCTGCGGCGTTGCGGCCGTGGCGATCGATGCCGAGCCGAGGCTATAGAGTGCGGCACACGCTCAGAATTCGAACGATCGGAGGAATCCCATGATGCTGCAGAAGCTGGCCCTCGCATCCGTTGTCGCTGCCGTGACAGCAATGACGGCCCAGGCGCAATCCTATCCGGACAGGTACGTGCGGGTGCTGGTCGGGTTCGGAGCGGGCAGCGGCCCGGACATCCTGACGCGAACCGTGGCGGGCCAGCTAAGCAACGACCTCGGGCAGCAGTTCGTGGTCGAGAACCGCACCGGCGCCAACGGCACCATCGCGACGCGTGCGCTGGTGCAGTCCGAGCCCGACGGCTACACCCTGATGTATTCCAGCTCGTCGATCACACCGACACCGTACATCTACAAGTCGCTGCCGTACGACCTGATCAAGGACGTCCGTCCGATCGCCACGGTCGGCGTGCTGGACGGTCTGCTGATGCTGGTGAACCCGTCGCTGCCGGTCAAGACCGTTCCGGAGTTCATCGAATACGCCAAGAAGAACCGCGTGCTCTACGGCTCCCCGGGGGTCGGCAATGCCCTGCACGTCGCGGCCGAATTGTTCAATGTCCACGCCAAGCTCGACATGCAGCACGTGCCGTACAAGGGCGCCGGCCACGTTGCGACCGCATTGCTGGCGAACGAAATCCACGTGATGTTCGTGACGCCGCCTTCGGTCGAGGCCTTCGTCAAGGAAGGCAAGCTGCGTCCGCTTGCCGTCACCGGCAGCAAGCCGATGGCGTCGTTCCCGGGCGTGCCACTCATGACGGCGTCGCTGCCGTCTTACCCGGTCACGTCGTCGTGGGGCATGTTCTACGCGCCGGTGAAGACGCCCGACGAGATCGTGAACAAGCTCAATGCGGCGATCCAGAAGGCGATCATGGCGCCGCCCGTCGCCAAGGTGCTGTCGCGGGCCGGCTACGTTCCGGATGGACGCGATGCCGCCGCGACCACGAAGTTCTTCCACGACGAGGTCACGGCCGCAGGCGATGCCGTGCGTGCGGCGAAGATCGAGCCGCAATAGGCGGCTCTGCGCGACGGGAGAAATGGTCGGAGCGAGAGGATTCGAACCTCCGACCCCCAGTCCCCCAGACTGGTGCGCTAACCGGGCTGCGCTACGCTCCGACGCGGAGACGTTTACGACGCAGGGTTGGGGTGCGCAAGGGCGGGGGATCGCCTCGTGACCGCACCCGGAGCCGCGTTGCGCCGGACCGCCACCTGCCGCGTCGCGATAATCAGCCCCCACAGCACGCCAAGCAGCAGGAATATGTGGCGCCAGTGGTCGGAGTCGATGATGAAACTCTCCAGCGCCATCCCGGCGTACGCGGCGTACACCGCGATCATGACCGGCTGCCACGGAGTCGCCACCAGCAGATAGCGGAACCCGTAGGCGAGGCTCAGCAGAACCAGTGTCGGATAGGCGACGCCGGCGAGCCAGCCGCCCGACATGAACGCGTTCAGGTAGGAGTTGTGCGGATCTTCCGGGAATATCTTGGAGAATTGCAGCGGGCCGATGCCGAGCGGAACCTCGAGCGCGAGCACTGCACCGAGCGCGTGGCGGCCGAAGCGGCCCAACTGGCCCACGTCGTACTCCTGCTCGAAGCTCATGCGCTGCTTGAGCAGTTCGGCGACCGAATCCATCGACATCAGCGCCGACACCAGCAGGGACATCGCGGCGATGCCGGCTGCACCGATCAGAACGATGCGAAGCCGCTGGTGGGCCGAGCGGGTGGTTATGAGCAGAAGCAGCAGCGTCAGCGCGCCGCAGAGCCCAAGCAGGCCCCATGCCGCGCGCGAGAACGACAGCAGGATACCGACGGTGAACAGTCCCAGCAGGCAGGCGCCGCGAAACGCCTGTCCGGCGCGGCCGACAACCACCATCTGCAGCGCAAGCATGGCGGGCAGGATCAGGAACGCGCCGAACACGTTGGGATCCTTGAAGGTGCCGCGCGCCCGGTCGTAGAGCAGCAGCAGGTCGGTGGCACCGGGCACCAGCCGGAAGTAGCCGGCCACGCCAGCGACCGCCGCGATGACGCCGGCAATCAGGCAGCCCCGCATCAGCGCTTCGAGCCTCGCCTGCGTGTTGACGGTGAGCGCGGCCGCAAAGAACACGGCGGTGAGCGCGAGGTACCACGATGCGAACAGCCAGATCAGAATTCCGCTTTCGCCGAGCAGCGCGGCCGACGAGATGGTGTAACCAAGGTTGATCAGCACCAGCAGGATCGCCGGCGGCATCAACGCCATGCTGAAGGTCAGCCCGCCGATCGCAAACACTGCGATCGCGACGAACGAGATCACCTCGTAGGGACTCGGTTCGATGAACACGAGCGCGCCGGAGGCGGCGGTCAGCCAGAGCAGGGCAAGCCGCAGCCGCTCCGCGCGCGACGTTCCGGTCGCCACCGGCGGAAAGTGGACGTGGCGCGCGGCGGTCGCCGTCATCAATACGCGTTCTCGGATTTGAGCAACGACAGCGGGGTCCGCGCCAGGATGTAGAGATCGAACAGCACCGACCAGTTCTCGATGTAGTACAGGTCATGCTCGACGCGGCGCTGGATCTTCTCGTGGGTATCGGTCTCGCCGCGCCAGCCGTTGATCTGCGCCCATCCGGTGATGCCGGGCTTGACGCGGTGGCGGGCGAAGTAGCCGTCCACCGCCTCGTCGTAGAGCTTTTCCTCAGCCTTGGCGTGAACCGCGTGCGGGCGGGGGCCGACCAGCGAAAGGTTGCCGACGAACACCACGTTGAAGAGCTGCGGCAGTTCGTCGAGGCTGGTCTTGCGGATGAAGCGGCCGACGCGGGTGACGCGCGGATCGTCCTTGGTCACCAGCTTCGAGGCGGTCGCGTCGGACTTTTCCGTGTACATCGAGCGGAACTTGTAGACCTCGATCAGCTCGTTGTTGAAGCCGTAGCGCTTCTGCTTGAACAGCGCCGGGCCGCGGCTGTCGAGCCTCACAGCGAGCGCCACCAGCGCCATCACCGGCGAAAGCGCCAGCAGCGCCAGGCCGCCGACCACCTTGTCGAACAGCCATTTCATCACGACGTCCCAGTCGGTGATCGGCTGATCGAGCACATCGAGCACCGGAACGTTGCCCAGGTAGGAATACGAACGCGGCCGGAAGTGCAGCTTGTTGGAATGGGCGGACAGGCGGATGTCGACCGGCAGCACCCACAGCTTCCTCAGCATCTGCAGGATGCGGCCCTCCGCCGAGATCGGCAGCGAGAAGATGACGAGATCGATCCGGGTCCGCCGTGCGAACTCGACCAGATCGTCGACCGACCCGAGTTTGCGAAGGCCCGCGATCGCCTGGGGCGAGCGGTCGTCGCCGCGGTCGTCGAACACGCCGACCAGGCGGACGTCGGTGTCGCGCTGTGCGGCGATCGCGCAGGCGAGCGCCTCGCCCAGCGGTCCGCCGCCGACGATGGCGGTGCGCCGCGTCAGCCGGCCTTCGCGGGTCCAGCGCCGAACCAGCAGGAACAGCGCCTTGCGGAAAGCGAGCAGGGCGATCAGGCCGATCGCATAGAAGCTGCCGAGCCAGACGCGTGAAAAGTCCTCGCCTGCCTTGGCGAAGAACGAAATGCCGATCACCACCAGGAACACCACCGACCACGCGGACGCGAGCCGGAAATACTGCTTCTCGTGGCCGCGGAACGCCTGGACCTGGTAGATGTCGGCGATCTGGAAGGCCAGCATGGACAGAAACGACATGCCGACGATGGCCGCCGCGTAGTGCCATTCGAAGCCGTTCGAGGGCACCACGTAGGCGGCGTAGATCGCAAATCCGATCACGCCGACCAGGGCGGATTCGATGATGCGGACGCTGCCCGCCAGGACGATCGGTGAATACGGTGTTGCCACCCGTTCGCTCGCTGCCGCTTCCGCCATTGCCGAGAGGGGGCGGGCAGAGCTTTTGACGGCATGGCCCGCAGCAGACGGGAGGGCCGGCGCATTGCGGATGCTGCGCATATCGAATTGAGCCATGGCGGTAACTCTGTGCGGTGCGGGCGGACCCGCCGTTCAGTGACGTGGCGCGCGCCAAACTAGTTAAAGAATTTCAAAAATCCGTTATCGCGATCGATGAAATTTGGCCCTAATCGCTTCCCCATAGGCGTCCAGGATGCCGTCGACCATGGCGTCCTGGGAGAACCGGCTTCTCACCCGTTCACGCAAACGTTCCGCCCGCGCAAGGGCGCCCGATCGATCGTCCAACGCTTGCGCGATTGCAGTGGCCAGAGCGTGGGCATCGCCCGGCGGCACCAGTTGCTCCGCGCCGTCGAATATCTCGGGAATTCCGCCCACGCTGGTCGCGATCATCGGAACACCGGCTGCCGCGGCCTCGAGGACAATGTAGGGCAGCGACTCCGCACGGGAGGCCACGATCAGCAGCTTTCCCGACGAAAACGCCTGCCGGGCCGGCTGGTAGCCGGCAAAGGCGATGGCCTCCGACAGCCGGAGGCGGACGGTCATGTCACGGAGTTGCTGCGCGTCGGGGCCGTCGCCAACGATGGTCGCGGTGACGGACCGGCCGGATGCCACAAGAGAAGCTATCGCCTCGATCAGGACATCCACTCCCTTGATGTGACGGAGTTCCCCGATCGCGACCAGATCGGTGGCTGTGGCTGCAGGTGAGACCGTCTCGAACTCGGCGCGGCTCACGCCGTTGTGTACCACCCTGACCGGGCATCCGGGCTTTCCGACTGCAGATTCATAAACTTGCCGGGCGAAGTTGCTTTCGAACAGCAGCAGGTTCGTGCGTCGCATGAGGATGCGCTCGGCGGTGCCGTAGATCATTCCCTGCGGAGTCCAGCGCCGGTAATGCAGCGAGCCACCATGCGGCGTGTACGCGCGAACCGCATCCCCGCGGACCAGCCGGGCAAACGCCCCGCCCTTGGCGCCATGGCCGTGCAGGACGTCGGGTTGCAGCTTCGCCACGACACTTGCGACATGGCGGACCGCGTTCAGGTCGCCGAGTCCGACTTGGCGGGTCATGGGTATCTGGCTGATGCCCAGGGTAAGCTGCCCGGCCAGTGTGTTGAGCTTGCCGGCCGCCGCGGAATTCGGCTCCACCGCGGCGCAAACGATCCCGACATCGTGGCCGCGCTCCGCCTGTCCCTGCGCGAGGTCGAGCACGTGGCGAAACAGGCCGCCGACCGGTGCGCGAAGCACATGAAGGATTTTGCGGGAGCCCGTTTCGGTCATGATCAGAACCAGCGTTCGCCGACGGTGATGACGTCTCCGGGGCGCATGGTGTAGCG
>CAZGSW010000140.1:0-12118 GCA_964528635.1 uncultured Rhodoplanes sp. | reverse complement strand
CCCCAGTTGGCGCCGATGCGCACCGGCTTGCCGTGGCGGATCGCGGTCTCGACGATGGCGGAGAACTGGCGGTCGCGCTTGTCCTTGAAGCCGACGTTGCCGGGGTTGATGCGGTACTTGTCGAGCGCCTCGGCGCAGCCCGGATGATCGGCGAGCAGCTTGTGGCCGATGTAGTGGAAGTCGCCGACGATCGGGACCTCCACGCCCATGCGGAGCAGCCGCTCCTTGATCTTGGGCACGGCGGCTGCCGCCTCGTCGCGGTCGACAGTGATGCGCACGATCTCCGAGCCGGTGCGGTGCAATGCCGCGACCTGGCGGACGGTGGAATCCACGTCCGCGGTGTCGGTGTTGGTCATCGACTGCACGACGATCGGCGCACCGCCTCCGACGGTCACATTGCCGACCTTGACGGCGACGCTGTTGCGCCGGGGTTCGGGGGCCGCGGAGGCGGTCATCGGGGGAAATCCTTCGTCCGGAGGTCAGCCGGGAACGCGCGCATCCGCCGCACGTCACCCGGAACACGCCCGGGAATATAGCCATGCGGTGCGGCAGAACCAAGCCGTTGTGAAACCGCCATATTCGTCGGGTTGCAGGGCCATCGCGAAGCGTTTATGCGTGAAACCTCCTCCCGTGGCGGAGGATGGCGGCGGAACGCCGGGATTTCCTGAAGACGTGGCCGAATTCGGCCGATGATGTCGGAGATTTGAGGCGTGTCCGGCGAAATGTCTGCGCCCCCCGAGGGGCAGCCCTGGTACCGGCAGCTTGCGCTCGGAATCGAGCGGGTCGGCCTTATCTCCCTGATCTCGCCCAAGATTTCAGCGGCCATCCTGGTCGCGATGATGGCGCTGGCGGTGTTCGGGGTCGAGCGGCTCAAGGTCGACGATTCGCTGTCCCAGTTGTTCCGCTCCGACACCCCGGAATTCAAGCAGTTCGAGGAGGTGACGCGGCGGTTTCCATCCTCCGAATACGACGTGCTGATCGTCGTCGAGGGCAAGGACCTGCTGGCGCGGCAGAATCTGGAAAAGCTGCGCGATCTCGTGACCGAGGTTCAGTTGGTCGACGGCACGCGCGGCATCATCTCCCTCTTCTCCGCCCGTCAGCCGCCGGAAGGCAACAAGCTGCCCGAGCCGCTGTTTCCCGCCGATCTGCCGGAGGGTGCGGAGTACGACGCGTTGAAGCAGCGTGTCCTCTCCAACGAGATCATCCGCGGCAAGCTGCTCTCCGAGGACGGCGAACTGGCGCTGATCGTGCTCGCGCTCGATCCGAACATCGTGCAGACCAAGGGGCTCAACACCACCATCGGCGAGATCCGGCAGGTCATGGCGGATACGCTGGGCGACAGTGGGCTGCGCAACCAGTTGTCCGGCGTTCCGGTCATGCAGCTCGAGATCCGCAACGCGGTGGAGCGCGACCGGCTAGTCTACAACGCGATCGGATTCGCGGCGGGCTGCCTGATCGCCATTCTGTTCTTCCGGCGCGTCTCCTTCATGATCGTTGCGGCCGCGCCGCCGCTTGTCGCCATCCTGCTGTCGCTCGGCTTCCTCGGCTGGCTGGATTTCCGGCTGAACATGTTCCTCAACGTGATGACGCCGCTCATCATGGTGATCAGCTTCGCCGACAGCATGCAGCTCACGTTCGCGGCGCGCGACCGCTTGATCGCGGGGCAGAACAAGTACCAGGCGTTCCGCGAGGCGCTGCTGGTGGTCGGTCCCGCCTGCGTGCTGACCCACGGAACCGCGGCGATTTCCTTCATCGCGCTGATGTTCTCTTCCTCCGAACTGATCCGCACGTTCGGCGAGGCGGGTCTCGCCGCCACGGTGATCGCGCTGCTCGGCGTGCTGATGCTGGTTCCGCTGCTCGGCGTGCTGCTGGTGCGCAACGAGGAGAAGTTCAGCGCGTCGCTGCAGGCGAAGGACACCGGCGTGACGGTGCTGCGCCGGTTCTGCCGCTGGATCGCGGTGCGCATGGTCAGCCATCCGGCGCTGTACAGCCTGATCGCGCTCCTGGTGGTTGCCGGGCTCTCCGCGGTCTATGCGACCCTCGAACCGCGCTATCGGCTCGCCGACCAGGTCCCCGACAAGCAGCAAGCGGTCGAGGCCAGCAGCCGGCTCGATGCCAAGCTCACGGGCGCCAATCCGATCGACGTGCTGGTCGAATTCCCGAAAGGCGCATCTCTTTACGATGCGCAGACGCTGAAGGTCATCGCCGACGTCCACGCGACGGTGGAGAAGCAGGCCGGCGTCGGCAATGTGTGGTCGGTGGAATCGCTGCGCCGCTGGCTTGCCGAAAAGGCGGGCAAGAGCGACGTCGATACGCTGAAGCAGTACATCGACATTCTGCCCGAGTACCTGACCCGCCGGTTCGTTTCCGCCGAGCAGGACGCGGTGGTGGTGGCAGGCCGCATCCCTGACGTCGATGCGAGCGAACTGTTGCCGGTGGTGGATACGCTCGACAAGGCGCTCGGAACCGTCCGCCAGGCCCATCCCGGGTACCAGATCTCGGTGACGGGGCTGGCGGCGATTGCAGCGCGCAACAGCGCGGGCATGATCGGCAAGCTCAACACGGCGCTGACGTTCGAGATCGTGTTCGTCGCGGCCTTTATCGGGCTCGCCTTCCGCTCCGTCGTGGTGATGTTCGCCAGCATTCTTCCCGGCATCTTCCCCGTCGTTCTGGCCGGCACCGTGCTCTGGCTGATGGGGGAGGGGTTGCAGTTCGCCAGCGTGGTCGCGCTTGTGGTGTCGTTCGGTCTGGGGCTGTCCGCCACGATCCACTTCCTCAACAGGCTCCGGCTGGAGGACGAGCCGGGCGCCGACCCTGCGGTCGCAGTCGAACGCGCGACCATTCTGGTCGGTCCGGCGCTGATTCTGACCTCGGTGGTGCTGGCGTGCGGGCTTGCTGTCACCGTCCTTTCGGACTTGCCGTCGCTGCGGCTGTTCGGGTGGTTGAGCGCGTTCGCCATGCTGGCGGCGCTGACGGCGGACCTGCTTATCCTGCGGCCGACTGCGATGTTTCTTTTCCAGACCGCAAGGCGGTTCCGGGAGCGGCGGAGCGCAGGTTCTGCCGCCTGACAGCCGGCAATCTGCTAGGATGGCGTCCTCAAAGTCCGGCAGCGCGGCGGCATGCGGCGGCCGGTACAAATAAAAGGCGTGAACGTCCCATGAAGGACATTGCAAGCCTGTTTGCCGAGCGCGAGGCCGCGCGCTTCGACCTGCACAGCCGACATTTGAACGAGCAGATGGTCCGCATGCTGCGGACCATCGGTTACGACGTCGGTTTCTGCAAAGGCGAGGGGCCTTATCTCTATGACCGCGAGGGCGCCCGCTACATCGACCTGCTGAGCGGGTGGGGCGTGTTCGCCATCGGGCGAAACCATCCCGCCGTGCGCGACGCGCTCAAGAGCGTGCTCGATTCCGACCTGCCGAACCTGGTGCAGTTCGACGTTTCGATCCTGGCCGGCATTCTGGCCGAGCGACTTCTGTCGCACACGCCATATCTCGACAAGGCGTTCTTCGCGAACTCGGGCGCCGAGGCCGTGGAGGCCGCAATCAAGTTCGCGCGCGGCGCCACCGGGCGGCCCGAGATCGTTTATTGCGATCACGCGTTTCACGGATTGAGCTACGGCGCGCTGTCGATTAACGGCGACGATACGTTTCGCAGCGGCTTCGAGCCGCTGTTGCCGGACTGTATCCGCGTTCCGTTCGACGATCTTGCCGCGCTGGAGCGCGCCCTGCATGCCCGCAAGGCGGCTGCGTTCTTCGTCGAACCGATCCAGGGCAAGGGCGTGAACCTGCCTTCCGACGGCTACCTCAAGGCTGCGGCGGAGTTGTGCCGCAAGCACGGCACCCTGTTCGTTGCGGATGAAATCCAGACCGGACTTGGACGGACTGGAAAATTCCTCGCCGTGGAGCACTGGGGCGTCGAGCCGGACATGGTTCTGCTGGCGAAGAGTCTGTCCGGCGGCCATGTGCCGATCGGTGCGGTGCTGACGCGCAAATCCATCTTCGACAGGATTTTCAACCGCATGGACCGCGCCGTTGTGCACGGCTCCACGTTCTCCAAGAACGATATGGCGATGGCGGCCGGGATCGCCACGCTGGACGTGATCGAGTCGGAGGGACTTGTGCGGAACGCCGCCGAGACCGGCGAACGTCTGATCCGCGAACTGAAGGCGATGATTCCAAACTATGAGCTGCTTCACGACGTTCGCGGCAAGGGCCTGATGATCGGTATCGAATTCGGTCCGCCGAAATCGCTGAAGCTGCGTGCATCGTGGAACGTCGTCGAGACGGCGAGCAGCGGCCTGTTCTGCCAGTTGATCGCGATTCCGCTGTTCAAGGACCACAAGGTCCTGACCCAGGTCGCAGGCCACGGCAGCCACACCATCAAGCTGCTGCCGCCGCTTGTTATCACCTCTGCCGATTGCGACTGGATCGTGCGCGCCTTCGACGAGGTGATCGCCGCGAGCCACCGGGTTCCCGGTGCGGTATGGTCGCTGGGCAAGACTCTGGTCGGACACGCCCTTCGCCGAGCCTGATCGGTGCCGGGTCAGGCCGGCCGGGCCGGAGCCGGTCTGATGCCCGCGGTCGCCAATGCAACGCCGTTGCTCTCGCTTGATGCGGTCGTCATCGATACCGAGACGACCGGCCTCGATCCTGTGACCGCGCGCGTGGTGGAGATCGGCGCCGTCAGGCTTGAAGTCGGCCGAACCGGCAATGGCGCGCTGTTCCACCGCCTGGTGCGGCCGGATATCGACATCCCCGCCGCGGCGACACGCATCCACGGTATCGACGGTCGTAGGGTGGCGACCGAGCCGAAGTTCGCCGACGTCTGGCCGGACTTTGTCGCTTACGCCGGCGGTGCCGTCCTGATCGGACATGCGGTCGGGTTTGACACCGCCGTTCTCTCCAACGAATGCCGGCGTTCGGGTATCGCCTGGAGTCCAGGCATCGCGCTCTGCACCCAATTGCTGGCTCGACTGGCGGACCCCGGGTGCGTGGATGGATCTCTGGAAGGCGTGGCTTCGTCGCTGGGCATCGCTCTGTCCAACCGCCACTCGGCGCTGGGCGATGCCACGGCGACAGCCGAGATTTTTCGGGCGCTGGTTCCGCGACTCCGCTCGCGGGGCATCAGAACGCTCGCAGAGGCGCTGACGGCGTCGCGTGCGCTGGCGGAGAAGCCAGCCATCCCGCGTCCGTCGAGTTGGTCGGAGCCTGAGGCGGCGCGAGCCGCTGCCGGGCCCCTTCGCGTTGATCCGTATCCTTACCGCCATCGTGTCGCGACAGTGATGAGTGCGCCGCCTGTGACGATCACGCGCGAGGCGACGCTCGGTGACGCGCTGCGGGCGATGACCGAGGCGCACATTTCGTCGCTGCTGGTGCGTCCGCCGCAGGGCGAGCCGTTTATCCCGGAAAACACCGGCATCATAACCGAACGCGACGTCATGCGTGCAGCCGCGCGGCACGGTGCGCAGGCGCTCGCCATGCTGGTTTTGCAGATCATGACTTGCCCTCTGATCGCCGTCCCGGCCGACGTCTTCGCCTATGTCGCGATCGGCCGGATGAATCGTCTTCGAATCCGGCATCTCGGAGTGACTGCAGCAACCGGAGAGATTGTCGGCGTTCTGTCAACGCGCGATCTGCTTCGCCTGCGCAGTGAAAGCGCCATCGAACTGGGCGACGAGGTCGAACAGGCCGCTGATGTGCACGAACTCGGCCTTGCGTGGGGAAGGCTGGCGCAAGTTGCACGCGGCCTTTCCGGGGAGGGGCTGCCGGCGCGGGATGTGGCGGCCGTCATTTCCCAGCAATTGTGCGACACCACTCGGCGTGCCGCAGTGCTTGCAGAACAGTCGATGCGGGCGGAGGGGCTCGGGGAGCCGCCGTGTCCGTACGCGTTCGTGGTGCTCGGCTCGGCGGGGCGCGGCGAGAGCCTGCTTGCGATGGACCAGGACAACGCGCTGATCTTTGCGGACGAGGCCACGGAGTCGCGGGATGGCTGGTTTGCCGAACTCGGACGACGGGTCGCCGATGCGCTGCATGCGGCCGGCGTTCCGTATTGCACGGGCGGTATCATGGCCAGCAATCCGCAATGGCGGGGATCCGTCGCGGTGTGGAGCGGCCGGATCGAGGACTGGATCCGGCGGTCACGCCCGCAGGATCTGATGGCCGTCGATATCTTCTTCGATCTTCGCGCGGTGCACGGTGACATGGAGTTGGCACGGACAATCCGCCGCCATGCGTTCGATGCAGCGCATGGCGAAGCCGGCTTCGCCAAGCTCCTGCTCGACTCCGCCGGTCCCGCGGTTCCGGCCCGCACCTGGCTCGGAGGCATCCGGACGGAAGACGGCCGCGTCGACCTCAAGCGAAGCGGATTGTTTCCGCTGGTGTCTGCGGTTCGCGCGCTGGCGATCTGTCATCGCATCACGGCGCGCTCGACCGTGCAGCGGCTGGCCGGCATCCGCGCATTGGGTCTCGGCATGGACTCCGATCTGGAGGCGCTCGACGAGGCGCAGGCCGTCTTTCTCGATCTGATCCTGCATCAGCAGCTTGCCGATATCGAAACCGGACGTCCGCCGGGCAATGCCGTCGAAGTCAAGCGGCTGACACGCCGCGACCGGTCTCGCCTCGGCAGCACGCTCGGCGCAGTGGAGCACGTCGATCAAATGGCGCGCGAGCTTCTGTTCGCCGGCCGCTAGATCGGCAGTCTCGTGTTTCGCTTTCGATGACCGTGGTCTAGGGTCGCGCACTTCTCGCGGGAGGCACGAGTGAAGATCGTCATTCCGGACGACTACCAGGACGTCGTCCACAAGCTGCCATGTTACGGCTTGATCGCGCATCACGAGGTGACGCGATGGCGCGAGCCGGCCGAGGATTTCGAGCAGCTTGTGCAGCGTCTGCAGGATGCCGACGTGGTGGTTTCGATCCGCGAACGCGTCGAGTTCTCGAAGGCGCTGCTGGAGCGGCTGCCGAAGCTCAGGCTGCTGGCGCTGGTGGGCCGCGGAGCCGGCACCATCGACTTCAAGGCCTGCACCGCGCTCGGCATTCCCGTCTCGACCGGCAAGAGCAACTCGCCGGACGCGCCGGCCGAACTGACGGTGGCGCTGATCGTGGCGTCGCGCCGGAACGTCGCGCTCGAGGCGGAGCGGATGAAGCGCGGTGACTGGCCCTGCACGCTGTCGCACCGGATGCGTGACTCGACGCTCGGCATCTACGGTCTCGGTTTCATCGGCGAACTGGTGGCGAAGTCGATGGCGGGCATGGGCATGAAGGTTCTGGTCTGGGGTCAGGACAAATCCCGTCGGAAGGCACAGGAACTGGGGTACGAGGTGGTGGCCGGAAAAGACGATCTGTTCGAGCGATCCGACGTGCTGTCGCTTCACGTGCGGCTGCGCCCCGAAACCCGAGGTATCGTCGGCCCATCCGATCTGGCGCGGATGAAGCCGACGGCGCTGATCGTCAACACGGCGAGAGCGGAACTGATCCAGCCCGGCGCGCTTGTCGAGGCGCTGCAGAAAGGCCGCCCCGGTTACGCGGCGGTGGACGTCTACGAGCACGAGCCCGTCACCGGAGGAAACCATCCGCTGCTCAAGATGCCGAATGCGCTCTGCGTCCCGCATCTCGGCTGGGCCGAGTGGGACAATTTCGAGCTCTATTTCCGGGAATGCTTCGAGCAGATCGTTGCGTTCGAGAAAGGCCAGCCGCTGCGGCTGGCCAATCCGGATGTGAAGCCGCGCTGAGCGGCCGGCGGAGGCTATTGCCTCTGCGTCACCAGAAGGGCGCGGGTATCCGCCGGCAGCTGGCCCACCTGGCTGCGGATCGTAGACCATCGCGAATCGGCGAGGTCGTAGATGCGCACCGGCACCAGATTGCGCGACCGCCAGTCGCCGGACAGGATGCGCTCCGAGACCGACCGATCGATCAGGACCTGGGTGTTCGCGGTCTGCTGGGCGGCTTCCGGCAGGAACGGCGTCCACTCCGACGGAGCGACGCTGCCGCGTCCGGCCACATCGGCGATCGTGCGCCGCAGCAGATCGGTGGGCATGTCGGTGTCGACGAACCCGGCCTTGTCGTGCTGCTGCTGTTGCTGCTGCTGTAGCGACCGAACGCGCGATCCCCCCAACGCCCCCCGGTCGTCAATCGTCACCATCGCGAACTGCATGAGCTTGTAGGTCTTCGGCTGCTCCTGCCACATCCGCAGGCCGACCACGGCCACGACCAGCGTTGCGGCAACCGCGGCGCCCAGCCCGGACCATTGCCAGGCGGAGAGAAGCGACCGGAAGCCGGAGGCGGCCGGAGTTGCGGCGATGGAGGCGCGCTCCTTCGGGCGGACGGCCTGCAAGACGCGCGACGATAGTGCGGCCGGCACCTCAGGCCCGTCATCGGCTGCCGCGATGAGTCTGCGTTCGATCACACGTTCGGCAGCGAAGCAGTTGTGCTTGGTCAGTTCGGTCGCGCGTTCCATGTCCGCCGCGGACAATTGCCCGGAGACCCAACGGTCCAGCAGGTCTTCCTGGTCGGCCGTCAGCGGGTCGCCGCTGCGAGGCCGATGCGAGAGGGCGACCAGCATGGCCGCATCGACTGCCATCAGCTCCTCGGGCGGTTCCGCGCCGGCCCCGGACCCCGGACGGTTCGGGTCCTGGTTCATATCGGACCCCATGACATCGACTCCATGATCCCCTGCAGCTTTGCACCGGCCTCAGCGGGCCGGTTCAACTCAATGACGTATCCGGAAGCGGCCCAGTTACACCCGCACGGGAAAATACTCTGGTACGAGATTCTGCAGCGTTGCGAGGAACTTGGCCTGCGCTCGCGAAAGCGCGGTGCGCAGTGCCCCGACCGACATGCCGAGTTTGGCGGCCATCGCTTCGTTGCTGGATTCCCGGCAGAACTTGCCGCAAATCAGGATGCGCTCCCGCGGATCGAGCTTGGCCCAGGCCTCGATACCCTTCCGCCGCACTTCCTTCAGCAGAAGCGTCGTGGTGGCGGTTTCGTCCGCCGAGGAGCCAAGCGGCTCCAGGTCTGCCAGTCCGCCGACCGACTCTTCCCGCCATCGCCTGGCGCGGTGGAAGTCGATGACGAAATTCCTCACCACCTTGGACAGGTAAATCGGGAGCGAGGTGCCTCGTTGCCACAACTTAAGGACGTGGTAGTCGCGCTCGACCAACCGTTCGAAGAAGCTCTGAAACAAATCGGGAACGTCGGCGCCCGACGTTCTGGCCCGGATGCAATGATAGATTAGCTTCTCGTGCCTTCGATAAAACATGTCGAAGGCCCCTCGTTCGCCCCGGAGCAAACGGTCTACCAGCTCAATATCCGTTAGTTCGCTGCCGTCTCCCGGGGCTTTCCCAGCCATTCCGTCGCTTTCCCGTCTTGTGAGCGGGGTGTCGTCACCCGTGTCAGTCCGGAGAATCGTAGCCCATCCGGGTGACAAGCCGCTCGAAACGTTCTTCCTCGCCGATTGGGATGCTGCACCGAGCCCCCCGGTTTGGCAACCGACCGGACCAGGCCGCCCCTTGTAACGATTCCGCAATGAAGCCCGTCACCTACAGCGAAGGACCGCACACCAAAACTCTGTGGTCGAGGTGTGCGACATTCTACGGCGAAGGTCGGCTGGAATTGCCTATTGGCGCCGAAACTATTATAGTTTCGTGGTCTTTAAGGGGCCTCAAAGGGGGATTGCTGGCGTATCCCCGGCGAACCTCAGATGAGATCGCGCAGCAATGTGATTGAAGCGCACTGAGGCATGCCATGATCAAGCATATGATCAAAGCATTGGGGGGGATCGCAGTCGCCGCGGTTCTGTCCCTGTCGTCCGCGCCGGCTTCGGCCGACAAGCGGGTGGCGCTTGTTGTTGGCAACTCCTCCTATCAGAACGTTTCCAAGCTGCCGAACCCATCCAAGGATGCGGATGCAGTGGGAGCGATGTTCAAGAAGGCCGGCTTCGACACGGTCATCACGGCTCATGACCTGGGCAATCTGGAATTCAAGCGCACCATGCGCAAGTTCGAGGACGCCGCGCACGATGCCGATATCGTCGTCGTGTTCTATGCCGGCCATGGCATCGAGATCGGCGGCGTCAATTACCTGATCCCGATTGATGCCCGGCTCAAGACCGACCGCGATGCCAGGGACGAGGCGATCGGAATGGATCGCGTCATCGAGTCCGTGGAGCAGGGCGGACCGAAGAAGCTACGGCTGATTATTCTCGACGCTTGCCGCGACAATCCGTTTGCTCGGACGATGAAGCGGCAGCGTTACGCGGCGCTCCGCTCAAGCGGAGTCGCCGGTGGTCTCGGCGCGGCCGAGCCGACGGCTTCGCACACCCTGATCGCTTACGCCGCTAAGGCCGGTTCTACAGCCGAAGATGGGGAGGGCGGGAACAGCCCGTTCACGACCGCTCTGCTGAAGAGCCTCACTGTGCCGGGCCTGGACATCCGCCTCGCGTTCGGCCGCGTGCGCGACGACGTGATGCGCCTGACCAACCAGAAGCAGGAGCCGTTTGTTTACGGCTCGCTGGGCGGCGAAAACATTTCTCTCGTTCCCGCTCCGGTCGAGGCGGTCAAGCAAATTGATCCCGACAAGATGAAGGCCGACTACGAACTGGTCGCTCAGGTCGGCACCAAGCGTGCGTTCGAGATTTTCATCGGCAACTACAAGAACGGGTTCTACGTCGACCTCGCCAGGGAGCAGCTCAAGGAGTTGACCAAGCTGGCGGCGCTCGAACCTGCCCAAACTCCGTCGGCGCGTCCGTCCAACGAGGAGCAGCGCGCGTGGAGCCGCGTCGAGAATTCCAACGATCCGGCTGCGATCCAGAATTTCATCAATCGCTATTCGAACTCCCCGCTCGCCATCAACGCGAAGAACCGCCTGAACCTGCTGGAGCGCAATGCCCGCGAGCGCGAGGCTGCCGCCCAGAAGGTCGAG
The DNA here is from genome assembly GCA_964528635.1 of uncultured Rhodoplanes sp. GTDB lineage: Bacteria > Pseudomonadota > Alphaproteobacteria > Rhizobiales > Xanthobacteraceae > Z2-YC6860. The sequence continues at coordinate 1,199 of CAZGSW010000140.1, read as the reverse complement.
GAGGAGCGCCGCGCCAAGGCCGCGGCGGCTGCCCAGGCGGAGCGCGAGCGCGTTCAGCGTGAGGCCGAGGCCAAGCGTCTGGAGGACGAGAAGCGGCTCAGGATTGCCCGCGACGAGCGCGAACGTGCCGCGCTGCAGGCCAAGCTGAAGCGCGAAGAAGCAGAGCGTCGCGCCAAGCTTGCCGAGGTCGAGAAGCGCCATGCCGACCTGCAGGCCCAGATTCAGCGCTTGGAAGACGAGCGCCGTGCCAAGCAGGCCGAGGCCGAGCGCCAGAAGGCCGCCAGGCAGCAACAGGAGGCCAAGCAGCTTGCCGCGTTGCAGCCTGCGGACAAGGCGAAGCCGGCGCCGTCCAATACACCTGCGCTGATCAAGTCCGCGCAGGCCGAACTCAGCCGTATCGGCTGCTATTCGGGCGATGCCGACGGCGCCTACAGCGACGGCACCAAGATCGCGATCCGCCGGTATCTTCTGCAGAAGCGTAGGCCCGCCGCCGACATTGAGATCACCGACGATGTCGTGAACGAGCTCAGCGAGCAGAAGACCAGGGTGTGCCCGCTGGTCTGCAAGGAAGGCCACGTCGTGTCCGGCGAGACCTGCGTTGTGCAGGAGAAGGCGCCGCCGCCGGCGGCGAAGCGCGACGACTCGAAGAGGAAGGCCGCGCAGAAGCCGGAGCGTAAGCAGCAGCAGACGAAGCAGCAACAGCAGCAGAAGAAGCAGCCGGCCGCGCGGCAAAGCGCCTCCGGCGGCCGGATCGGCCCCGCCATGCTCGGCGTCGGCTTCTGATGACCGGCGACGCAACGGACATCGAGAGGAATGCAATGACGCAGACAGTACAGCGACGCGATGCCTCCAGCGCCTGGCGCAATGGAATGCTTGCGGCGCTGGCGGCGGTCCTGATCGCGGGCGGCGCGGCGCCGGCCACGGCGACCGGCGAACCGCTGCCCCGCTCGAAACCCGCCGTCACCGCTCCGGCGAAGCCTGCGGCGGCCCGTCCCGCGCCGCGCGTCGCGACCGAGCGCCGGGCGCCCCGGCAGACGGCACGGGAGCGGGAGGCCGTGCGGGTGGCCTCGATGCAGCGGCGGGAGCAGGAGTGCATTCTGTTCTTCTGCTGGCGCAATTTTCCACTGCTGCTGGGTGTTGGTTACTAGAGCATGATCCCGAAAAGTGGGAACCGGTTTTCGGAAAAGATCATGCTCAAA
>CAZGSW010000139.1:10577-12180 GCA_964528635.1 uncultured Rhodoplanes sp. | reverse complement strand
CGGCCGGTGAGGTAGCGCGAATAGTTCTCGATGCCGGCACAGGCGCCGGTCGCCTCCATCATCTCCAGGTCGAAGATGGTGCGCTGCTCGAGCCGCTGCGCCTCCAGCAGCCGCCCCGCGGCGTGCAACTCGTCGAGCCGCTGCTTCAGTTCCAGCTTGATGCCGGAGATCGCCTGCAGCAGCGTCGGGCGCGGCGTGACATAATGCGAGTTGGCGTAGATCTTCACGAATTCGAGATCGTCCGTCTTGTGCCCGGTAAGCGGATCGAACTCCTCGATCTTGTCGATCTCGTCGCCGAACAGGTGCACGCGCCAGGCGCGGTCCTCGTAGTGGGCCGGGAAGATGTCGATCGTGTCGCCGCGCACCCGGAACGAACCGCGGGCGAAATCGCTGGTGCGCTTGTACTGCAGCGCCACCAGGTCGGCGAGCAACTGGCGCTGGTCGATGCGGTCGCGCTGCTTCAGCGTGAACGTCATCGCCGAATAGGTCTCGACCGAGCCGATGCCGTAGATGCACGACACCGAGGCGACGATCACCACGTCGTCGCGCTCCAGCAGCGCGCGTGTGGCCGAGTGGCGCATCCGGTCGATCTGCTCGTTGATCGAGGAATCCTTCTCGATGTAGGTGTCGGTGCGCGGGATGTAGGCTTCCGGCTGGTAGTAGTCGTAGTACGAGACGAAATATTCCACCGCGTTGTCCGGGAAGAACGACCTGAACTCGCCGTAGAGCTGCGCGGCCAGTGTCTTGTTCGGCGCGAGGATCAGCGCCGGCCGCTGCGTCGCCTCGATCACCTTCGCCATGGTGAAGGTCTTGCCTGACCCGGTCACGCCAAGGAGAACCTGGGTGCGGTCGCTGCGCCTCACGCCCTCGACCAGATCCCTGATCGCGGTCGGTTGATCGCCCTTGGGCTCGAACTGCGACTCGATGACGAGACGCTTGCCGCCTTCGGATTTTTCCGGCCGGGGCGGGCGGTGCGGCGTCCAGACTTGCGCGGCGTTGAACTCGGCGCGGCCTTCGCGCAGCAGCCGCTCCAGCGACTGCATGCTGGCGGTGACGCCGAGCGTGACCGGCTGCGGCGACGGCCGGTGGCGCTTCTCGCGCCGCGGCTCGGAAATGTCGGAGATTTCATCCAGCCGGGGCGGCTCATGCTCCTCCGCAGCCGTGTCGCCGCCGATCAGCGGCTTCGATGGATCGCCGTCGAAGCCGAGCGCCTTCCGCAGCTCTGCGTTGATGTCGACAGGTTCGGTCGAACCCTTGGCGGCATAACCGGATTGCGGGCGTTCGTCGAAGCCTTTCGCCTGCGTCGACTTGCGGGCGCGGTGCGCGGCGGAGAAATCGGAACGGCGCTCGAACGAATTGTCGGGCGGCGGCTTGATGCCGGTGCCCGATCCCATGCCGGCAGTGCCGCGCTCGATCCCCGGATTGAGCAGCCGGTCGAGGCTGGGCTCCTCGGGCGCCGCCGGTGCGCGGGCCGCCTTGGCGCGGGTCGGGCGCGCGTAGTCGCGGGATTTTTTCGGCCGGTCGGGGGATTTCGCCATCGCGTCGAATATGGGTGGAGTTTCAAGGCGAGGGAAGGGCAATCCGCCCGCCGCGGTTCCACGAA
>CAZGSW010000139.1:0-10477 GCA_964528635.1 uncultured Rhodoplanes sp. | reverse complement strand
TCTCCCCAGGCGATCTCCCCAGCCCAGCCGGCTGGAATCGAATCGCTGCTTGAGACCGATGCGACTCCGATGCGACCATGGCTCAAACGAAAGGTGGAGCGGGCATGCAATTTCGGAATCTGGCCATTGCTGCTACATTTGCCGGAATAATGCTGAGCGGTCCGGATCGCGTCCACGCCGCGGAAGCGGGAAGCTGGGCCGGACCTTATGCCGGACTGTTCGCGGGCTATGCGTTTGGGCAGGCGGACGCGACCGAGGCGACCGATCCGGCTCTTCCGTTCCCGTATTACAATGGCGTGCCCACGCCGTACGGTTTCGATCCCGACGGCGCGTTCGCCGGAGCCACGGCCGGCTTCAACCGGCAATGGGGTACCGTCGTTGCCGGTATCGAGGGCGAACTCGGCTATCTCGGACTGCGCGGCTCCGCGATCGATCCGAACGGCGCGATCATGTTCGGCACACCCGACACCGAGACGTCGTTTCGTTCCGATTTCTACGCCGGATTGAGCGGCCGCCTCGGTCTCGCTGCCGGTCCAGCGCTGCTTTACGTCAAGGGCGGTGGCGCGCTGTTGCGCGCGAAAGCCTCGACCATCGATCCGTGCGTCGCGCCGCCGGCCGGTTGTGGCACCGGCCTCCTCACCATGCGCGGCAGCAAGACCATGCTCGGCTGGTCGGTTGGCGCCGGTGCGGAATGGGCATTCGACCCGCGCTGGAGCGCGAAGGCGGAGTACCAGTATTTCGACTTCGGCAAAATCGACACCGCCGGCGGGAGCAATGTCCCGGGCGAGTTCTACCGCCAGAGCATCGACGTGATCGCGCATACGGTGCGGCTCGGCGTGAACTACCGTTTCAATCGCTGAACGCCTGGTGGTCGCCCGCACTGCCCGGTGTGATGCGACACAAGTTCGCGGAGCGCCTTGTTCCGGATTCCGCCGCGCTTTTCCGGAGATGATCCGGGCTCCGTCACGCTGCGATCCCCGCGTCTGAATGTGCGTTCATCCGTTGTCGGATCGCGTCGCCGTTTTCTGGTCCGCCCGATGCCCGGTGTCCGACACATTTGGTTGCGAAACCATCGTCGCGCTCCAACATTATCAAATGAGGGCGGCGCGCCGCCAAGGAGCGGGCGGCCATCGAATCAGAGAGGATATTCATGAAGACAATGATCACGGGCGGTGCCGTGGCCGCCGCGCTGGGATTGGCGATCGCGGCCGTTCCGGCGCCCGCATCCGCGCAGCTCGCGCGGCCGAACACCGCCGCGGCAATCGCCGGGCAGGCGGATCTCATGACCGAGGTTCAGTATCGCGGCCGTCATGGTCATGGCGGCTGGCGCGGCGGCTCCTGGCGCGGCCACCGCGGCTGGGGCTGGCACGGCAATCGAGGCTGGTACGGCCCGCGCTATCGTCCCTGGATCGGTCCGGCGATCGGCTTCGGTACCGGTCTGGCCATCGGCGGCGCACTTGCCACGCCATACTATGCGCCGCCGGCGGTGGTCTACGACTCATCGCCTGACGCGGACGAGATCGCCTACTGCTCGCGCCGCTTCAAGTCCTACGATCCGAGGAGCGGCACCTACCTCGGATACGATGGCAACAGGCATCCCTGCCCGTAACTGTCATAGCTGCAGCACGGAAAGGCCCTCCGTCATGGAGGGCCTTTTCATTTGCTGGCCGGCGGGTTTCCATCGCGCATGCGCCGCGCCGACATCGAACAGGCCCTCCGCCGTCTGGCCCCCGGCATCCCGGATCATGAATTCGGCGCCGTGACCGACCACGCTCTCGACAGCGGCGGACTTCGCACGGCGTCTCCGGAGCAGGCCGCCTGGCTATCGCTCGTCGCCTACATCCGCCACACCTTCACCGACTACGATGCGCGCCTCGACGACGGCTATGACCGCGACAGCGCACGGTTCTTCGTCCTCGATGAGATGAACGACGTGCTGAAAGGCTGGGGCGCGAAGCGGCTGGTGTCGGACAACGACTAGCCCGGCGCCGTCAGTGCGAGAATTACCGACGCATCCGCGGCGCTGTCGATCGACCAGACCGCATCGATCAGTCTTCCCGGATCCTTCACGCGATCGCCGGCGAGCCGCATGAATTTCTGCTCCAGCTCGCCGTCGGTGAGCGGACGCCCGGCGCTGCCGCGCGCCGCGGCTATCAACGCACGCCGATGCTGCCCGTCGCGGGTCCACACCTCGACCTCCGCACCTTCGACGGCGATACCGCCGTCCTGGACGACCTCGACCTTGCGCCGCAGCGCCAGCACGGCCGGATCGTTGACGCAGGCGTCGGTGTACTGGTCGAGCCCTGCCTCGCCGAAGATCTGCGCCGCGGCGACGCTGTGTTGCACGCTGACCTGCGCCTCACGGCCGGTGGCGACATTGGGCCGGTCGGCGCGCTCGCTGAGCAGCGGGTGTCCGCGCACCACAATCCGCTCGATCTCGTCCGCCCTGACACCCTGACTGCGCAGCCCCAGCACCGCGTCGATCACCGGATGGATCACGACGCCGCCGGGATAGGGCTTGTACGCATTGATGGACAATTCCCAGGTGTCGCCGAGTCCCTCGAGCAGCTTCACCCAATCCGGCGTCTCGCCCACCGCGTTGAAAAAGCCGAACCGGCCTTCCAGCGGCTGTGGCGGCCCGGCAAATCCGCGCTGCGCCAGCAGTGCCGACCACAGGCCGTTGCGCGCAGCATTGCCGACGCCGATGCTCTTGGTCGGCATGCCAAGCATTTCGACAAGGCCACTGGCCTGTGCCGCCGCGCTGCCGAATGCCCATACCATCCGCCGGGCATCGAGTCCCAGTACGCGGCCTGCTGCAGCGGCGGCGCCGAACACGCCGCAACTCGCGGTGATGTGCCAGCCGCGCGTTCGATAGTGCGATGGCGAGATCGAATTGCCGATCCGGCACGCTACCTCGACGCCGAGCGCGAAGGCCTCGAGCAGAGCCATGCCGGACAGACGTTGCCGTTCCGACAAGGCATAGAGTGGCGGCATGATCGGCGCGGTCGGATGGATGACGGTGGGAAGATGGGTGTCGCAGAAGTCGTCGATGTTGGCGCCCGCTCCGTTGAGGAATGCGGCATCGAGTGCACCGGCGCGCTCGCGCCGCCCGACGATGGTGGCTTCTCCTTCTTCGGATACCGGCAGCGCGTCGAGCAGCATCCGGTAGGTCGGGTCGCCGGCGCCGCGGATCCCTGTCGCCAGAATGTTGAGCAGCGCCCGCTTGGCTTCGTGACGCACCGGACCGGGAATCCGGTCGGCAGAGGTTTCCGCGGCAAAGCGGGCGAGCGTCTCGCTGGCGTTCGGATTGTCGGTCATGTTCACCCCGCGGCCGGCTGCCCGATTCAAGCCAATGCCCGGGTCAGACCCGGGCATTGAGCGCCGAATGAACGATATCGCGCGGTGTCAGTTCTTGGCGAGTCTGGATTTCACCGTGTGAGTCAGCGATGCCACGCCCCAGCCGGCCTCCTCGCGGCCGTCGCCCCACCGGTACGGGCGATAGAAGATGTGCTGGCCGTGCTTCACCATCCGTTTCATTTCGCGGATCCAGTATGGACGCACGTAGGTGGCGTGATAGTGCGTCGACTTGGCCACGTCGGTCAGCCACACCTGCGCGTCGAGCGCCTGCTTTGCGATCTTCTGGGCCCGCTGCCACGGGCCGCGTTCCCGCACGATGTCGGGAATGCCGTCGCAGGCGAACGTGAACTGGCAGCTCAGGCGGCGGTGTGCGTTCTGATAGACCACGTCACAGATCGTATCGGGGTAGTACGGAGAGAACACGCGGTTGAGAACGACCTGAGCCACTGCAATCTGGCCGCGGACCGGCTCGTTGCGCGACTCGAAATAGATGGCGCGGGCGAGACAGTTCTCCGCCTTCGCACGCTCCTTGCCGTGCAGACCCAGCTCCTGCGCCGGCGTCAGCGGTGGCCGTGGACGCGGCAGCGGCAATTCGGCCAGGGACGGCAGCAGAACCGTCGGCCGCTCGATCGGCAAAGGCACAGTTGCCGGGACAACGTCGCTCAGGCCGGCAGGTTGGGCCGCAACCGTTGCTGCGATTTCCGGTACTACGGCCGCAACGGTCGTCGGGCTGCCGGCAGACTTTCTCGGATAGGGCTGCGTCGGAATCTCTTCACCAGGTCCAACCGCAACCAGGCCGGAATGCTGCATGGCCAGCGCGGTGAGAGCCTCCTCGAACCGCGGATCGACCCTGGAGGGCTTCGCCGGTGCCGTCATATCCGCCAGCGCGAACGGCGTCGTCGGAACGACATTGAACAGCGGACTTTCGATCACGCCGCTCTCATCGATCTCTTCGCCAAGTCTGGATGAAAGCACGGTCTCGGGCTGTGACGGTTCGATCGCGTCAAGCCATTCCGGCGCCGCTTCCGCGGTTGCCGTGGCGACTGGCACCGCGTCGGCTTCCGCCGCGTTTGTGTCCGCTGGCGTGGTGTTTGCGGGCTCGACCTTCATCGTCTCGGTTCTGACCGGCTCGAAGGCGACCGGTTCGAAGGGTGAGGTTCCGATCGTCGCGATCCCGGCCGGCGCCCTTTCGATCTTCACCGTCTCGACGACCGCGTGCTTGACTGCATCCGCCTTGGTCACATCGGCCGTCTTGCGCGGACGCGGCGCGGGCTGCGCGGGTAGCGCGATGAAAGCTCCAGACCGCCGCTCGGCATGCGCCTCCGGCTTTGCAGGTGCCGATGCAGTGCGCGACATGAGCGGTGTGGTGTTCGCATGTGCGCGAACCACGTCCATAAGTCCGGTCGCGTCGGCCGCGCCACCGGTCACAGCCACCGCAGCGATCCAGTAAATCAGCCTTCTTGCGATGAAACGGCAGCGTTCTTCGCCGCCGATGTAATCCGTGTGCACGTCGAGCCCCCTGAGATTGCCGATCAGGCCTTGCTTTTCTCGGGGGCAGTCTTAGGCGAACGGCGCGCCGTCGCATTCGGTTTCGCGAATTAACGTAAAACCGCAAACGTAAATTTAACCAAGACAGCTCGGGTCACGCAGCATTTGCGAGCCGATCGGCGGAAAAAGTTGCGGCCCGCGAAGGCAATGCCGTCGCGGGCCGTGCGTTAACCGAAGCGCGGAAAGGTCAGAGCTTCTTGATGCCCGCCTTCTCGATCGTTTCCTTGAACATCGGCACTTCGCGCGCGATGCGCGCCGCATGCCCCTTGCCGTCGAGAGCCGTGATCTGGAAGCCCGCGTCCGCGAGCCTCTTCTGCATGTCAGGCCGCTTGATGATTTCGAGCGTGACCTTCTCGAGCTTGGCGACGTGCTCGGGCGGCGTCTTGGCGGGTGCGACCAGCGCGCAGAAGGTGTCGAACACGAAGTCCTTGAACCCCGCTTCGCCCATGGTCGGCACGTCGGGCAGGCCGCTCCACCGACTGGCGCCGGTCTGCGCCAGCGCGCGCAGCTTCCCGGCCTTCATATGCGGGAACGCCGGTGCCAGCGTGCCGGAGGAAATCTGCACCTCGCCGCCGAGCAGCGCCTTGATGGCGTCGCCGCCGCCCTTGTAAACGGATGTCGCAACCTTTTGCAGGCCCTCGCGCAACTTCAAGACTTCGACCTGAAGCTGCGGGGTGGTGCCGATCGGCGGTGTCGAGAAGTTGAACTTGGCCTGGTCCTTCTTCGCCATGTCGATCCATTCCTTCATCGACTTCGCGGGCGAATCGGCCTGGACGGTGAAGACGTGGGGATTGACGGCCGGTTCGCAGATCGGCACGAAGTCCTTGAACGGATCGTACGGGATCTGGTTGTAGAGGCCCGGGTTGACCACATAGGCGCTGGTGGTCAGCAGCACGGTGTAACCGTCCGGCTCGGCGCGCGCGGCAAAACCGTAACCGATGTTGCCGCCGGCGCCGCCGCGGTTCTCGACGAACGCCGAACCGCCCATCACCTTCTGCCACTCCGCCGCAATGATGCGGGCGATGATGTCCGACGGTCCGCCCGGGGTGTTGGCGACCACGATCTTTATGGGACGCTCGGGATAGGCGGCGAACGCCGAGCCGACCTTCAGGAACGTCGGGGCGGCGAGGCCGAGCGCCAGTGCGCCGCCTGCCTTGATCACGCGCCGGCGAGACGGCGCAATAACGGTATCTTTCGACTTGGTCACGTTTCCTCTCCCTCAGGTGTAGATTATGCAGCCTTGAATGGCATGCTAGAAACTTAGCGTGCGGGCTGCAACAGAGGCAACTCGCCGCACAATCGACGCCTCGGTGGCGTTCAGACCCAGCCGGCCTCGACGGCGGCGCTCCAGATCAGCCGCAGTGCCAGCAGCGACAGGATGATCTGCAGGATCAGCCGGAAGCGCTGCTCCGACGTCTTGTGCAGGGCCGCCTCGCCCAGCCAGTTGCCGATCGCTCCGGCCACGATCATCGCGGCCATCAGCGGAATGTAGCTGCCGATCGCAAAGCCGATGAATCCGAACGCCATCAGCTTGGCGATGTGGGTGATCGTCATCAGCGCGCCCATGGTCGCCACCATCTTGTAGCGGTTGGGCGCATGGCTCGCGAGGAAGGGCGCCAGCAACGAGCCGGTGGCGCTCACGAACACGCCGAGGAAGGTCGCGAAGAACCCGAGAACGGCGAAGCGGTTGCGCTCGCCGCCGACGCGCCCCAGTTTCGGCAGCCACGTGACCACCAGCATGAACACGCCCAGTATCAGGAGCAGCACCGACTGGGGCAGGGCAACGAACACGTTGGCGCCTGCAATCGCCCCCACCGCCGCACCGCCGACAAATGGCAACACCGTGCCGCGAATTACGTCGCGCCACATGATCATGGTGCGGGTGATGCCCGAGCCCAGCATGACCACGGTGTGGACCGGGAGCAGGACGGCCGGCGGCATGGCGATCGCCATGATGCCGAGCAGGAGCACGCCTCCGGCAGCGCCGGTGAAGACGCCGAGGAAGGACGTAACCAGCGACCCGATCGTCAGCCCAGCAAAGGCGAACGTATCGATGCCCGGCGTTCCGAGAAAATCCATGGACGCTTCATTGCAGCCGGCAGCGATTGCGGCAAGAGGGCTGTTTCAGTTCTTGATCCGGTAACCGGTCCGGAAAATCCACCAGACGATCGCCAGACACGCGACCAGGAAGCCGGCGATGGCTGCGAGGCTCCAGCCGACCCCGACGTCGGAAATCTCGTAGAAGCTCCACCGGAATCCACTGATGAGATAGACGATGGGGTTGAACAGGCTGATGGTCTGCCAGAGCGGGGGCAGGACGTTGATGGAATAGAACGTGCCGCCCAGAAACGTGAGCGGCGTCAGCACCAGAAGCGGAATGATCTGGAGCTTCTCGAAGCCGTCGGCCCAGATGCCGATGATGAAGCCGAGCAGGCTGAAGCTCACGGCAGTCAGGACCAGGAAACCCACCATCCAGAACGGATGCGCAATCCGGAGCGGGACGAAAAAGCCGGCGGTGGCCAGGATGATCAGACCGAGGATGATCGACTTGGTGGCTGCCGCGCCGACGTAGCCGACCACGATTTCGAGGAAGGACACCGGCGCAGACAGGATTTCATAGATCGTGCCGACGAACTTGGGAAAATAGATGCCGAAGGATGCGTTCATCACGCTCTGCGTCACCAGCGTCAGCATGATCAGTCCGGGAACGATAAAAGCTCCGTAGGGGATGCCGTCGATCTCGGTGATGCGGGAGCCGATTGCGGCGCCAAACACCACGAAATAGAGCGACGTGGACAGCACGGGCGACACGATGCTCTGAAACAGTGTGCGCCCGGTGCGTGCCATTTCGAAGCTGTAGATTGCCCAGATGGCGCGCCAGTTCATTGCCGTCTCACCAGATCGACAAAGATGTCTTCCAGCGAGCTCTGCGTGGTGTTGACATCCTTGAAGCGGATACCGTTCCGGATCAGCCCCTCGAGCAGGGCGGTGATGCCCGGCCGTTCGGCGCGAGCGTCATAGCTGTAGATCAGCTCGGTGCCGTCGTTCGCCAGCGTCAGACGATAGGTGGCGAGATCGTCCGGTACGGCCTCCAGCTTCTTCTGGAGCTGAATCCTCAGCTCCTTCTTGCCGAGCTTGCTCATCAGGGCAGACTTTTCCTCCACCAGGATCAGCTCGCCGTTGTTGATGACGCCGACCCGGTCGGCCATCTGCTCGGCCTCCTCGATATAATGTGTAGTCAGGATGATGGTGACGCCGGAGTCCCGCAATTCGCGGACCACCTGCCACATGTCCTGGCGGAGTTCGACGTCGACGCCGGCGGTCGGCTCGTCGAGGAACAGCACCCGCGGCTCATGCGCGAGCGCTTTTGCGATCATGACGCGGCGCTTCATGCCACCGGACAGCGTCATGATCTTGTCGTCGCGCTTGTCCCACAGAGATAGCGACTTCAGCACCCGTTCGATCGTGACTGCATCCTTCGGCTTGTTCCAAAGCCCGCGGCTGAGGCTGACGGTGGCGGCCACGGTCTCAAACGCGTCGGTGTGCAACTCCTGCGGAACGAGGCCGATCGCCGCGCGCGCGGCCCGGTAATCGCCGATGATGTCGTGGTCGTCGACCGTGACCCGCCCGGTCGAAGGATTGACGATGCCGCACACAATGCTGATGAGCGTGGTCTTGCCGGCGCCGTTGGGCCCGAGCAGCGCGAATATCTCGCCGCGGCGGATTTCAAGGTCGATCACCTTGAGGGCCTGGAAGCCCGAGGCATAGGTCTTTGACAGGCCGGCAATGGAAATGATGGGAGACACGGGGCGCGCATCGCTGAGGAGGGAGCCTGACACTTAAGCCGGACCGCGCTCCGGCGCCAGAGGGGCGGGGATCACCGACGCCGCCTCCGCTTGAACAGGCGCCATCCGGCAAGAACCAGATCGTTGAGCAGAAAGGCGACCGAAACGATGAAGTAGAAGGCCGGAACCATGAGCAGCAACTGGCCTGCGGGATTCCCGGGGAAGACATTCAGAACGTTGAATTCGACGCCGAGCAGGCACAGCGCGATCAGCGCGGCGTAGGCTGCGTACGATTGCCATGTCGGCTTGAAGCGCCTGCCGCGCGCATAAATGCGGCCGAAAAACATCGATCGCCCCGGCGGCCGGACCATTCGCGGCCGCGCCCGTTCTGCGCAACCGCGCTGGCCGGCACAAGACCGGTCACGGAGGCAACGGTTGATAAGCTCAGTTGGTTTGCCCTGCGGGCTTTGCCGACTCGATCGCTGCCGACACCAGCTTGATCTCGGCCGCGATCTCGTTCTGCCGCTCGCTCAGCTCGATAAAGCGCAGCGTCTGCGTGCCTGAGGATCCCCATTCGCCGGCGGAGCGCTGCTCCGGCGGCATGCGCTCCATCTCGATCATCAGTTCGTCGAGTGCCGCCTCCACGTCGCGGCCCTCCTGCTCGAGCTCTCTCAGCAGCGCATAATGTGCGGACAGGTCGGTCATTGCCGCGCTTGCTTCGACGCCGCCGCTTCGCGGAACGCGGCTGCCAGCTCCTGCGATCCGGGCAACTGTTCGGCACGGTCCATCTTGGAGTCGATCGAGGCGATCAGGCCCGCCACCGTGGCGGTGCGGCGCGCGATGGGATTGCGCGAATAGCCGCGCGGCTGGAAGAAGTTCGCGGTCGGCACCTTGTCGCGGAACGCGTGTGGCATGGTCACCATGTCGAAACCGCTGCCGTCGCCGGTGAAGTTCATCAGTTCGAGTTCGGCCGCAGTCAGCGGTTCGCTGAAACCGTTGCGGCGCGCGAACTGCAACGAGTCGAGCAGCTTCTGGGTCTGCAGCAGCGGACCGATATCGCGATCGAAGATCGCGGCGTGGAGCGCGTAACCCTTCGACGTGAACTTCGCCATCTTGTCGTGATGCGACCAGCCGTACGGCACGCTGCGGGCGTGCGCGATCATCCGCTTGAGCGCTTCGATCTTGCGCTCCATGGCGGCGCGCTCCCCGGCCTCCATCGCACGGGTTCGCTCGGCAAGGATCTTGGCGAACCTGTCGCCGTTGGCGGCGAGCAGTCCGATCGTGTTGGTCGACAGGAGCTGGTTGTAGCCGACTGCGGGCGAGATCGGCTTGGCGTTCTTGCGCTTGTGGGTGAGTCCGGCCTGCACGTCGTAGGTGCCGTTGCCGCCGGTCTCGAAGCCGTAGATGCGCACGGCCTGATCAGCCGTCAGTCCGGCGGCGAGCGCCGTCTCGGCGTAGGTCCGCTTGAATTCGAGTTCGTTGTCCGGACGCTGCGGCACAAACTCGAAATGCTCCTTCGCCGCGCGCATGAATTCGGCCGCACGCGGGATTGGCGGCAGCTTGACGTCCTTCGGTTCACGCCGCGGCGCGGGCATCCCGGCCGGACGGGCCGGGCCGTCGTAAACCGGAGGCTGCGTCAGGACGTAGTCGTCGAGAGCGATGTCCTGCTTGGCGCGGCGCTTCGCCATGCGCGCGCGGCGCTTGGTTGCGATGTCGTCCCAGTAGGCGTCGAGCTTTTTCTCGAACGCGGTCTTGGCGGCGAGGTATTCGTCGATCGTGGCTTTCGA
>CAZGSW010000138.1:0-12241 GCA_964528635.1 uncultured Rhodoplanes sp. | reverse complement strand
ACCGAAGCCGCGCGCTCCAGCAGCGTCAGCGGCGTGAGCGGCTGGAAGTTCGCCGGATTGCGGTCGAGACCGGTGTCGTACGGGGAGGGCGCCATCCCCCAAGTGTAGCACCGGGCATGCCAGGTGCAGCATCCGGCAAAGCCGCCGCCGGCAAAGCAGAAGGCCCGCCGTTGGGCGGGCCTTCTGACGCTACACGCAACCTGGTCGCAGGCGCGTTACAGCCGGATTACCTGCAGACCTACTTGCCGACCTACTTGGCGGTCGGCGGGTTCGCCGGAGCCGGAGCCGCGGGACGGGCCGCCGGAGCGGGCGACGTCGTGGTTCGCGTGGTGGTGCTCGACGAAGTGTCGCTGGCGTACTTGAACGCCGGCAGCGCCTTGAGTTGATCCTTCGTCATGTTGACCATGGCGTGGTCCGGATAATCCTTGGGACCGCTGTTCGTGGTCGTGGTGGTGGTTGTCCCCGTTCCGGTGGTGGTCGAACTCTTCACCGGCTGATCGGAGAACTTCACCTCTTCGAACTTGATGCCGACGTTGTGTTCGCCGATGCCGAGGAAGCCGCCCACGCCGACCACGATGGTGTCGATCTTGCCGTCAGCGCCGGTGATGAGCTCGTTGATGTCACCGATCTTCTCGTTGGCCGAGTTGTACACGTCAACGCCGATCAGCTTCGAGGTGCGCCACTGGCCCGGGGCCGAGTTGACCACGGTCGAAGCCGCGGGAGCCGCGGTCGTGTTCATCGGCGTGGCCGAATCCCTGGCCGACGGATCGGTCATGGACTTGGCGGGCGGACTCGGCGCCTTTTCTGCGGGGGGAGTGGCCTGCGCGAGGGCAGTGGTGGACATGAAGGCCGAGGCGAGTACGGCCAAAGCGATTTTCCTGGATTGCATCGGAGGGTTCCTTCCTGGGGTTTGCAACCCCCTCCCGGTGCAAGCAACGCAGGGAACCTGGAATGGTTCGGACGTTGGATACTTTGACGCAACTTCCCGTGAGGAAAGCGCCGCGGCCCGACGCGAGCCGGGTTCCTGCGGAACATTGGACGAGGTGCCCACGTTGATCTGCTGTCAGGGGGAGTCCAAGGAGTACCTTCGATGAACAACCCGAACCAGAACCAGCAGAACCAGGGCGGTCAGCAGGGTGGCCAGCAAGGCGGACAGAACCAGAAGCCCGGTCAGCAGCAGCAGAACCCGGGGCAGGGCGGCCAGCAGGGAGGCCAGCAGCGTCCGGACCAGCAGCAGAATCGCTAACGCCTGATTCGTTTCAGCCCCCGGCAGCATCCCTGCCGGGGGCTGAAACATTTTTACACCGCATCATCACCAAAGCAGGGCGCGCAGCGCCTGGAAGGTCAGGATGAGTCCGATCGCCAACACAAGCGCGTTGGTGATCCAGTAAAACATGGCCTCCGGCGTGACGCGGACGAGCCACACGCCGGCGAAGTTGCTGGCAATTGCCACGGGGACGAGAGCCGCGGAGGTGGCAAGCCCGGTGGCGGAGAACTGGCCGAGCCCGGTGTAGGGCGCGACCTTCATCACGTTGACCAGGGCGAAGAACCACACGGTGGTTCCGACGAAGATCATCTTCTCCAGCCGTTGCGGCAACATGAAAGCGAAGTAGGGCGGTCCGCCGATCTGGATCAGCGTCGAGGTGAAGGCGGCAAGGCTGCCCCAGAACACGCCGTGAGGTGCCCGAGGCGCCACGGGACGCTCGATGCGCTTTCGCCTCAGCCAGCCGTTGAGCGCGAACCCCAGAGCGATCAACCCGACCAGCAGCCCGATCACGGCGTCGGATACATGCGCTGCCAGAAACCAGGCCGCGGCCACGCCGGCCACGGCGCCCGGAAGCAACACCTTCAGATTCCAGGGGTCCCAGACCCGGCGGTAGATCCAGCACGACATCCCGTCCTGCAGAAGGATGATGGGAAGCAGGATCGCGGAGGCTTCGAGCGGCGGCAGCAGCAGCGCCAGCAGCGGCGTCGCCACCATGCCGATGCCGGAGAAGCCGCCCTTCGACAGGCCGAGCGCAATCACTGCCGGAATGGCGAACAGATAGAACAGCGGGTCGTTGATGATCGTCATGAACGGCGGGCTCGTTGCGGTGGTAACAACCCGCGGAGCGCTCCGCCACCCGGATTGCCGCAGGCCCGCCGGGCGCAACGAGACCCACCACTTAACAGCCAGGACCGCACTGAAATCCCACCTTTCCGGGATGCGCTAATTTGGCGTGTTGACACGCTTGCAGCATCTACCGATAATTTTGGGAAATTTTTCTTAGTGCGTTTCTTTTTTCTTAAGTGCGTTTCTAAAGCCGGTTGTCCGGAGGGTACTGTGGGGGCAGTGCGTCGCGTTTCGGCGTCTCAACGGCGCAGCCGCTTGGGCGTCAGTGGATCGGTGCAGCGAGGACCGGCGTCAGGGCAGCCGCAGGACCAGCCGTCCGTGATCCGGCACTGGCGGATCGCGCTTCTCGCAACTGCCGGTCTTTGCGTTCTGGTCAATGGCGCCGGAGCCCAGATATGGCTTGCCGGCCCGGCCAACAACAACTTCAACGACAACGTGAACTGGGACACCAACGCCGTTCCGGCCGGCGCCGGTGCGGCCATATTCGGGAACACGGCGATTCCCAACGTTTTTTTCAACAACAACACGACGTTCGGCGGCATCACTATCAATGCCGGTGCCGGCAACGACATCACTCTCAACAACGGCGTTGGCCTGCTTCAGATCATCAACGGAAATATCGCCAACAACGCTTCCGGCAACGACCTGGTCATCGTCAACCCCGGGAACATGACGCTCAACAATTCGACCGTCAGCGGCAACGTCATCATCAACAACAGCAACAACCTGAACATCCAGGGCAACTCGGTCGTCCAGAGTCCGTTCATCCTGAACAGCACCGCGGGGCAGGTGTTCATCCAGAACAACTCCGTTCTCGGCGGGCAGGTGAATGTCTCGGGCGGGTTCATCGAACTCCAGGACAACGCCAGCGCGGGCACCGCCGTCGTCACCATCGAAGGGAACGGAAATCTGTTCCTGTCGGGAAACGGAAATATCGGTCCCAACGCGGCGTTGATCGTCAACGGCAACGGTCGGGTGGATACTTCGGTTGGCCCCGCCATCGTCGATGTCGGCGCGCTGAGCGGCAATGGCACACTGCTCGGCGGCGATTCGATCATCCGTGTCGGCGGGCTCAACACCAACACCACCTTCAGCGGAAGCATCGCCGACGGCGGATTCAACGGCGGCATCGGCGTCGGGCTGACCAAGATCGGGACCGGAATTCTCACGCTCGACGGCAACAACACCTATACGGGCGTCACCCTGGTTGACGGCGGCGTCCTGATCGTCAACAGCAACCTGACCCTGAGCAATTCCGTCATCGTCAACAACAACGCGACGATCGGCGGCACCGGGGGGACGCTGCCCGGCGTCACGATCAACAGCGGCGGCACCTTCGCGCCCGGAGCACCCAACGGCGGGATCGGCACCACCACGGTGCAGGGCAACCTGGTCTTTAACAACAACAGCATCTTTGCCGTCGATGTGTCGCCCAATGCGGCGGACCGGATCATCGTCACCGGCAACGCCACGCTGAACGGCACGGTTCAGGCCACGTTCCAGCCGGGCATCTATATCCAGAACAACTTCACCATCCTCAGCGCCAATTCACTGGGCGGGACTCGGTTCAACGGGCTGACGACCAACAACCTGCCGGCCGGGTTCACCGCGGAGCTCAACCACACCGGGACCGATGTCATCGTGGCGCTCACGGCCAATATGACCCCGACCCCTCCGCCCGGGCCGCCGAACGTGCCTCCGGTCGACCCGAACTTCTTCGTCTTCAGCAATCAGGGAGCAGTCTATAGAGGGATCAACAATGCCTTCAACAGCGGGTCGCCGCTGCCCCCCGGCTTCACCACGTTCGTGCTTTTGCCCGGCGCGGAGCGGGACCGCGCGGCATCGGATCTTGCCGGCGAGCCGGGCACGACGCAGGTGCGGGCGTCGACCCAGTTCACGAATTCGTTCTTCGCGTTCATGCCGGCCTTTGGTGGCGGCGTGCATATAGCGGCCGGCGATGTCGATGGCGACGGCAGCGCGGACATTATTGTGGGACCAGCCCCTGGTGGCGGACCGAGGGTAATTCTCTTCGACAGACCTCCAGCCCAGGGCGGGACGACCTCATCGCGCTACGCCCCCGAGCAAACCCTCCCGAGCGACGTCGCAAATGCCTACGCCGCTGTAATGCCGCGCAAGGCGCCGCCTGCGGTGAACTTCGAGCAGCGTTGGTCAGTGTGGGGCGAGGGGTTTGGCGGCTACAACCGTGTCAGTGGCGACGTCCTCGCCGGCACGCACGACGCGACGGCGCGAACCTGGGGCTTTGCGGCCGGCGCCGATCACAGGCTCACGCGCACCACGACGCTGGGTTTTGCGCTGGCCGGCGGCGCGACCTCATGGGATCTCGCGCAAGGCCTCGGCGGCGGGCGCAGCGATGTGTTTTCCGCCGCCCTGTATGGCACGCAACTGTTCGGACCGGTCTATCTGTCTGCAGCCATCGTCTATGGCTACTTTGACACCACCATCGACCGCACGGTGACGGTGGCCGGCATCGACTCGTTGCGCGGCGCCTACGACGCTCACAGCTACGGCGGCCGCGTCGAGGCCGGCTATCGCTTCTGGACGCATTTTACCGGCATCACGCCTTATGCAGCGGCGCAGGTGCAGAGCTTCAATACGCCTGCCTACACCGAACAAGCAGTGTCGGGGTCGGCGCAATTCGCGCTGAACTATGGTTCGAATTCGACCACCGCCGTGCGCACCGAACTTGGCGTGTGGGTTGACCGGTTTATTCCGCTTTCGGACGTCGGTCTGATGACGTTGCGCGGCCGCATCGCCTGGGCGCACGACGAGACGGGCGGCAGCGGCATCAACGCGGTGTTCCAGACGCTGCCCGGCTCGAACTTCACGGTGAACGGTGCGACGGCCGGCGCCGACAAGGCACTGGTGACGGCGCTGGCCGAAGTCCGGCTCTTCAACAATGTGTCGGTTGGCGGGCGGTTCGACGGCGAGTTCACCGGCGGATCGCAGACCTACACCGGCCGTGTCACGGGCCGTTACGTCTGGTAGCTCCACCGGCCGCTGCGATAAAGACTGACAAAAGAAAAAAGGCCGCCGCTCCGGAGAGCGGCGGCCCTTGGTCCGAAGACCTGAAACCTAGACCACGGCGTCCTTGGCGGCCTTCACCGGACGGGCGCGGACGACCTTCCGTGCCGGCTTGGCCTTGAACATCATCTCTTCGCCGTTGAACGGGTTGATGCCCTTGCGCGCCTTGGTGGCGGGCTTCTTGATGACGACGAACTTGGCGAAGCCCGGGACCACGAAGGTGCCCGACTTCTTCAGTTCCTTGTAGCCCACGGTTGCCAGCGCCTCGATCACACCCTTGACGTCCTTCTTCGACAGGCCCGTGATCTGGTCGGCGACCCGCGAGATGATTTCGGACTTCGACATCGGCTTGGCCATTCTGGCTCCCCTGGGAGGTTGAAAAAAGAGCCGCAGCCTATTGGCGATTCGGCCCGCCGCGGCAAGTCCGTGCGCTGAATTCACAGGCTTTATTGCAGATGTTTTTCCGGATTCACTGCAAATAACGGGGTTTTCAGCGCCACCACAGGTCCACGACTGAGCCGCGGATGAGCTCCACTGCGATCAGGAACATCAGCACGTAGGCGATACGGAAGAACGCATCGACCGGCGTGCGGCGCACCATCCAGATGCCCAGATAGTTGGTGGCGACGGCCACCGGCAACAACACGGCACC
This sequence comes from uncultured Rhodoplanes sp., assembly GCA_964528635.1. Classification (GTDB taxonomy): domain Bacteria; phylum Pseudomonadota; class Alphaproteobacteria; order Rhizobiales; family Xanthobacteraceae; genus Z2-YC6860. The sequence continues at coordinate 6,434 of CAZGSW010000138.1, read as the reverse complement.
GACCAGCAGGTTGTCGGCGGTCAGATAGCCGAGCGTGGCGAAGGCCGGAATCTTGATGAGGTTGCTGGAGGCAAACAGGATCGTCACGGTGCCGACGTAGGTCAGCTTGTCGAGCCGTTGCGGCAGCAGATGCATCTGCCAGGCCGGGCCGCCGGCGTTTGCCAGCATGGTGGTGACGCCGCCGATGGTGCCGAAGATCACGCCGGTCGCGGCGTTGGGACGGATGAACCGCTCGATGCGACCGGCCAGCCAATGACGGATCACGAACAGCGCGGCGATCAGCCCGATCGCCAGCCGGATGTGCTCCGGCGTCAGCGAGGCGGCAAACAGCCAGGCCATCCCGATGCCGAGCGTCATGCTGGGCAGCATGATCCTCAGGTTCCAGGCGCTCCAGTTATGCCGGTAGGTCCACACCGTGAGCGCGTCCTGTGCGATCGCCGTCGGCAGCAGGATCGCGGCGGCCTGCAGCGGCGACACGAACAGCGACATCAGCGGCACTGCCATCACGCCGAGCCCGAAGAACCCGCCCTTGGAGACGCCAAGCAGCGTCACGCCCAGCAGCGCAACGGCAACGAACCAGGGATCGGAGAGGAGGTACATGAGGGGGCGCATATGAGCGCAGCGGCTCGCATTGCGCCAGTTCCGATTGCGCATGCATGGCACACCAAGTCCGCTTGCTCCGTCGACCCTGCCCTGGAGGGGGAGGGTCGCCTGCGGAGCGCAGCGAACGCAGGCGGGGTGGGGTGATGCTTTCTTCTGAAATGTCACCCCGCCCCGTCTCGCGTCTTACTTCGTTCGACGCTCCCCCCTCCCGGGGAGGGTGAAGGGCGGACGGTTCTGCGGCTTGCAAAACCCGTCTGTCGGCCCACAATCCCTCGCCGGAGGAATATGTCATGGATGCCCGTACCAGCCGTTATCACGAGGTCTATTCGCGCTGGCTGCGCGATCCACAAGGGTTCTGGGGAGAGGCCGCCCTCGATATCGACTGGATCGAGCCGGCCAAGGCCGTGTTCGACCCCAAGGCCGGCGTATATGGCCACTGGTTCGTGGGCGCGGTGTGCAACACCTGCTACAATGCGCTGGACCGTCATGTGCTGCGCGGCCGCGGCTCGCAGGCCGCGCTGATCTACGATTCACCGGTCACCGGCACCAAGCGCACCTACGGCTACGCCGAACTGCTGGCCGAGGTACGCACGCTCGCTGCCGTGCTGAAAGACCTGGGCGTCGGCAAGGGCGACCGCGTCATCCTCTACATGCCGATGGTGCCGGAGGCGGCGATCGCCATGCTGGCCTGCGCACGGCTCGGCGCCATCCACTCGGTGGTGTTCGGCGGCTTCGCCCCGAAGGAACTGGCGACGCGGCTCGAGGACTGCAAGCCGAAGCTGATCCTGTCGGCAAGCTGCGGCATCGAGGTGCAGCGCGTCATTCCTTACAAGCCGCTGCTTGACGCTGCGATCGAGATGTCGTCGGCGAAGCCCGAAGCGTGCCTGATCCTGCAGCGCTCCCAGTGCGAGGCCGCCATGACGGCAGGGCGCGATCACGACTGGGCGACGCTGGTGGACACCGCACGGCGCGCGAACAAGGCTGCGGACTGCGTTCCCGTCGCCGCCACCGATCCGCTCTACATTCTCTACACGTCCGGCACGACCGGAAGGCCGAAGGGCGTGGTTCGCGACAACGGCGGCCACATGGTTGCGCTGAAGTGGTCGATGAAGAACGTGTACGGCGTGGAGCCCGGCGAGCCGTGGTGGTCGGCCTCCGACGTCGGCTGGGTGGTCGGCCACAGCTACATCGTCTATGCGCCGCTGTTCCACGGCTGCACCACCGTGCTGTACGAGGGCAAGCCGGTCGGCACGCCGGATGCCGGCGCGTTCTGGCGCGTCATCGCCGAGCACAAGTGCGTCGCGATGTTCACCGCGCCGACCGCGTTCCGCGCTATCAAGAAGGAGGACCCGCAGGGCAAGTTCTTCGAGAAGCACGATCTCTCGAACTTCCGCACGCTATTCCTGGCCGGCGAGCGCGCCGATCCGGACACCATCGTGTGGGCGGAGAACCTGCTGAAGAAACCGGTGATCGACCATTGGTGGCAGACCGAGACCGGCTGGGCGATCTGCGGCAACCCGGTGGGCCTCGGCCAGCTTCCGGTCAAGCACGGCTCGCCGACCGTGCCGATGCCGGGCTACGACCTGCGCGTGGTCGACGAGGCCTGCAAGGAGTTGCCGCGCGGCACCATGGGCTCGCTGGTGGTGAAGTTGCCGCTGCCGCCGTCCTGTCTGCCGACGCTGTGGCAGGCCGACGAGCGCATGACGGAAAGCTATCTCGCCGAGTTTCCCGGTTACTACAAGACCGCCGACGCCGGTTACATCGACGACGACGGCTACGTGTTCGTGATGGGCCGCACCGACGACATCATCAACGTGGCCGGCCACCGGCTTTCGACAGGGGGCATGGAGGAGGTGCTGGCGGGCCACAAGGATGTCGCCGAATGCGCCGTGCTCGGCATCAGGGATCAGCTCAAGGGCGAGGTGCCGTGCGGCTTGATCGTGCTGAAAGCGGGTGTCAACCGCCCTGCCGCCGAGATCGAGAGCGAATGCGTCGGCCTCGTGCGCGAGAAGATCGGCCCGGTCGCCGCCTTCAAGCTCGCCATCACGGTGAATCGCCTGCCGAAGACGCGCTCCGGAAAGATCCTGCGCGGCACCATCAAGAAGATGGTGGACGGCGATCCGTGGACCATGCCGGCGACGATCGACGATCCGGCAATCCTCGACGAGATCGGCGTCGCGCTGAAGGAAAAGGGTGTGGGGTGATGGGAAACTACGACGCCACGAAGCTCAAAACTCCGGATGAGTGTCGAACGGTAATGGAGCGTGCCCTGGATTGACAACAAAAGGTATTCATCAAAGTCTTGTTGAATGGACTCGCTGCAAAGCAGAGACCAACGGTTCCAAATTGCTCGTAAGCAAGGGCCTGTCCGAATACACAGGAGAATTTTTAGTCATGTGTTACGCGAATCGCTTCCCAAACGACGTTGTAGATTTGGCAAGAAGGCGATTATCCGAGCATGGAATTGAGGTTCCGTCGAACTGACCCGCGTTACGCCTCGACGTATTCCGCGATGCTGGTCGGCGCCGGAACCGGCAGCCCATCCTCCTTCAGGCCCTCGATGTGAAAGCGGATCGCCTCGCGAATTTCGCGCTCGACAGAAGCAACAGTGTCGCCGGTTGCGACGCAGCCCGGCAGGTCCGGCACATAGGCCGAATAATTGCCTTCGGCCTTTTCGATCACGACGGCGTAGCGCATCAACGTGCTTCCTTGAGGCCCGATTGCTTCAAGATACTGTTCAAAGTTCCAGGCGCAAGATCATCTGAAGGTTTGCCCGCAATGGTCACTCGCCCCGGCTTTTGCGGATGCTTGTACTGTCTGTGACTGCCGCGAGTCGCGACATGATACCACCCATCTTGCTCGATCAGGCGAATCATGTCGCGAACCTTCATTTCACCCCGCCGCGGCCCCCTGCGTCTGGCCGCCGTGGCGACGCATGAAGTCGAGGAACACCCGCGTGATCTCCGGCTCGTGAAGCTCCCACTCCGGGTACGGGATCAGCGGCAGGTCCTGGTCCTCGACCGGCAGCCGGTGCAACTCGCTGCCCTTGAGCTGCTGGTGGGCGATCACGCCATTGGCTGAGGCGTGGGTCAGGTCGTTGCCAGGAATGATGACGGCCGGCACCTTGATCGACGCCATCTGCTCGGGCGTCACACCCATCACCGGATAGTTGGCGCCAGCCTCGAACAATTCGCACCAGCGCGTCATCTTGGCGATGTAGTCTTTCGGGTCCATCGCCATCAGCGTGGCTTCGTTCTTGGCGTTGCCCTTGATGCGCTCCTGGTATTCCGGCGTGGCGCAGACCGCCGCCATGCCGCCCGCTTCGGCGGCGCGGATGAACTGCTTGTAGTAGTTCTCGGGCAGCCGCTCGGCGGCGAACTTGCCGCCGGTGACGCGCAGCAGCATCAGGCCGCGCACCGCCTCCGGGTGCCGCAGCGTGAACAGAATCGAGGTGCGCGCGCCCGACGACGAGCCACTGATGAAGGCGGGGCTGGCACCGAGTTTCTTGAGCAGCAGATCGAGGTCGTCTGCCCAGGTGATCTCCTCCACCTCGTCGCGGTCGAGCAGGATTTCCGAGGCACCGGTGTTGCGGCGGTCGTGCAGCAGCACGCGATAGCCGCCGGCCGAAATTTTCTTCGCCAGCGGGATGAATTCGTTGTAGGCGCGTCGTCCGCCGGTGATCAGGGCCACCCAGGGGCCGCGCTCGCCGACGATTTCGTAGTTGATGTTGACGCCGCGGATGTTCTCGACCGGCATGGGCCTCTCCCTCGATACGACGCCGGCGCGGGGCCGGCCTGGCCGCATCATAGCGCCGTTTCGGGACGGCTCGGAAGATGGCGGTGCGGCGTTGCGCTGCTTGCCAGCCTGGGGGTGCTGTGGAACGCTTCGGTCAACCGCCGCAAAAACAGCGGCCCGCGTCCGCAAAATGGGAGGGCGCGTCAATCGGGAGGATTTCCATGTTCCAAGCAAAGTGCGGGGTCGTTTCCGCTGTCGCCGCTGCAATCTGCCTGCTGGCCGTGCCGGCAGCGGCCGAGAGCGTCGAGGACTTCTACAAGGGCAAGACCATCACGCTGACGATGGGCACCGGGCCGGGCGGCAGCTTCGACCTCTACGGCCGCACTATTGCCGAGCACATGCAGCGCCATATTCCCGGCAAGCCCAATATCATTATCGAATACATGCCGGGCGCGGGCGGGGTGGTGGCTGGCAATCACGTCTACGGTCCGGGACCGCAGGACGGCACCAAGATGCTGCTGTCGCACGCCATCCCGCTGGTCGAGATGCTGGAGCCCGGTCCGGGCGTCAAGTTCAAGTCCGCCAAGCTGCAGTGGCTCGGCGCCTACGACGCCATCGTGCTGACCATGAACGTGTGGCACACGGCCAAGGTGAACTCGATCGAGGAACTCAAGACCGCGGATATAACCATCGGCTCGTTCAGCAAGACCCATCTCACCCATCAGTGGCCCGTGCTGCTCAAGGCCGCGATCGGAGCGAAGTACAAGGTCATCAGCGGCTACAAGAGCGGCAACGACTGCAACCTCGCCATGGAGCGCGGCGAGATTCACGGCTGGACCCCGTCCTACGCCAATCTGCTCGGCACCAAGCCGAACTGGGTCCGCGACAAGCAGGTCAGGACGCTGGTGCAGTTCTCGGATGAGCGCATTCCGCAGCTTCCGGACGTGCCGACGCTGCTCGAGATCACGCCGCCCAAGATGAAGGATGTGGTGGAGTTCATCACCGCCGGCACGCCGTTCTCTCGCGCCATTGCGGTCGGTCCGGGCGTTCCCGCCGATCGGGTCGCGGCGCTGCGCAAGGCGTTCGACGATCTGATGAAGGACGAGGCGTTCCTCGCCGATGCCCAGAAGCGCAAGCTAGACATCGGTCCGCGCAACGGGAAGCAGATCCAGGCCATGGTCACCACGATGGCCAACGCATCCCCTGAACTGATCGGCCGGATTCGCAAGGCGATCGGCGCGGAGTGATTCGATGCGGGGCGGCCGGACTGCCCGGCCGTCATTTTCTTCAGGGGATAAAGTCCGCTGCGAGGTCTGCAGCAAAGCGCTGAAACGCAGTGGGTTTCTGCTTTTCCGGCGTTATTCTGTCGGTCCGTTCAGTGTTCGCAATTGCAAGTAACGCAATTGCGAACGAAATGACTTGAAGCGTCGCGCGCGAAACACTAGGTAAGCGCGCGACGCGGCCCTTTTCCAATCGATCTGGACCTGATCACGGCTTCCCCAGGTGGGTAGCCCTCTGGGGTCACGGCGCAGACCGCCGGCGTGTCACACAAAAAACATCTCGAACCACGGTGCCGGCATGCAGTGCGGACCGATCGCGTTCATTTTCCCGCTGACGGAGCGGTGCTGCGATGAGCGAACTGGCAATGAACGACAACATCCATCCGGCCGGGGCCGACTCCGGTGACAACGACAAGTCGCGCAGCGACTTTCCTCCGGTGGAGAACATTCTCTCGATCGACAACGTCGCGGAAACGTTCGGCATCAGCCGGTTTGCGCTTCGCTACTGCGAGTTTCTTGGCCTGATTCGTCGCAATACACGTGTCGGCTCGACCCGGGTCTACAAATGGGCGGATTGCGACCGGATTGCCTTCATCATCAAGTGCCGCAGGGCCGGCTTGCGCTTTTCGGAGGTCGCCGCGGTGCTGCGCGCGACAGAAGATGAATCGGCGCGGGTCCATGAAACGGCGCAGGAATATTGCGCTACGCTGATGCAGCGCCTGCAGTCCCGCCGGAAGACGATCGACGAGGCACTCTCGGAACTCAACCACGCGCACAGGCTGCTCGGGGCGAAGCTCTGCGGCGGCTCCGATCCTG
>CAZGSW010000137.1:0-12273 GCA_964528635.1 uncultured Rhodoplanes sp. | reverse complement strand
TAGCGCGTCAGCACGATGAAGTCGGTGTACTTCCCGGTCTCGTGACTGAGTCCGTTATCGGACACGATCAATGACGAGCCTGGTCCCACCAGTCCGGCCAGTCGGTCAAGCGCCTCACGCGGCAACTCGATCCGGTCGAGCGCCTCTGTTGCGCTGGAAGCCGCTGCCGGCTGCGGTTGCTCGGCTACCACAGTCTTCGACTTGCCCTTGCCGGTGCGCACGATCTTTGCGGTCTGACGCGAGAAGGCGCTTGGAATGGACACCGCGGTCCAGCGCATGGTGCCGTCCTTGGCTCCCATCGCCGTATAAACGTGCGTGCCGAGCGGCCGTTGCGCATCGGCGAGCGTCAGCGGCATGTCGAATAGCGGCTGCATCGCCTGGCGGACGTAGAGCTTGCCGTCCTTGCGGCTGATGAAGATCGAGACCGGAGCAGGCGGCTTGGCGCTTGCTGCCGGCTTGCCGCGTTCTTTGGCGCTGTCCGTGCCGATGCCGGTCGCAATCGGTGCGGGCGCGGGAATATCGAGGTTGGCTGACGGCACGGCCGTCGCCGCGGTGGCGTCGGCGGTGCGCACCGGCGCGTCGGTCGATCCGGTGGTCTCCGGCTCCGGCGGCCGCACGGTCATGGCGAGCTGGGTATGTGCAATCTCGGCGGGCCTCACGTCGTTGCGAGTGACGATGACCCGCGCTCCAATGCTGGTCGCCTTCCAGAGCAGTTGCGCGAAATCGTTGGTCAGGCGAATGCACCCGTGCGAGGCCGGATAGCCGGGAAGCGCTCCGGTGTGCAGCGCCGTGCCCGACCAGGTGAGCCGCTGCATGTACGGCATCGGCGCGCCGTACAGATTGGAGATGTGGTGTCGCCGCTTTTGCAGCACGGTGAAGACGCCCAGCGGAGTCGGGTGCGTGCTGGTTCCTGTCGAGACCTTGGTGCTGGCGACGAACTGGCCGTCGGCGTAGAGCGACGCGGTCTGGTTTGTGACCGAAACGATCACGTGCAGCGGACCCGCGGGAAGGGCGTGACCGGCCGGTTCGGCTTTGACGGCGGTCCCTTCTTTTCGGTTCTTGCCCTTCGAGATTTTGCGGTCCGGCTTTGCGGACGGGGCATCACCGGTCAGCGCCGGAGCGGAGAACGGCGCGAACATGCCGCTGCCCGTTGTGCTGCGGCCAATGGTTTCGCTGCGCCAGATATCCCGCGGGGCTTGTTCCCGCGGGGGCGGGTATTGCGGCGCCATGTTTCGGGGAGCCGGGGCGGGCTTTCGTTTGGCGGCGCGTTCCTGCTTCGGCTTGTTTACCGGCTGCCGGATTGTCAGGTCTGCCGGCGCAGGCGCCGATGCCCCCCAGCGGACGGAACTGGCATGCGCGGCCGAACCGCCGGAAACCATGGCAATGGACAGGCCCGCCAGCAGGGCTGCCCGCCTTCTTTCCCGTTTCACCATCGTCCCCACCAAAGCCCCGCACCGATGCAAAACTAGCGCAGGGACCGGTTCCCGGCGGTGACGTTAGACCATTGTTCACAGGGTTTTGCATCCGCGTCCCGGTATGGCTAATGCAGGTGGCCGGCCGCCGATTTGCGGTCCCGGCGAGAGAATCCGTGGCATGATCGGCCCGCCAACTACCGGGATACCGCGATGACGCGGCCGCCGCCTCGGAGAGATCGCCGCTGGCGCGGCGGCGGGCCGGGTCGATCAGGTATCATCCCGGCGTGAATGGAGAGATGCGATGGCAACCGGACGTCTGCAGGCTTTCAACTTCAGGAAATGGATCGACGAGAACCAGCACCTGCTGAAGCCGCCGGTCGGGAACAAGAAAGTGTTCGAGGACGGCGCCATGACCGTGCAGGTGGTCGGCGGCCCGAACGAGCGGTGCGACTACCACGACGATCCGGTGGAGGAGTTCTTCTACCAGCTCAAGGGCGACATGGTTCTCAAGGTCGGCGACAACGGCAATTTCTATGACGTGCCGATCCGCGAGGGCGACGTGTTCCTCCTGCCGCCCCATGTGCGCCACTCGCCGCAGCGGCCCGCCGGCTCGATCGGACTTGTGGTGGAGCCCAAGCGTTACGAGGACGATCCGCTCGATGCATTCGAGTGGTACTGCTTCGAATGCAACAACCTCGTTCACCGCATCGAGGTGAAGGTCGAGCATCTGGTGCGCGACCTGCCGCCGCTTTACGAGGCGTTCTTCAACGACGAGAAGACACGCACCTGCAAGAAGTGCGGCGCCATCCATCCCGGCAAAAAACCGCCGCCGGGATGGGCGAAGGTCTGAGCGGATCGCGCACATGCAAATGGGCGGATGGGCGCGCCGTTCGGGCGAGAAATTCGAAACCGCGCTTATCTGCAGACGATTGTCGGTTCGTAGCCCCCGCCGCCCTGAACGTTCGGCGATTGCGACGGCCATGTGGCGCGGCAGCCTGGCTTGAGTTGCCTGCACCCGAGCTGGGAGCAAACGACCTGGCCGCCCGGACCGCTGCTTGCCGGCTTCGCCGGTGAGGCGGCTTCCCGATCGACGGCTTTGGATTCGGGGCGCGCCGCGTTCCTGCGCTGGTCGCTCCTCTTCTCACAGCCATTGCCGGCGTCGTTGAGCACCTGGCCGCGCGGGCAGGCGATCCTGACGCAAACCGTCTTGTCGGCACGGAAGCCGCGCGCGCACTGCAGAGGGCAGATACGCGCCGATTTGCCTTTGATCACATCGAGGCTATCGAGACTCGCGAGTTTTACGTCGAGTTCCATCCCGGCATGTTTGTTGAATAGCTCCAGCGCGTTCCGGGATCCGGCATCCCAGTTGCCGCTGACGGCGCCGGGATAGCAGCCGACCCGGCGCAGTTCCGCCTGAAGAAGGCGCACGGTCTGTGCCGGATCGGCCGGCTTGGCTGCAGTCTGCTGTTCAGGAGAGAGTGCGGCGACCTGCGTTCTGGTGTCTGCGGCCTTGGCTTCGGCATCGGCCTTGACCTTGGCGTCGTTTGCGCGTTTGGCGTCGGCATCGGCCACGGCCTTTTCCTGCGCGGCCTTCAGCGCAAGAACTCTGGCTTCCTCCGCGGCCTTGGCGGCCGCAATACGCTTGGTCTCGGCCTCGGAGGCCGCCCGGGCGTCGGCCTCGCGCTTGGCCTGGGCCGCCTTGGCGTCGGCGGCAGCCTTAGCATCGGCGGTGGCCTTGGCCTGTGCGGCGGTGCGGGCCTGTGCTTCGGCTTTTGCGGCACGCTCTTCCTCGGCGACGATCTTGGTGCGCTGCGCCCTGGCCAGGTTGGCGTAGAAGCCGGCCGGATGCCGCTCCAGGAAAAAGTCCCACGCCTCCTTGGTGCCGACCTGCCCGGCCAGCTCGTAATCGCGGCGTGCATCGACCACGGGCGCGGCGGGTACGGCGGGCTTTGCAGCAGGCGGCGGAGCGACCAGCGAGATCGTGCTGCCGCCGAGCGAGCCATAGACAAACGGCTCCTGCTGGTTGCTGGTGTTCGCCAGAACCTCGTCGCGGACGCGGCCAAGCGCGATCCTGATATCAAGGCCGGGCATCGCGATGTGCTTGAGCAGTGCGCTGGTGAACGGGCTGTGCAGCCCGTCGCCATCGGCTGCGGTCGATCCGGCCCGCGCGCTGAACGCGATCAGCGTGTCGCTGTTGGCCGGCTCGACTTTGGCAAGGCCGCGGCCGAGCGAGCGCGAGGCCATCGTGCGCTTCATCTGCGCCGCAAAAGGATTGTTACGGCACGCGTCGAGGATCACCAGACGCAGCTTTTTGGCCGGCTCAAGCAGCCTCATGACGCGATCCAGCGATAGCGCTTCGTCCTCAATGTCGATGTCGCGAGCCAGCGAAGCGTCGACCGGGATGAGGTAGTTCGTGCCGTCGAACTCGATGCCGTGCCCGGCGTAGAATACGACGGCGACGTCGGCGTTATGGACCTGATCGGTGAAGTCGCGCACGGCCCGTCGCAAGTCGCCGGCATTGAGATCGCGGCGTGCATTCACCACCTGGAATCCTGCAGCTCGCAGCAGCGTGGCGACAGCGGCCGCGTCGTTGGTTGGATTGGAGAGCTTTGGCACCTTTTCGTAGTTTGAATTGCCGATAACCAGCGCGACGCGCTTTTCCGCGAATGCCGAATGCATCGGCACCGTCGTCAATACCAGCGTACCCAAGAATACGATCAATGTTCTCGCAATAGCGCTTGTGGTGAACCTCATGCCGCCCCCAAAATAAAAAGCCAAACCTCCATCAAACAAGACGAGTCCCGCAGGCGCAACATTACACGCGGGAAGCGCGGGGCGCATCTTGAGAATCGATCTGTCGAAAGCCGCAGCCGCCCCTAAATCGCGGGGAAGGGCTCAGTGCAGGGCCGCTACGGTCAGGTCACGGCCCGAGGGCGAAAGGCCGCCGCACCGTCCGTGCGGACCGGTTGTGGCGGTCCGGCCACAGCCTGCTGAGGCCACCGCACGCGGCGACGGGGTGGCGAGTCCTGGTATTCACCATCGCGGTATTAGCGATTAGAAGCCGGATCATGGTCACTGGTTTACTCGTGCAGAGCGCGGACGGGCGGACCTCGCCGCTGGACTCGATCTCTGAATTCGTCACGCAGTCGCATTTGCGGGCGATCGTCGTGTTGGTGATCGTGTCCCTGTTCGCGTTTCTGCCGGGCCTGTTCTCGATTCCGCCCATGGACCGCGACGAGCCGCGATACGCCCAGGCCTCGAAGCAGATGAACGAGACCGGGGAATACATCGACATCCGGTTCCAGGACGGACCGAGATACCTCCAGCCTGCGGGCGTCTACTGGTTGCAGGCCGGGGCCGCGCAACTCACCGGGTACGGAGCGAAGGCGCCGATCTGGGTTCACAGGATTCCTTCGTTGATCGGAGCGACCTTTGCGGTCGTCCTGACTTACTGGGTTGCGCTGCCGCTGGTTGGCGCGGCCGGCGCGTTCGTCGCGGCGCTGCTGATGGCGGCGTCGGTCCTGCTGGGGGTCGAGGCGAGGCTCGCCAAGACCGACGCGGTCCTTTTGTGCAGCGTGCTGGGGGCGGTCGGCTTCCTCGCCCGGGCCTATCTCGGCCGGCCCGTTTCGCTCGCGGGGGCGATGGCGTTCTGGGCAGCGATGTCGGCGGGTGTGCTGATCAAGGGGCCGCTGGTGGTGATGATCGCGGGCCTGCTGATCGTATCGCTGGGCATTTGGGATCGGTCGCTGGCGTGGCTGCGGGCGTTGCGGCCGCTGCCGGGGCTCGCGGTGTTCCTGCTGCTGACGCTGCCGTGGTTCGTCGCGATCGGCTTCAAGACCGACGGTCAGTTCTACATGCGCTCGCTGGGGCAGAACTTCCTGGGCAAGATCGGCAAGGGCGAGCAGGGACACGGGGCGCCGCCCGGTTTCTACCTGCTGGCGTTCTGGCTGACCTATTGGCCCGCCGCCGGACTGGCCCTGATCGCAGCGCCGTGGGCGTTCGCGAACCGCGCCGAGCGCAGCGTTCGCTTCTGCCTCGCCTGGATCGTACCGACCTGGCTGGTGTTCGAACTGGTGGCGACCAAGCTGCCGCACTACGTGCTGCCGGTGTATCCCGCGATCTCGATCCTGATCGCGATGGCCCTATTGGCGGGCCGGCGTCCGGCTCCGTGGCTTGCCTACGCGATGACCGTGTTCGCGTTCGTGATCGGTGTTGGCGGCGCAGGCTTGCTGTACTGGTTCGAGGGCGAGATCGCCTGGGCGGCTCTTGCGATATCGCTCGCGGCTGCGGTCATCATGGTGTGGGGCATGGGGAGGGCGCGAACGCTCGATCCGGTGCCGCTCGCCATAACGATTGCGGCTCCGGCCATGGTCATCGCCATGGCAGCTTTTGGGCTGGTCGTGCCGCGTCTCGATACCTTTTGGCTCAGCCCCCGCCTTGTCGCGGCGGTTGAGCGCAATGCCGGCTGCGCCGGGCCGCAGGTGGCCTCGACGGGCTACCATGAGGCCAGTCTGGTGTTCCTTGCCGGCACCGGAACCCGTCTGGTCTGGTCGAAGCAGGCTGCGCAATTCGTGGCGGAAGGCGGCTGCCGGGTGGTATTGGTGACGGCGGCCGACGAAGCGGTGTTCCTTGCTGAACTGGCGCAACTCGGACGGCAGGCCGTGGTCCGCGAACGTGTCACGGGGCTGAACGCCGGTGGCGGCCGTTGGGAGAATATCGCCGTCTATGTTCCGCGTTAGCTTCGCAGCGGTATGCAACCTGACACTATGACCTCGAGCGTCCCCGATTTTGCCGTTGTGATCGCCGCCAGGAACGAAGGCGACAACCTCGCTGACGTCATGAAGGAGATCGCGGCGGTGGTCACCGCGCCGGATTTCGAGGTTGTCGTGGTGGACGATGGCAGCACGGACGCGACGGCGCAGGTGCTTCACGACCTGTCGGAGCAATATCCATTCCTGCGGTATCTCAGGCACGACCGCAGTTGCGGCAAGAGCGCAGCGATCCTGACCGCGGTGCGGGCCGCACGCGCCCCGCGGATCGTGACCATGGACGGCGACGGTCAGAACGATCCGCGTTTTGTGCTTCCCCTGCTGGAGAAGCTGCAGCCCGGTACCGGCGTCGTGGCCGGGCAGCGTATCCGCCATGCACATTCCGGCATCAAGCGGATCGGCTCGAAAGTGGCCAACGGCCTGCGTGCCGGCATGCTCAAGGACTCGACGCGCGACACCGCGTGCGGTCTCAAGGCTTTTCGCCGCGATGTGTTCCTGAAGCTGCCGTATTTCGACACCATGCACCGCTTCTTGCCGGCGCTGGCGCTGCGCGAGGGACTTGCGGTGGCGCATATCGACGTGACCGACCGGCCGCGCGTCCACGGCGTCTCCAAGTACGGCGTGTGGGACCGTCTGCTGGTCGGGATGCTCGACCTGTGCGGCGTCTGGTGGCTCCTGCGCCGAAGAAAGAAAATTCCGGATGTCTCGGAGGCTTGAATGATCGGTGGCCTTCTCGATGCGGTGCTGGCCTATCTGCACGACGTGTTCGTCCTCCGGCTGGACGGATGGGTGGTGCTGGGCCTCGCCGCGCAACTCTGCTTCACCATGCGTTTCCTGGTGCAGTGGATCGCGTCCGAGCGCGCCGGGCGCAGCGTGATCCCGGTGGCGTTCTGGCTGTTTTCGGTCTGCGGATCGGTGCTGCTGCTGATCTATGCGCTCTATCGACGCGACCCGGTCTTCATTCTGGGCCAGTCGTTCGGCATGATCGTCTATCTGCGCAACCTGCATTTCATCCGCCGCGAGCGCAAAGGTATCGCGCCCGCGGTCTGACGCCGTCAAAGCTCAGGGACAGGTGACCACCGCGACGGAGCCGTGTCCCGAGGGGCGGATTTCGCTGCTGCAGCCGCGCTTGACCGGGAAGCATCCGGTCTGGCCGCAGACCACACGCTCCGGCTGGGAGCCGCCCTTCGGGGCCTGCCGGGCCGCCGGGGCCGGGCGCTGCGCGGGCGGCTTGGCCGCAGTGTTCCTGGATGGCCGCCGGGCTTCGCATTCTCCGTCGTTGCCCGGCACCTGACCGCGTGGACATGCGATCCGCACGCAGGCATCGCCTTTGGCGCGGAAGCCGCGTCCGCATTCCAGCGGACATACGCGGGTCGGCTTCGCCTTGAGCACGCCCACTGACTCAAGGCTCGCGATTTTGGTGTCCAGCTTCAGGCCGGCGTGACGGTTGAACTGCTCCATCGCCCGCTGCGAGCGGCGATCCCACACCGTACCGGGCTCGCCGGAATAGCATCCCAGCCGCTTCAACTCGCCGAGCACGAGGCGGGTGCGTTCCGCGAGGTTGGCCGCCGGCGACGCGGGCGATGCCGGTTCGGGCGCAGCCGCCGGCCTGGGCTCTGGCGGGGCAGGGGGCAGTGCTGCGGTCGGGCCGGGCGTGCCGGACGGCGCCGGGGCCGCGACGGGAGGAACGGGCAGCGGTGCGGTGCGCTCCGTCGCGGGCGGGGGAGCGGGCGTCGCTGATGCCGCCCTGGACTTCTGTTCGGAGAGGATACGCTCGCGCTGCGCGCGGGCCAGGTCGGCATAGAAGCCCGTGTTGTGATGCTTGAGGAACGAGTCCCAGATTTCCAGCGTGTTGATCTCGACCGCCAGTTCGTAGTCCCGCCGCATGGCATCCGAGGGATCGACGATCGCGGGCGCCGTCTTTGCGGCGGGCGCCGGTGCCGTCCGTGCGACGGACCGTGGCGGCACCAGCGACACGGTGGTGCCGCCGAGCGAGCCGTACACGAACGGCTCCTGCCGGTTGCCCGTCCTCGTAAGCACCTCGTCGCGGATGCGGCCGAACGCGATCCGCAGGTCCAGGCCCGGCTCGGCAATATGCTTGAGCAGCGCCGCGGTGAACGGGCTGTGCTGGCTTGTGCCGTCTTCGGCTGTCGATCCCGCCCGCGCCGCAAATGCGATCAGCGTGTTCGAGTTCGGCGGTTCGATCTGGGCAAGACCGCGGCCGATCGCGCGGGTGGCCGAGGTTCGCCGCATCGCGGTCACAAACGGATTGTCCCGGCAGGCGTCGAGAATGACGAGGCGCAACTGCTGCACCGGTTCGAGCACGCGCAGAATGCGGTCGAGCGACACCGCCTCGTCCTCGGCGTCGAGATCGCGCTTGAGGACCGCGTCGACTGGCAACAGGTAGTTGGTGCCCTCGATCTCGATACCGTGGCCGGCATAATAGACCACCGCCATGTCGGCGCCGATCACCTTGTCGGAAAATTCGCGTAGCGCGCGGCGCATCTCGCTCGATCCGAGGTTGGTTCTCGCGTCGACCACATCGAATCCCGCATCGCGCAGCAGCGCGGCAAATGCCTTGGCGTCCTGTTCCGGGTTGGCGAGCGCCTTGACCTGCTGGTAGTTCGAATTGCCGATCACAAGCGCGACGCGCTTCTCGGCCAGCGCCTCGACGCTGGGAGCGGTCACCGACAGCAGGGTTCCGAACAGGAGAGCCAGCACAAGTTTCATGGCAGTCTCGGTGGCAATGTCGAAGCGCTCTCGGATCATATCGCGGACGGGGCGCGCCGCCAAAAAATCGCCGGGACAGGACCGCAGCGAAACCGCCGGCGCGCTCCGCAGGGTGTTGCAGCGGTGCCGAACTCCCTGTGCCAATGACGGAATTCGCGGCGTTTCCGTTACGTGTCGTTTTGGCCCACGGCACCGGTTGCGGACCGGCGGTTCCGCGGCCGGTCCGGTGAACCGTGCGGGACCCATTTTCGTTGATCCAGGGGCCCAAACGGTGGCCCGATGCCGACCAAAGCCGTTCGATTTCTCGCTCTGGTCTTTACCGCGCTGGCGCTCATACCCGGCGGCGCCCACCTGCTTTCGCTGCCCAACAAGATCGGCATGTCGGAGCAGCACTACTATGTGGCGCAACGTGCCTACGACAACTGGTCGTTGATGGGGCTCATCCTCATTCCGGCGATGCTGTTCAATCTTGCGCTGACGTGGATGCTGCGCCGTCAGCGGCCGGCATTCTACCTGGCCGCCGCCGCCTCGCTGTGCATGGCGTCGACGCTGGCAGTGTTCTTCAGCTTCACGTATCCCGCCAATGTCGCGACCGGAAACTGGACGCTGGTGACGGCCGACTGGGAGAGCCTGCGCACGCGATGGGAGTATTCGCACGCCGGCTCCGCGCTCCTGAATTTTGCGGCGTTTTGTCTGGTTGCGCTCGCTTGCGACGCTAGCGCCACTGGTGGGGTGCACGTACACTCGGCGCGCACTGCCCCATTTCAAAGGTCAGAAAAATCATGAGGAACGCCGCTCTCGGAGCCTGCCTCGCCGCCGCGCTGATGGCCGCGCCGGAGTCTGCCGCAGCGCAGACCTACCCGTCCAAGCCGGTCCGCATCGTTGTCCCGCTCGCCGCAGGTGGCGCCGCCGACATCGTCGCCCGCCTGCTGCAGGGACCGCTCGAGCGCGCGCTCGGCCAGCCGGTCATTGTCGAGAACAAGCCGGGCGCGAGCGGCACGATCGGCACCGAGATGGTGGCCAGGGCCGCGCCGGACGGTCACACGCTCGGCATTTCGATGGCAACGCAGACCACGATCACGCCCGCGGTCAATACCTCGATGCCCTATGACACCGAGAAGGACCTTGCGCCGATCATGCTGGTGGGGAAGAGCCCCATGCTGTTCCTCGCCAACGCCGCGATCCCGGCCAAGACCGTTCCTGAGTTCGTCGCGCTGGCGAAGGCCAACCCGGAAAAATACAACTACGCGACGCCGGGCGCGGCGAGCCAGGCGCATCTCGTGATCGCCTATTGGAGCAGCCTCGCAGGCATCAAGATTCAGCACGTGCCGTACAAGGGCGGCGGACCGGCCGTCATGGCGACGGTCGCGGGCGAAACCCAGTTCACCGTCATGTCGTCGTTGCTGGCGGCGCCGCACGTCAATTCCGGCAAGCTGCGGGCGCTTGCGACCGGCGGGCTGACGCGCGACCCGAAGTTTCCGAATGTGCCGACCATGGCGGAACTCGGCTATCCCGACGTCGAGGCGGTGACCTGGGTCGGCATCTATGCGCCAGGCGGCACGCCGCGCGAAGTCGTGCAGAAGCTCAACGCCGAAATCGCGCGGATCATCCGTGAGCCGGCGGTCAAGGCCAAGCTCGACCAGCAAGGCCTGATCCTCGCCGGCGGCCCCCCGGAGGAACTCGGCAAGCTGATTTCCGCGGAGATCAAGCGCTGGACCGACGTCGCGAAGGCGAACAAGATTTCGGTGCAGCGATAGTCCGCACGGGCGGTCAGGCGCGGCCGAACTGCTCGCGCAGTTCGGCCTTCGCCTCTTCCTGCACCTTCTTCTGCGAGGCGGGGAGATTGCGCCCGGCCCGGTTGATGTAGAACGTCAGCATCGAAAGTGCGGACTGGAACGGGTCCGCTTTCCGCCGGGAGCTTCGCTCGGCCGAATGTTTGAGCGAACGCGCGATCGCCTTCGGATCGCGGAGCGCGAACACGCCGCTCTGGAGGTCGAGCGCGTCGCTTTCCCGGGCTACCCTGGCGGACCAGCGGCGGGTTTTGGACCTGCCGGAGCGGCGGGCTTCGGCGGACTTGTGTTTCCTGGCCATCAGACCGATCCTTCCGTCCGTCGCGACAACGGGCGGGTGGTCCGGACGTTCCCCGGGACGCTTTGACTCGTTGACAGGCGCCGGCAAACAGGCGCGGAATACGCTCCAACCAGTCCAGAATTTCCGGAGGAACCGATGAGAAAGGCTTTCGTGGCGGCGGCCGTGATGCTGGCTGCGGTGGGCGCGGCGGACGCGCAGACCTATCCGAACCGTCTCATCAAGTTCATGCAGGGCTTCCCGCCGGGCGGCAACGTGGACACCATCGCGCGCATTCTGGCGACCGAGATGGAGAAGGGCCTCGGCCAGTCGATCGTGGTCGAGGCCAAGCCGGGTCTGGCCGGCGCGCTTGCCGCCGACTCGATCGCGCGCTCAGAGCCCGACGGCTACACGCTGCTGGTGGTGCCGAGCGCACATCCGGCGTTCGGCGCGCTGTCCAAGAATGTCAAATACAAGGTGGTCGACGACTTCACCTGGATTTCGTCCGCGAGTTTCTATCCCTTCATGATCTGCGTGCGGAAGGACTCGCGGTTCCAGAATCTCCAGCAGTTGATCGACGAAGCGCGCAAGAATCCGGGCGCGCTGAAATACGGCTCTGCCGGCGTCGGCTCGATCCTGCACACCACGGTTGAACTCCTGGGCAACGAGACCAAGACCAAGTTCCTGCACGTGCCCTATCGCGGTGAGGCGCCGGCCATCACCGGCATGCTGACGGGCGACATCGACTTCATCGCCGCCACCACCGGCCCGATCAGCTCGCGCATTCGCTCCGGAGAGTTTCGCGCGCTGGCGGTGACCGGCCTGACGCGCTGGCGCGATTTCCCGAACGTGCCGACGGTCGCCGAGTCCGGTATTCCCGGCTTCGAGGTGATCTCCTGGACCGGGCTTGCGGGGCCGGCCAATCTGCCGAAGCCGGTCGTCGACCGCCTCAACAAGGAGGTGCACCGGGTTGTCGCGCTTCCCAACGTCAAGGCCAAGCTCGAGGCCATGGGCGGTGACCCGCGAGGCACCACGCCCGAGGAGATGAAGTCCATCGTGTCGCGCCAGTACGAAACCTGGAAGCGGCTGGCGAAAGAAGCGAACCTGTCGATCAACTAAAGCATGATCCCGAAAAGTGGGAACCGGTTTTCGGAAAAGATCATGCTTAAGCAGAGCGCTAAAGCGGGATGGTGATCCTAAGGTCAAGTCATCCCGCTTTAGCACCTGGAATCATAGATCGGTGATACGGTCGTCATCGCGAGGAGCGAAAGCGACGAAGCGATCCAGACTTA
>CAZGSW010000136.1:5984-12281 GCA_964528635.1 uncultured Rhodoplanes sp. | reverse complement strand
CACCGGCTTGCAATTGACCACGACAACGATGTCCCGCGTTCCACCGCTCGATCCCGCAACGCTCTCGCCAGAGCAGAAGGCGGTTCACGACAGAATCAAGGGCAACCGCCCGAAGCTGGGCGGCCCGTTCGGCGTACTGCTGCACAACGCGCCGATCGCCACCGCAGCATCCGGGCTGGTCGACGTGCTGCGCGCCAACGGGACGCTGGAACCGCGCATCTACGAGCTGATCGTGCTCACCGTCGCGCGCCACTGGTCGGCGCAATACGTCTGGGCGGTGCACGAGCCGCTGGGCCGCGCGGCCGGGCTGTCGGACGGGACGATCGAGGCGCTGCGCACGCGCAGCAAGCCTGCCTTCGGCAGGTCTGACGAGGAACTGGTCCATGCCGCGGTCAGCGAACTGCTCGGCGGCAAGGTGCTGGGCGAGACGCTTTACGGCCGGCTGCTGGAACAGTACGGACTGCAATCAACCATCGAGCTGATATCCGTGGTCGGGTTCTACAACATGATCGGAACCATTCTGAACGGCTTCGACGTGCCGACCGCGAACGGCGAAGCGCCGTTCAAATAGGAGGCCGCCATGTTTCTGAAGGTCTATGCCGACCGCGCCTCGGTCTCGCTGGAGGACCACGACAACTTCCGCGCCTTCAAGCTCGTCGTGATGGGCAATCCGTCCAAGCTCGACGACGTCCGCAAGGCGCTGACCGGCATCGCGGAACTTCCCGACGACACGACGGCATGGATATCGGAGGCCGCGCTCCGCCGGTTCGAAAGCGTCGCGGACAACGAGGCGTGGCAGCAGAACGTCACCGCGATGATCGAGAAGGCGAAGCCGCACGGCTGGATCGACGAGACGCGCAAGGCGATCAAGGCGCATGTCGAGTGGCAGACGTGAGGGTGTGCATATCCTCTCCGCGTCATGCCCGGCCTTGGACCGGGCATCCACGCCTTCTTTCGCAGCCAAGGCGTGGATGGCCGGGACAAGCCCGGCCATGACACAAGATGGATTTGCGCACGCATGACCCTCGAATTCGGCATCTTCGATCATCTCGACCGCAACGACCTGCCGCTCGCCGACTATTACGAGGAGCGGCTCAAGGTGATCGAGGCGTTCGACCGCGCCGGTTTCCACGCCTACCACGTGGCCGAGCATCACTTCACGCCGCTCGGGCTGGCGCCCTCGCCCAGTGTGTTCCTGTCCGCGATCGCGCAGCGCACCAGTCGGCTGCGCTTCGGCACCTTCGTCTATGCGCTGCCGCTGCACCATCCGCTGCGGATGTTCGAGGAAATCTGCATGCTGGATCATCTCAGCGGCGGACGGCTGGAGATCGGTTTCGGCCGCGGCTCGGTGCCCTACGAGGTCTCCTACTACGGACAGGACGCCGAACATCGCCAGCAGATCTACGCCGAGCGGCTGGAGCTGCTGCTCAAGGCGTTCGAGAGCGAGACCCTGAGCTGGAGCGGACAGTACGACCGCTTCGACAACGTGCCGCTTGAAATCAGGCCGCTGCAGCGGCCGCATCCGCCGCTGTGGTACGGCGCGCATTCCCCCGACAGCGCCGAGCGGGCCGCCCGCAAGGGCCTCAACGTCGTCAACAACGACGTGCCTGCAGTGACCCGCGCCACCATGACGCGCTACCGCGAGGTGTGGCGGCAGACGCAGGAGGCAGGGACGCCGCTGCCCAGGATGGGCATGGTGCGCTTCATCGTGGTCGCCGATACCGACGGTGCGGCGATGGATGTCGCGCGGCGCGCCTACCTGCGCTGGCGGTCGAGCTTCCTGCTGCTGCATGACAGGCACGGCACGCGGCCGAACTCGACCCTCAACGCCGAGAGCTTCGACGCGCTGGTGGCGCAGGGACAGGGCATCGCCGGGTCGCCCGCGACCGTGACCGCATTCCTCGAACCGCAGGTCGCCGACAGCGGCGTCAACTACGTGGTCGGCCAAATGGCGTTCGGCGATCTTTCGCTCGACGAGATGGAGCGCTCGGTGGAGATGTTCGGCCGCGAGGTGATGCCCGCGCTGCGGGCCGCCGCCTTCACGTCGCCAGCGTGACCACGGCCCAGACCACTATGGCCATGCGCGCGGCACCGACCCAGTGCTGCGGGCCGGTGTAGGTTCCAGCGGCCCGCCACACCGCAAGCGCAATGAAGACCGTGTACGGCGCGTTGGCCATGTATAGCACCGCCGCCAGCCAGCCCGGGCCGTCCATCGCCAGCACGGCCAACGCCAGCGCCGTGGTCAGGACGGCGGCGAGCGTGCCGTAGCCGATGGCGAACTCCCAGAACGTGCGCGGCAGGCCGAAATCACCCCGCCACAGGCATGCGACGAACCTTTTCATGCGCGATCATTTTTCATGAGCGATTATTTTCACGCGATTATTTTCAGGCACCATGTCCGTTCGGCCGGCCCGATCTGCTAAGGCTGGGCTGAACCCGGGGATTGTGCGCCTCCCGGTTGCGGATGGCGAGACACCACCCGGGACAAGCGGCGCAGACAAAGGACATTCCAGCCATCTCCATGAACACGGACGTTCTCGTTGTCGGAGCAGGCCCGGTCGGCCTCACACTCGCGGTCGATCTCGGCCGCCGCGGCGTCCGCTGCACGCTGATCGAACGAAAGGCGGCGCCGCAGCGGCTGCCCAAGATGGAACGCTGCAACGCCCGCACCATGGAGATCTTCCGCCGCATGGGCCTCGCCGGCCGGATGCGCGACGCAGGGCTGCCGGCGGACGTGCCGATGGACGTGTTCATCGTCACGTCGCTGGTCGACCCGCCGCTGCTGCAACTGCCCTATCCGTCGGTCGCGCAGGCGCGGGCCGAGATCGCCGCACGCAACGACGGCACGCTGCCGCTCGAACCGTATCAGTTGATCTCGCAGTACACGGTCGAGCCGCTGCTGAAATCGGTGGCGGACGCCGATCCGAACGTGACGGTGCGCTACGGCTGCGAGTTCGTGTCGTTCGCGCAGGACGCCGAACGCGTCACTGTCGAGATCGTCAACGAGAGCGGCAAGCCCGAGACCATCTTCGCGAAATACATGGCGGGCTGCGACGGAGGCGCCAGCACGGTGCGCAAGCAGCTCGGCATCGCGCTGCAGGGCGAGGGCAACATCCTGCAACTGCGGCAGGCGCTGTTCCGCTGCGACGAGCTGTTCGCGCGCATCCCGATCGGCCAGGGGCGGCACTATCACGTGGTCGACACCCGGGCGACGCAGCTCATCCTGCAGGACGACACGAAGCACTTCACGCTGCACTCGGTGGTCGAGACAGACGCGGACATGGCGGTCATGTTCGAGAAGACCATCGCCATGCCGCTGCCGTACGAGATGCAGTGGGTCGGCGAATGGCGGCAGAACCTGCTGCTGGCGGACCGCTTCACGGACGGCCGGGTGTTCCTGGCGGGAGACGCGGTGCATCTGATGATCCCGACCGGCGGGCTCGGCATGAACTCCGGCGTCGGCGACGCCATCGACCTGTCGTGGAAGCTCGCCGGCACGCTGCAGGGCTGGGGCGGGCCGGGCCTGCTGCAGTCCTACGAGACCGAACGGCGGCCGGTCGGCCGCAACAACGTGGCGGCGTCGCGCTACGCCTCGACAGGGCGGCGCAAGTGGCGGTCCGGGATCAGGGGCGGGATCGACTACAACGCGCCGGAGCACGCGGCGGAGCGGGCCCGGCTGATCGCGATCGCCGACGTGGAGCAGCGCAAGTCCAACGAGATGATCGGCGCGGAGCTGGGTTATTTCTACGTTTCGCCGCTGATCGCTTCGGAGGCGGAGCCGCCCTACGACTTCATCGAGTACCGGCCGTCGACGCTGCCGGGCGTGCGGCTGCCGCATGTCCGGCTCGGCGACGGCACGGCGATGCAGGACCGGATCGGCGACGGCTACACGCTGCTGCGGCTCGGCGGCTCGAAGGCGGATACGGCCGCGCTCGCGTCGGCGTTCGCGGCGTCCGGTGCGCCGTTCGCGGTGCTCGACGTGCCCGACGACGCGGCGCGCGAGGTGTACGGCTGCGACCTCATCCTGCTGCGGCCCGACATGCATGTCGCCTGGCGCGGCGACGCGGCGCCGGACCGGCCGGAGCGGCTCGCCGCCATGGCGACCGGCCGCCAATCGCGGTAACCATCGCGTCGCGTGATTCCCCAACCCCGTCACCCTGAGGTGCGAGCGGCGGAGCCGCGAGCCTCGAAGGGTCGACGGCCCGGCTGGTGCAACAGCGTGGCCGTCCATCCTTCGAGGCACGGCTGCGCCGTGCGCCTCAGGATGACGGATCAAACAAAGAGGAAACCCCATGGCCAAGAAATTCGACCTGATCGACGAGCTTGTCACCGCCAACCGCATCCTCGCCAACGAGGGCATCGTCGACTCGTTCGGCCACGTCAGCGTGCGGCACCCGAAGCACAAGGACCGCTACCTGCTGTCGCGCGCCCGCGCGCCGGAGCGGATCGAGCCGTCCGACATCATGGAATACATGCTCGACGGCACACCGCTCGACCCGAAAAAGGCGAAGACCACGCACGCCCCCTACACCGAGCGCTTCATTCACGGCGCGATCTACGAGGCGCGCCCCGAGATCATGTCGGTGGTCCACAACCATTCGCCCAGCACCATCCCGTTCGGCATCACCAACACGAAGCTCAAGCCGCTGCTGCACATGTGCGCGTCGATCGGCCACGACGTGCCGCTGTGGGACTCGCACGACAGGTTCGGCGACACCGCGCTGCTGGTGAACTCGATGGCGATGGGCCGCGACCTCGCCAAGCGGCTCGGCAAGGGCCGCACCGCGCTGATGCGCGGCCACGGCGCCGTGGTGGCGGGCACCTCGATCCGCCACGCGGTGTTCATCTCGAACTACCTGGAGCTGAACGCCAAGCTGCAGATGCAGTCGATGGCGATGGGCAGGATCAAGTATCTCTACAAGGGCGAGGTCGACGCGGTGATCGCGCGCACCAGCGACTACACGCTCAACCGCGCCTGGGAGAACTGGGCCCGCCGCGCCGGCCGGCAGATGCAGGCGGCCGGCTGAGCGTCGCGCTCAGTCCGGCGCGTGCAGCCGGACGAACTGGCCGCCGTCGCCCTGACCCGCCCGGGCACCCGCGCCACCGCCGGCGCCACCGGCGCGGAACACGTAAGCTCCGGCGTGCTGCAGGCCCCCATACGGGTCCCGCTGCACGACCCGCGGATAGAGCGCGGCAAAACGCACGAACCGGTCGTGATTGAACCGGTTCGAGGGCGTCACCTCGCTGATGTCGACCACGCGGATCCTGGCGCTGAGCGCCACCTCCTGAACTCTGGGATCGTTGACGTCGAGGGCGCCGGCGCGCGTCCGCTCGCCGGCGATCCGGCTCGAAAGCGAGAGCGCGCGATCGTCCTTCGCGACCAGCAGCGCGAGCGGCGGCTTCAGCGGGCCGATCACGTCGACCTGCCTGCGGAACAGGTCCACATCGATATCGGGCGACGCCAGCACCACATCGAGCCGGTCGATCACGCGGTGCTTGCCGGCAAGCCGGAGCTGCCGCAGCGATTCCATGGCGATGGAGGCGCCCATGCTGTGCGCCGCCAGCATCACCCGGTCGACCTTCGGGTTGGACGCCAGAACGGTCAGCAGCTCGGCGAGGTCGTCGCGCGAATAGGCGGCGGAATCCTTATCGGCGACGTAGCCGGTCGCACGCGCCTCGGACGGCCAGGCGAAAAGCACCGGCGTCAGCTCCTGTCCGGAATCGGCGACCATCTGCGCCATCCGGAACAGCGATTCCTGGAAATTGTAGTTGTAGCCGTGGACGAACACCCCGACGCCCTGCCTGCCGCGCCGGCGCGGCGCAATGCGGGCGCCGAATTCCGCCCTGGACAGCACGGCCTGATCCACCACGACGAAGTCCCGGCCCGGATCGGGAATGCCCTGCGGCAGCTCGATCCGTCCGGCAACGTGACTCGGTGGAACGGCGACGGTGAACTCGGCGAAGTTCATGGTGCGCGAACGGCCGTCGGTGAAGACATTCACGCCGGGGTTTTCGCGTTCGCGCGAGGTCGCGACCAAGATGCGCACCGGTTTCGAATTCGGCGCGGCCGCCATGGCGTTCAGCGCCTCGGGGCCGGGTCTTGTCGCGCAGCCGGCCAACACCACGCCGACCGCCAACACGGACATCACGCCACAGACGAGGCGACCGATCGTCGAGCCCGCAACGGGCCCTGCCCCCACACCTTGCATAAGTATCAGGCGGCGCGGCTCAAGCGTCGCGCCGACTCCCGAATTCACACGCCGCTACGAAACACCGGACGGTGTCGGCATTTCGGGC
>CAZGSW010000136.1:1824-5884 GCA_964528635.1 uncultured Rhodoplanes sp. | reverse complement strand
CCCCGCCCGTTTCACGATCCCGGTCGGGCGAGAGCAACCTGCCGCCGCAACGCGCGCATCTCCTCGAAGCGGCGGGTCACATCGCGCATGATCGCCACAAGGCCGGTGAGAGCGCCGGATTCGTCCAGCAACGGCGCGATCGTGAACTCCACGGAAATGGCGGTGCCGTCCTTGCGGACCGCCGGGACCGCCAGGATGTCGGCCGGGCCATAGCGGCTCTCGCCGCCGGCCATCACCCGGTGATAGCCCTCCCAATGCCGCTGGCGTTGCCGCTCGGGAATGATGATGTCGAGCGACCGGCCGGCCGCCTCTCCGGCGGCATAGCCGAACATTCGCTCGGCACCGGGATTCCAGAACACGATGTTGCCGTCCCGGTCCGCTGCGACGATCGCATCGCTCTTGATGGAAAGAACGGCTTCGGCCAACGCATCGCGAGGATTCATGACGGACCGGCGTTGCAGTGCTGCCGACTGTCGAAAAGCCCGTTACCGGCCGGTGTCGTCGTCCTCATTCCGTTGAGCCTCCTGCTTTTTCCGCCGCGGCCGGCGCGGCGTGACGATGGCTATGGCGTCGCTCGCCGGGAAGGTCTGCTCAAGCGCCTCGTCAAGCGGATCCCGCTTCGGCAAGGTCTTGTCAACGGACATGACGATACCCTCTTTCGCCCGCCCCCATGCTTTCATATAGCCATGGACCGGCGAAATGACAGGCCTGCGCGGCGCAGGCGCGCGCGTTTGTGCGTCTAAAGCGGCTTCTTGTCGATCTGTCCGGTGGAGCGCACGTACCAGTGCTCGCTGGTCATCGGCTTGCCGGCGACCCGGTCCGCCAGCCAGTCGGCGACCATGACGGTCGGGAACGGGCCCATGTTGGCGGCCGGGACGTTGCCGACCGAGTGGCGCGATTCCTGATAGACCACGATCCGCTTCGGCCCCTTAACCTGCTGCACCAGCCTGAACGAGTTTTCGACCGGTGACAGCTCATCGAACTCGCCGGCGACGCAGAGATACGGCACCTTGATCCGGTCCGCGTGCCCCTCCCAGGTGATGTCCTGGCGGAATTTGTCGAACTCCGCCTCGTCGGTGATGCCCGACATGTACATGAAGCGCTTCTTGAAGGTCGGCGACGCCTCCTGGAAGATGGTGTGGCATCCGGGCTCGTGGCACACCGACATCACCGCACAGGCCGACACCCGCGGCTCGTTCGCCGCGAGAACGGTGCCGAACAGCGTGCCGAAGCTCGTCCCTGAGCAGACCACCTTGCCCATGTCGATCTCGGGCCGCTTCGCGAGCCAGTCGCACACCGCCTTGCCGGTCGCCATCCAGTTCTCCATCGAGAAGTAGATGCCGAGCATCGGCGCCTCGTACTGCCCCGGCCCGTCGATGTTGAGCACGGCGAAGCCGCGGTTGAGGAAGCGGTCGCCGTACAGCCAGCTCTGGATCTCCTTGTAGCTGTCCATGCCGGGCACGTTGATGACCACCGGGAGCTTGCCGCCGGTGTAGCCGGGCGGCAGGTGAAACCAGGCCGGCAGCGCGGTGTCCTTGAACGGGATCCAGGCCGCCTCGACCTTGTGGTCGGAAAGCGCGGCGTATTTCGTGTAGCACTCGCGCTTCTTCAGATGGCAGGCAACGTTGGGCTCGTCGTTCTGGTCGTAGGGCCACTGCGCCGCGCCCCAGTACACCGCCGCCATGAAGTAGTTGTCGCGGGCGGTGACCATGCTGCCCGCTTCTTCCGCGCCCTTCGCTTTGGCCTCGCGGCGGCGCGCCACCGCCTCGAAGGCGGGCGCGATGTCGGCCATCTTCTTGACGCGCTCGCGCACGCCGGTGATGTCGGCGATGCCCTCCGGGCCGCACGGCGCGCTGATGTAGATCGAGCGTGGCTGGTCCCAGTCGATGCCGTTGGCGCGAATGGTATTGTCGAGCAGCCAGCGCTGCTCGCTGAACCGCCGCACATGCGGCTCGCCGCGCTTGTCCATGATCGGCTGCGGAATCCGCTCCATCGACGTCCTCCCGGTGTGTCCCGGCGCCGGCGGCCGGATATTCCCGCGAGGATAGCCGCCGGGCCGCAGACGCGGAAGATGACCGCGGCGCCCCTACTCCGCCGCGGTCCGGGCCGCGGCGAGCGCCGCCTGCTCCTCCTCGTGGAGCCGTGCGTTGATGCGCCGTGCCTGGATGCCGCCGGAATCCGCGTTGATGTCGACGGTCGGCGCGTCGGGAGCGAGGTCGATCAGCTTCTGCTGCGCGGAGAACACCGCGACATCTTCGAGAAACGCCGTCTTGATCTGGGCGAACACCTTCTCGGTTACGTCCCGGTCGCGGGGATGGAAGTCGTGGGCCTGGCCCCAGAAGTAGTGCGTGGTGGATTCCGTCTCCGGCGTCATGGCGTTGAGGTTGCGCATCTCGATGCCGCCGACGCGGCGGCCCTCCGGCGCGCCGGTGCCGGTCGGCGTGGCGCCGACGTCGAGCCGGATGAACGACGGCGGCGTGAAATCGATGATCTGCCAGCGGTCGACGTTGCCGGTGAAGCCGCCGATCTTCACGAACGCCGGCGGCGCCGGCTGGTCGATGATCCAGCGCGTCACCTGCACGCCGGTCGGCGTGCGCTGCACGCGCACCGCGGCGTGCTCGACCAGCGCCATGTTGCCGATCGTGGTCTCGTGCACGAACGCGAGGTGCGTGAGGTCGAGCAGGTTGTCGTTGACGAGCTGCCAGTTGCATTCGGCGTGCAGGTAATCGGTCTTGGCGCCCCAGTCCGGATCGTCGAGCCAGTGGTAGTCGACGATCTTCGACGGATCGGCGAGCGCCGGATCGCCCATCCAGATCCAGAGCCAGCTATAGCGCTCGACCACCGGATAGGTCTTCACCCGCGCGCCGGACGGGATCAGGTCCTGTCCCGGCACCCGCACGCAGGCGCCGGTGCGGTCGAAGCGAAGACCGTGGTAGTGGCACTGCAGCACGTCGTCGCCGACGAGCTTGCCCATCGACAGCGGCAGCCGGCGGTGCGGGCAGCGATCCTCCAGCGCGATCGGCGTGCCGTCTTCGGTGCGGTACATCACCACCGGCTCGCCGAGGATGATGCGCCCGAGCGGCTTGCGGCCGATCTCGGCGAGGGAGGCGGCGACATACCAGTGGTTGCGCAGGAACATGGCGGACCTCCGGCTTGATTGGAGTCGCTCGAAAATATCAGCCGTATCAACCGGTGTCATGCCCGCGCAGGCGGGCATTCGGTACCCACGGAACCATCGGATCGATACTGGATGCGGGGCGATGACAATCGAGTGGCGTGGCGGCGGCACCGAAAGCCGCCCCTTACAGCATCTCCTTGATGGCGCGGATGGTCCTGCGGTCGACGCTGATCATCTCGCCCTCGGGCGGCAGCTTGAGTTCCATGCGCTCGGCCTGCGACAGGGCGCGGCCCTGCACCACGACACGGCCGTCGCCGGTGAGATAGATCGACGACGCGGTCTGGCCGCCGTCGTCCTTCCAGACCAGTTCGACACGGAACTTCAACGCCATCGATCACCTCGTCGGGCACGCGGGGCAGAGCAGGAACCATCCTGCCCCGATGCGTGCGCGCCGGACAAGTTCGGTCAGATGGAATATTCCTTCACCGCGCGGATGGTGAAGAACACCCGCGGCGCCACCGGCTTGAGGCCAGCCGGCGTGCCGACCGCCAGGATGATGACCGGAACGACATGGAATGTGTGGGTCCTGCTGCGCACGGTGTTGAGCACCTTGCCGGGCACGAACGCCGCGTTGACCGCCATGCACGCCACCGGATTGTTCGCCTCGGTGTTGACCACCAGCAGCGCCTCGGGCGCCTTGCCGTTGAACACCTCGCCGAGACGCTCCGCCTGCTTCTGGGTGTCGCACAGGACCAGCGGCGCCTGCACGGTCTCCCGCGCAAATGCGGGAGCGGACAGCATGACGGCAATGGACGTGAACGCGATTCGCAGCGTGCTGATCATGGCAGCCTCCTGAGCGTGGGTCAGGACGGGAGCCTCGGGGGTTCAGCGGGCGGACGGCGAAACGCCGTTCCTGTGACGCCGGTCACAGGGCGGGGCCGA
>CAZGSW010000136.1:0-1724 GCA_964528635.1 uncultured Rhodoplanes sp. | reverse complement strand
GGGGCGGAGAGTGCGCCCCGAAAACGAAAAGGCGCGCCGGAGCGCGCCTTTTTGCAGCGGTGCGGGCCTGAGCGGCCGGCGGCCTATTTGTTGAGGATCTCGTGGTTGATCGCGAACTCCTCCGGCGGGGTCGGCCCCCAGACGTAGAACGAATCCTCCGGCGGATGGTCCTGCGCCTGCCAGTCGTAGTCGACCGGCACGTAGTCGATGTCGGAGGAGTACTCCGCGTAGGAGCCCCACGGATCGCGCACGTAGTGGAAGAAGTTCGAGCCGAGCACATGGCGGCCGAGCCCCCAGCCCTTCACGAAGCCCTTGTCGGCCATGTGGCTGGCGCCGAGCCCGATGTCGTTGATCGAGGCGACGTCCCAGGAGAGGTGATGCAGGCCGGGACCGTCCGACTTCACGAACGCGATCATGTGGTGGTCGCTGCCGTGGATGCCGTGCATGAAGGCGATCATGTCGCCGGAGCGGTCGGACAGCCGCATGCCGAGCACCTTCGAGTACCAGTCGATTGTCTTCGGAATGTCGGTCGCGAACACCAGCACGTGGGCGAGCCGGCGCGGCGCGACGCGCGGCGCCTTGGAGCGGTTCGGCGCGTTCTGGATGCGCGGCTTGCCGCCGAACGGCTCGACGTCCGGCTTCTCGTTGGGCGAGCTTTTCTCGGCGACGCGAATCTCGACCAGCATGCCGGACGGGTCGCGCAGCCAGATGCCGTTCGACTCGAAACCCTTTGGCGGATCGAGCCGGTCCAGCCGCATCTCCTGGATGCGCGCCTGGAACTTGGGCATGTCCTCCTCGTAGGCGCCGAACGACACGAACTGCATCTTCTTGCGCGGGCCTTCCGACACCGAGCCCCACTTGTGCCAGTGGCCGTGGGTGTAGAGCGCGAGCGAGCCGTTCTCTTCCTTCAGGTTGAGGCCGAAGTCGCCGTAGAACTTCTCGGCGTCCTTGAGGTCCGGAACCGTGAAGTTGAACGCATCGAGCGAGTGGACGCCGACCTCGCCGGGGCGCTTCTGGACCGGCTGGGCCATCGAACGGATCTGGGTCATGGCAGGCTCCCTGGGATTTGCGGCGCGCGGGCGGACCGCGCTGTCGTTCCCCTGAAAATATGCGTTACCGGGCGCAAGCGCAAATGACGCGCGCGTCCGGCCCAATCGCGCGGCACCGGCAGCGCCCACCCTCCCCTGGAGGGGGAGGGTCGACGTCGAGCGAACAGAGTGAGCGAGACGGCGGGGTGGGGTGGGTTTTCTGCGAAGAGCCACCCCACCCCGACCGCTGTCGCTTTGCTCCAGCGGTCGACCCTCCCCCTCCAGGGGAGGGTGACGGAGAGAACTGTGCGTGAACGGCTACCGCGACTTCTTCAGGTGCTCGAAAACCCGTTTTCGCAGCGCCGCCTGGTCTTCCGCGCTCCACTGGCGGAAGCCCTCGCCCGACTTGAAGCCGAGCTTGCCGTCCCTCACCAGCTTTTCGAGATAGGGCGACGGGCCCGGCCGGCTGTCGATCGCCGGCAGTACCGTTTGATGAATTGCCAGCGACAGGTCCGTACCGACCAGATCGGCGTTCTCCAGCGGCCCCAGCACCGCGAGCCGCCGCCCGAACGAGGCCTTGATGACGGCGTCGACGGTTGCCGCGTCGCAGATATCGTTCTCGACCAGCGACACCGCCTCGCGCCACAGCGCATGCTGCAGCCGGTTGCCGATGAAGCCGGGCACGTCCTTCTTCAC
>CAZGSW010000135.1:0-12358 GCA_964528635.1 uncultured Rhodoplanes sp. | reverse complement strand
CGGGATGGCTGCCTGGGGATGGCCGCTTGTGGTGGACAGCTTCCGTCGCCCCGGCGTAATTTTCCGCAGAAGGGAAATCCCGGATGTATCGTCATATTCTCATTGCGACTGACGGATCCAAACCCGCGGAGCGCGCTCTATCGGCCGGCTTGTCACTCGCCAAGCAGCTAAGCGCGAAGGTGTCCGTCATCGTTGTAGAGGCGCCCTCTGGCCAGACCCTGGACGAGCCCGGCGGGCAGATAAAGCAGCATGCCGAGAGCGTTCTACGTTCCGCCGCTCATGCCGGCAGGCAAATTGACGTGGCTTGCGAATGCATCCAGGTGGGACCCACAGAGGTTCATGAAGCAATCATCGCGAACGCCCGAGACAGAGGATGCGACCTGATCGTGATGGGATCGCGGGGAGCCAGTGGGCTTTCCTTGGAGCTTCTCGGCAGTGTCGCTCAAAAGGTGCTCACCATATCCACCATCCCGGTCCTCGTGTATCGCTGACAGCCGCTGCCGGCTTGATTTTCAGAGCAAACGGGACATGGCTGCGCTGGACATGGCCACGCTGAAGTTGGTGGCTGCCGACCGGGCTGGGTTTGCCCGGCCCGGGGATGGCCGCTAAGGTTCGAGCGTCACACCGACCGCGGCAATCATCCCGACACGGCACGGCCAGCAGCATGATCGAAGTCCCCAGGATCAAGGCGCA
The DNA here is from genome assembly GCA_964528635.1 of uncultured Rhodoplanes sp. Taxonomy (GTDB): domain Bacteria; phylum Pseudomonadota; class Alphaproteobacteria; order Rhizobiales; family Xanthobacteraceae; genus Z2-YC6860. The sequence goes on along the minus strand of CAZGSW010000135.1, from coordinate 11,665 downwards.
CGGCGCCGACATTCCCATGCTCGGTTTCGGCACCTCGCCGATCACAGGGGGATTTTCCACGCAGGAGGTCGTAGCCGCACTCAAGGCCGGCTATCGCCATATCGACACGGCGCGCAAGTACGGCACCGAGCGCGAGGTGGGCGAGGCGATGCGGGCGTCGGGGGTGCCGCGCGGCGAGATCTTCCTCGTCACCAAGGTCTCGCACGAGAACCTCCACGAGGCCGACTTCGCCCGCTCGGTCGAGGAGAGCCTGAAGGCGCTCGCAGTCGACTCCGTCGATCTGCTGATGATCCACTGGCCGAACATTCACATCCCGGTGGCGGAGGCGGTGAAGGGCCTCGCCAAGGCGAAACGGCAGGGCCTGGCCCGCCATATCGGCGTCGCCAACTTCAACACCACGCTGCTCGCGGAAGCGCTCCAGCTCTGCCCGGAACCGATCGCCGTGATGCAGGCCGAGTATCATCCCTATCTCGACCAGACCAGGGTGCTGGCGGCCTGCCGCAAGCACGGGCTCGCCTTTGTCGCTTATTGCCCGCTCGGCCGCGGCCGGCTGTTCAACGACAAGGTGCTCGCCGAAATCGCGGCGAAGCGTGGCCGCACCGTCGCACAGATTGCGCTGCGCTGGCTCATGCAGCAGAACGTCGCGGCGATCCCGCGCTCGTCGAACCCGGAACGCATCGCGGCGAATCTCGATGTGTTCGATTTCTCGCTCTCGGACAGCGAGATGGAGCGGATTGCCGCACTGAAGCGGCCCGACGGACGCATCGCCAATCCGGTGGGCCGGATTCCCCCGTGGGATTAGGCAAACCGGCCACTGCGGTCGGCACACAGGACGGTTGATCAAATAAGGCGATTGCCGCCGCTTCGATTTACACCCGCTGCGGAAGCCCGATAATGGCGGCAGCCGTGCGCCGGGGCGCACCGCCGGGTTGGGTCAAACGGAGGGCGGCCGATGCGGACATGTGCGGCGCTTGCGTTCCTGTTTCTGATCGGCGCACCAGGCGCCGTATTCGCGCAGCAGACCCACTCCGCGGAGGACGAAGCGGCCTGCACACCGGACGTGATGCGGCTGTGCCAGCAGTTCATTCCGGACCGCGACGCCATCGTCGGCTGTCTGATCAAGAAAAAGAAGCAGATGAGTCCGGAGTGCTCGAAGGTGTTCGCACGTCCGATGCCGCGCCAGCGCAAGCCGGCCGTTCAGCAGGCATCCGGTCAGTAGCGGTCAACGCACGACGGCGGTGTGGCGCGCCATCGCATTTGCCGCAGGATCGTTCAGCTCGCGCATCGTGTTGATGAAATCTTCCGGCAGCATCCACGGCGGCGGCGCTCTGAGGCCGGCGAGCCGCGCGATATCGCCGACGAAGGCATTGCAGTTGTAGACCACTGCATTCCACGCCGGCGAATTTGCCTGCAACGCCCGGATTTTCGGCACCAGCGATGCGTAGCTGCGCGGGCTCAACGCCACGCGGAAGCGCGCCGTGACGTACTGCACCTCGAGATCGCCGTCGCTTGCACCGGTCTCCGACGGCACCGGCAATACGTGACCGAGCACGTAAGTCACCGGGCTGTTTCCCTTCGGGTGCAGCCCGGCCACGTTTCGCGCAGTCATCCGGCCGCCGGCGCGGCCGAACACGACGAAGCTGTGTCCGTAACTCAGCGCGGTCCGCGCGCGAAATTCGATGAAGTAGCGCGGCGCCGGAGCGGCGGCCGCAGGGCGCTCTGCCGGTTCGGCCGTCACCGGCGGGTCGGCCTCGACGGCCTCCTGCGCCCGCGCGCCGGCCGTGACGCCGATCGCAAGAACCGTTGCAAGGCATCCGAGCCGGAGATTTCGAACCATCATTCCAACGACCTCACGCCATTCCCGGACGGTGAAGGCCAAGCGCGGATTGTGCTGCGCCTGGCCTTTTATTCCGTCAGCCCCTGGTGTGGATCGGCGCCTTGCCCTTGCCGATGCCGCCGGCACAGCCGGTGGACACCATCAAGGAAAAGCAGGCGACCAGCGCCAAAACAATCTTCAGCATATGCGTCTCCTGAATGAGCGTGACGCGCTTACCGCACCGCAAGAATCACGAATGACTCCTGTTAGCCGGCCAACCGTTTGCGAAGCGTTAAGGTTGCCGGACGGTAAACTGTCGCGCCGGGCGGTCGTCGGCCCTTGGCCGACCCGGCGGGGGCCACTGACCTATCGCCGCCCTCACGAGAGGGTCGCGCGGATGTTCCTTCACACAGGCAAAGTCACGCGCCGCCGAGAAAATCCCTGCTCCAGCGCGAATAGCGGTCCTGTCGCAGCACGCTGCGCTGCAGATCCGCGGATGCAATGTTCTTCAGGTCCGACGGCATTGTGCCGTCGCGCAGCGCCTTCAGCGCATCGTACACGCCCTGCACCGATGCCCAGAACGAGTGATGGCCTTGCAGGCAGACCTTCACGTTGCGGGCGGAGAGATAGTCCAGGTCCATCATGTCCTGCGGCACGCCGCCCAGAAACAGCGGCAGCCTGACCGCCTGCGATACGGCATCGAGTTGCGCACGGTTCTTGAGCCCCGCCATGAACAGCATATCGACGCCCGCCTCCTCGTAGGCCTTGAGCCGCGCGATGGTGTCGTCGACGCCGGTGATGCCGATCGCACTGGTGCGGCCGACAATGACAAGGCGCGGATCCTGCCGTCCGGCCAGTGCCGCCTTCATCTTTCCGACGCCTTCGGCAATCGAAATCAGGCCGCCCTCCGCTCCGCCGAAAGGCTGCGGCAGCAGCGTGTCCTCGATGGTGAGGGCGGAGACGCCGGCAATTTCCAATTCCTCGACCGTGCGTTTGACGCTCATCGCGTTGCCATAGCCGTGGTCGGCGTCGACCAGGAGCGGCAGCGAGCCGGCGCGATTGATCCGGCAGGCCTGCTGGGCAAACTCGGTCAGCGTCAGCACGCAGATGTCCGGCGCAGCAAGCACCGAGAACGAGCCGACCGATCCGGCCAGCATCATGGCCTCGAACCCGAGGTCTTCGGCGATCCGCGCCGCAATCCCGTCGTACACGGAGGCGGGAAAGATGCAGCGGTTGCCGTTGATGATCGCGCGCAGCCGCTCCCGGCGTGAACCCCAGTCCATCGTGATTTGCCCCAATCCGGTTTGGTTACCGGAACCTTCCCTATCACGTTTTGATGCGCGCGCGGGCGCCGTAGTCCGCTTCCGGCAACTCTTTGCTAACCCTGACATCGCTTAGGCGGCGCCGCGCAGAGCGTGTTCATGCCTTTCTCGTTGTTCTGCGCAATACGGTTCCGTTGCCTGCCGGACCATTGCACCCATGAGCGCCTCCGACCTCGACATCAACACGCTCTTCATGGTCACGATGCATGTCGAGATCATCCTCGGCCTGCTGCTGTTCTTTGCGTGGGCGCAAAACTTCAGCAAGACGGCGCTGGCGTGGTGGGGCGGCGCCCACCTGCTCCGGGCCGTGTCGATCATGCTGCTCAGCACGCATGGCAGCACGCCGGACTGGGTCTCCATCGACCTGGCCAATGCCGTGCTGTTTGCCTCTTTCGCACTGACTTGGAGCGGCGCGAGAGTGTTCGATCAGCGCAGCGCCGAACCGATCTGGTGCATGGTCGGGGTCATCATCTGGATGCTGGCCTGCCGGCTGCCGCAGTTCGCGGCCTCCATCGAGTTCCGCGCCATGGTGGGCGCACTGATCGCGACGACCTACACGTGGCTTGCTGCATACGAATTCTGGCGCGGCCGCGACGAAGCGCTGGTGTCGCGCTGGCCTGCGATCTTCATGCTGTTCGCACACGGCGCATTGTTTCTGTTGCGCACGCCGCTTGCCGCGATCCTGCACATCTCGCCGGCAACCGCGGTGTCGCAAAGCGCGTGGCTCGAGATGCTCAGCATGGAAGCGCTGCTGTTCACCATCTCGATCGCGTTCATCCTGCTCGCGATGGCCAAGGAGCGCACCGAATACCGCCACCGCGAAGCGGCCCGCACCGACGCACTGACCGGAACCCTCAACCGGCGCGGCTTCCTGGAGCAGTGCGCGGACTCGAACCGCTGGGCCATGGACGGCAAGCCGACCGCGGTGATGCTGATCGACCTCGACAACTTCAAGACCATCAACGACCGGTACGGCCACGCCATCGGCGACCGCGTCCTGAAGATCTTCGCGGAAACCGCGCACTTCAACATCCCTTCATCCGGATTGATCGGACGTTGGGGCGGCGACGAGTTCGTCGCGGTCATCTACGACACGACTCGCGAGGAGGCCAAGTCCGCGGCGGAGCGGATGCAGCTTGCGTTCCGCAAGATGACGGCCGACATCAACGGTGAACCGGTGAAGGCCTCGCTCTCGATCGGCATGGTGTTCAGCGCGGACGGCTCGCTGGACCTTCCCACATTGCTGGTGCAGGCCGACGAGGCGCTGTATCTGGCCAAGGAGCTGGGCCGCAACAGGCTGGAGATTGCGTCGCCCGGAACCGTGTGGAGGGCCGCACCCTCGGCCGTGGAAGATCCAACGCCGTTTCAGGGCAACAGATCTGCCGCCTGAGCCGCCGGCTATCAGGCCGCCGCGGCAGCATCCGGCGCGGCTTCGCCTTCATCCAAGTCGGGCGCCGGCAGGGCCGGCAACACCGGCACATCGGCCGCAGCCGCGGCGGCGAGCACGTCACCCAGGTCCGAGCGACGGCGCGGCATCGGGATATAGTACTTGCCGGCCCGGACCATCGGCCGCGGCGCCAGCATGATCCCGAGCAGCCGCTGCTGCAGCGTCTTCGGCGAAATCGGCTTGACCAGGAATTCGTGCACGCCGAGCTGGATCGCGGCGTGAACGCGGGAGCGCAGGCCGAGATCGGTGAGCATGATGATCGGCAGGTTCGGGCGCGGGAACGTGTCCGGCGAGCGCACGATCCGCATCACCTCCGGACCGTCGAGCACCGGCATGTCCCAGTTCATGATCATGACGTCGGGACTGACGGTGCGGATCGCATCGAGCGCCGCAACGCCATCCGGCGCCTCGTAGATCGCACGCGCACCAAGATTGGTCAGCATCATGCGCGTCAGCCGGCGCATGTACGGGTTGCTGTCCGCCACCAGGATGACGAGATTTTCGATGGCTTTTTCCGCATGGCTGAGCGGCATGGTTTACAAGACCTGAACGACACTTCGCATATCAAATCAAACTACCAAGCCCGTGCTGCGATACCGCTAAATGGATAGATCGAATTGTTTTCAATTCATGCTGGCGGCACTGCCGCCTCCGCACGCAGCGCGTATTGTTCGTGCCTTGAGATCGGGACGAAACGCGAGAGCATGCGCCCGGTGTTTGCTATCGGCTAACCATCGGCTGCGGATCACGCCGCCGCATGACGTCGCCTTGCCGGCCCGAGCAGCAGCCAGCTCACGATCACGACGTTGAGCAGGTTCCAGCCGAGTCCGTTGACGAACGCCGCCATGTAGGAGCCGGTGAAGTCGAAGATCACTCCCGACATCCAGCCACCCAGCGCCATGCCAGCCAGCGTGGCCATGAGCACGATGCCAAGCCGCGTTCCGGCTTCGCCCGGCGCGAAATATTCGCGCACCACGATGGCATACATCGGCACGATGCCGCCCTGAAACAGGCCGAACAGCGCCGAGATGACGTAAAGCGATACAAGGCTGTCGAACAGAAGATAGAGAAACAGCGCAACGCCCTGCAGCACGGCGCTGATAAGCAGTGTCGCCAGCCCGCCGATCCGGTCGGCGACGAAGCCGCAGGCGATGCGGCTGATGAGACCGAAGCCGAGCATCGCCGAAAGCATTTCCGCACCGCGCGCCGGCCCGTAACCCAGGTCTCCGCAATAGGCGACGATGTGAACCTGCGGCATCGACATGGCGACGCAGCACGCCACGCCCGCGACGATCAGCAACGCCATCAGCGTATTGGCAGACAGTCCGAGCGACCCCCGTGTTCCCATCGGCAGCGCGCCCGTGGCCGCAATGACATCATGCGCGGGTGCCGGACGCCGCATCGCAAGAATGAGCGGCAGTATGACCGCGACGCAAAGAACTCCGATAGCGGCCTGGGTGACGCGCCAGCCCTGTGTCGAGATGGAATACTGGATCAACGGCGGCCACAGCGTGCCCGCGAGGTAATTTCCGCACGATGCCAGCGCCACCGCGATGCCGCGCCGCTTTCTGAACCAGTGCGAGATGTCGGTCATGATCGGGCCGAACGAACCCGACGCACCGAAGCCAAGCAGGCCCTGCGCCAGCGCGAACTGCCAGATATTGGTGGCGAACGACGACAGCAGATATCCGGAGAACAGGGCGGCAGCGCCGATCAGCAGCGGCCGCGCCACGCCGAACCGGTCGGCGAGCCTTCCCATCACGATGCCGCCGACCCCGAAACCGATCATCGTGAGCGTGAACGGCAGAGACGCCTCGCCGCGCGCGATGCCGAAATCGGCCTGCACGGCCGGCAGCGCAACGACGAACGACCACATGCCGACACTGCCCGCGGTGCCAATCGCGAGCGCAACGCAGAGTCTCGCCCACGCGTAGCGCGAGTCGATGGCATACACGGCGCCCGGCGCGCCGCCGTTGTGCGTCGTCACGTGAATGGTCCCGGCTGGTGGCCCTAACGCCTTACACCGCGGAAACTGCCGCTCATAGAGCGAAGTCGCGCACCAGCAATGCAGAACGATGAATTTTGGCGATGGCTCGCATCACGTCCCTCAATCGACCGCTGAAGGGCCCGCAAATCCGGATCGTTCGCGGTTCCTGACCGTGAGCGCCTCGTCCGGCGGACGAGGTTCGGCACCATCAGTGCATTTTCGGCACCTTGAGGTGCCGGTTGCGATCGCTCGACTTCACCTTCACGTCGAGCGTCTTGCCGTCGCGATAGATCGACATCGGAATTTCAACGCCCGCCGCACCGATGCTCCAGACGCGGCGATAAAGCTCAGCAAGCGCCTGAACCTCGCCGCCATCGACCGACAGCAGCACATCGCCGGTCCGCAGGTCGGCCCGCTGCGCCGGCCCGTCCTTGGCCAGACCGACCACGATCAGCTTGTTCTCGATTTCGGTGGCATAGAGACCGAGCCAGGGACGGGGCGGCATGTTCGGCCGGCCGAGCGTCATCAGATCGTTGAAGATCGGCTTGAGCAGATCAATCGGCACGATCATGTTGATGTCGCCGGGCGGGCCCTGCTCGCGGCCCTCCTGCAATTGCAACGAACCGATGCCCACAAGTTCGCCGGCGCTGTTGATCAGCGCCGTGCCGCCCCAGTTCGGGTGCGACGGCGCGGTGAAGATCGCCTCGTCGACCACGTACTCCCAGTAGCCGGCAAACTCCTGCTTGGCGACGACACGCGCCGCCACCGAACGCGCGCGGCCGCCGGCACCAGCCACCACGACCTTCTCGCCGACCGAGACCGCGCTCGAATCTCCGATCGGCAGGGCGGGGAGGTCGAGGCGGGCCAGCGCCTGCACCAGCCCGAAACCTGACCCCTGGTCATAGGCGAGCACCGTGCCCGGCACGTTGCGCCCGTCGATCAGCGACAGCCAGATCGTCTCCGCCTCGGTGACCAGATAGCCGATGGTCAGAACAAGCCCGTTGGACCGGATCAGCACCCCGTTGCCGCCCCGCTCGGTGCCGAGCGTATCGGCGGTGAACGCATCCGACGGCACCAGCGCGCGCACGCCCACCACCGCGCTCAGCGCGGCATCGAGATCGAAGGCATAATCGCCGGGCTTGGGCTGCACCGCAGCCGGGACCTTCCAGTCGCTCACCGAGGCCATTCGCAAAACTCCACCCGGTACGGGCACAAGCCGGATAACCGGCCAGACGCCGGGCCGTTCCGGCCGGCGTGCTTTATCAATATACAAGGGCCGCAAGCCGGGACAATCGACCGGCCGGCAGGCGCCAACAGATTGTCATTATGCCGGTCCGAGCCGGCGTGCGAGTGCAAAACGTGCCGACACCTCTCTCCGTTCTCGACCTTTCTCCCGTCACCACCGCCACCACGGGTGCGCAGGCGCTGCGCAACAGCCTCGATCTGGCGCGTCATGCCGACCGGCTCGGTTTCGCGCGCTACTGGGTGGCCGAACACCACAACATGCCGTCGATCGCGAGTTCCGCACCCGACATCATGGTGGGGCAGATCGCCGCCGTGACGGAGCGCATGCGGGTCGGGTCCGGCGGCGTGATGCTGCCGAACCACGCGCCGCTGGTGGTGGCGGAGCGATACAAGGTGCTGGAAGGCCTGTTCCCCGGCCGCATCGACCTCGGGCTCGGCCGCGCACCCGGCACCGATCCCGTCACCTCCTATGCCCTGCGGCGGCGCCAGGACGATCCGCAGGCCGACGATTTTCTCGACCGATTCCAGGAGCTCCTGCTGTTCGAACAGGGCGGATTCCCGGACAACCACCCGTTCCGCAACGTCCGTCCGATGCCGGCCGACGTGCCCCTGCCGCCGATCTTCCTGCTGGGTTCGAGCGACTACAGCGCGCAACTGGCCGCCCATGTCGGCGCCGGCTTTTCGTTCGCGCATCACTTCTCGGATTTCGATCCGGTGGCGCCGATGACGATGTACCGGCAGCAGTTCCGCCCGTCGCCGTCGCGCGACAAGCCCTACGCGATCCTCGGCTGCCATGTGGTCTGCGCCGACAGCGACGACGATGCCGAACGCCTCGCCTCCACGGTCGATCTCAATTTCGCCCGCCGCCGTCAGGGTCATTATCTGCCGCTCCCCTCTCCCGAAGAGGCGACAGCGCATCCGTACTCGCCGACCGACAAGGCGCTGATCGCGCGCAACCGCTCGCGCCTTGTGGTGGGCGGGGTCAGGACGGTGATGGCGCATCTCGAACCGCTGATCGCGAATACGCAGGCCGACGAACTGATGGTCACCACCATGGTGTTCGACCACGAGGCGCGAAAGCACTCATACACCCTGCTCGCGGAGGCGTTCGGATTGCCGAAGCCCTGAGGAATACTTCGATCGCCGGCGTGTTGGCTCTCCGGCTGGAGGCCGGGAGTTTTCAATGCGCACCTATTTTCTCGCGGCAACCCTGATCTGCACGTCGCTCATGCCTGTAGCCGCACAGACACGCGCCGCGCCCGCGTTCAGCTTCGATATTTGCTACAATCGGTGCCTGAATCTCGGCAGCAGCCCCCCATCCTGCTCGAACGGCTGCTCGAATCGGGCCGCGACACTCGCGCGCATCCCCGCCGGCGCTTCGCGAAGTCCCGGCGACGATCCACGCTCGCCGCGCTACCATGATCCCGAGCCGCGCCCACCTGCCTGGTAGGCGCGCACAGGGAGGGATCGAAATGAGAGTTCGTATCGTGGCGCTGGCCGCACTGGCGGGCGTTCTGGCTCACGGCCCGGCAGCGGCGCAGAGCGATTACCCGAACCGGGTCGTCAAGGTGGTGAACCCCTACGTCGCCGGCAGCACCACCGACATCCTCGCCCGCGCACTGTCCGCGGGACTGTCGAGCCGGCTCGGCCAGCAGTTCGTCGTCGAGAACCGGGGCGGCGCGGGCGGTGCGATCGGCACCGCGCAGGTGTCGCGCTCCGACGCTGACGGCTACACGCTGCTGTTCGCGCCGGCGCTGGTGCTCTCCGTCCATGCGCAGAACCGCGACGACACCGGCTACAAGCCCGACGCGCTTGTTCCGGTTTGCCAGACCTTCGTCAACGCGATGGCGCTCGCAGTGAAGGCGGACTCGCCGCTCAAGAATGTCGCCGACCTGGTCGCGGCGGCCAAGAGCAAACCCGGCAAGATGAACTACGGCCATCAGGGTCCGTTCAACATCCCACACCTGGCGATGGAGGAATTCCTCCTGGCCGCGAACATCAACATCCAGGACGTTCCGTTCCGCGGCGAGCCGCTGGTCATGACCGACCTGATCGGAGGCCGGCTCGACCTCGCCTCGATCGTGCTCGGTTCGGCGGCAGGCAGACAGGACGTGCGCGTGATCGGCATCTTCGCGGAGAGCCGTCATCCCGCCTTCGCCGACGTGCCGACGGTGAAGGAGCAGGGCTACGACGTGAGCCCGGCGAGCTTCGGCGGGCTCATGGCGCCGCGCGGCACGCCGGCGCCCGTGCTCGCCAAGCTGTCGCAGGCCTGTGCCGGCGCGGCGAAGGACGAAACCTACCAGACCGTCGCCAAGCGCGCGGCGCAGCCGCCGGACTATTACGACGACGCGGCCGGCTTCAAGACGCGCCTCGACCGCGACACCGCGGCGAAGGCGCGCGTGCTCGCTCGCGTCAAAGCAAAGGCAAAGCCGCAGTAGAGAAAGCACAAAATGCGGGCCCCGGCGCGAAGCCGGGGTCCGTAACGCTGCAACTCGGCACCACAACATCACGCAACAGACGCGACGCACGTTATGGCTGCAGTTCGCAGCCTGTCGACGTTTTGTCGGCCGGAACCGCCGGAAGGTTCAACGTGGCGCGGCAGTTCAAATCCGGGCCCGCGTGCTATAAGGGCCGCAGTCTCGTCAGCCGGAATTTGGGAGAAACACATTGGGTAAGCAGTTCACGCTCACCGCCGCCGACAACCACAGCCTCGGTGCATATCGGGCGGATCCGAAGGGCACGCCGAAGGGCGGCATCGTCGTCATCCAGGAAATTTTCGGGGTGAACAATCACATCCGCAACGTCTGCGATCGCTTTGCCGAGGAAGGCTACGTGGCCGTCGCCCCGGCGCTGTTCGACCGGCAGGTGAAGGACTACGAGTCCGGCTATTCGCCGCCGGAGATCGAGAAGTCCCGCAGCTACATCGCCAAACCCGACTGGGATGCGATGCTGCGCGACACCGACGCCGCGATCAAGGAACTGAAGGGCGTCGGCCCGATCGCCATCGTCGGCTTCTGCATGGGCGGCTCGATCGCATTCCTTGCCGCGACGCGGCTGTCCGGCCTCTCCGCTGCGGTCGCGTATTACGGCGGCGTCATCGTCAAGTTCGCCGACGAGAAGCCGAAATGCCCGATGCAGATGCATTTCGGCGAGAAGGACCACGGCATCCCGATGTCCGACGTCGAGATCATCAAGCAGAAGCGCGGCGGCGACAGCGAGATCTACGTCTATCCGGAGGCTGGCCACGGCTTCCACTGCGACGAGCGCGGCAGCTATCACAAGGCAAGCGCCGATCAGGCCTACGAACGCACCACGGCGTTCCTCGCCAAGCACATGAAGTAAGGGAACCCGCCTCGCGATGGGACACAAAGTTCCATCGCGGGGTTGCGGTTCCCTATAGGCGAAATTGTCGCAAAATGCGGGGTCGATAGCGTAAGCATTCCTTTAATCCGATTCTCTAGCCTCCACGTAGAGGGAGGCTGTACTGGTCGGACTAGAGCCTGCAGCACACGTGGCGTGAACCCCCTCGAAAGGGCCGTGCAGCATCCGCTGCGCGGCCCTTTGTGCGAACAAGAAAGCGACGGCCCATCGGCTGCCGCGCGCTCCGCATGCGGGCCCCTCGATCACGTGTCCGTCGCTTCGGAAATCCCGCGGGCACGCGCAAAGGTGATTCACAGAGCGCCGTCATTGCGAGCGAAGCGAAGCAATCCGGGGGCGCAAACGTAGCTCTGGATCGCTTCGTCGCTATCGCTCCTCGCGATGACGACCGTATCACCGGTCTATGATTCCAGGTATCAGAACCAGCGTTCGCCGACGGTGATGACGTCTCCGGGGCGCATGGTGTAGCG
>CAZGSW010000134.1:9309-12377 GCA_964528635.1 uncultured Rhodoplanes sp. | reverse complement strand
AGGCAATGCGCACCAGCACCATCTCGGCGGCCGCAATCGGACGGCCGGACTCGCGGACCTCCGCGATGCCCTTGAGCAGCATCTGCCAGGTGCGCGACAGCACCCGCATCGACAGCGCGGTGGCGAACGCCCGCCCGCGGCTGCGCTCGGCCTCGCTCAACGAAATATCGTCGGCAACCGCCGGCACCACCTTCACGCGGGTGACAAAATGCGTGAACTCGGCGAGGTCCGACAGCATCACGGCGGGATCGGCGCCGGCGTCGTACTGGCTTCGCAACTCCGCCAGGGCGGCGGCCATATCGCCTTTCATCAGCGCTTCGAATAGGTCGATGACGCGGGTGCGGTCGGCAAGGCCGAGCATGTTGCGCACGTCCTGCGCGCCGACCTTGCCGGCGGCGTGTGCAATTGCCTGGTCGAACAGCGACAGTGCGTCGCGCACCGAGCCTTCGGCCGCGCGTGCAATGAGCGCCAGCGCTTCAGTCTCGGTTTCCAGATTCTCCTTCGCGGCGATGCCTTCGAGATGCTTCACCATCGTGGCGCCGTCGATGCGCCGCAGGTCGAACCTCTGGCAGCGCGACAGCACCGTCACCGGAACCTTGCGGATTTCGGTGGTGGCAAAAATGAACTTCACATGCGCCGGCGGCTCCTCCAGCGTCTTGAGCAACGCATTGAACGCCGCGGTCGACAGCATGTGCACTTCGTCGAAGATGTAGACCTTGTAGCGTGCGCTCACCGGTGCGTAACGCGCCGCATCGGTGATCTGCCGCACGTCCTCCACGCCATTGTGCGAAGCAGCGTCGAGCTCCAGCACATCGATGTGCTGACTCTCGATGATGGCCTTGCAGTGCACGCCCAGCTTCGGCATCGCGATGGTCGGACCTTCGACCGAGTTGTCCGGAAGCTGGTAATTCAGTGCGCGAGCGAGAATGCGCGCCGTGGTGGTCTTGCCCACGCCGCGGACGCCGGTGAGGATCCAGGCTTGCGGAATGCGGCCGGTCTCGAACGCGTTCGAGATGGTCCGCACCATGGCCTCCTGGCCGATCAGGTCGTCGAACGTGGAAGGCCGGTACTTGCGGGCGAGCACGCGATATTCCGCGCCGGCGCCCGCCGGCTCGGCGCCAAACAGGCCGGGTTCCGACGAGCTTTGCGGCGTGGCGTCGTTCATCGCGGTCCTCGCGCCGGCCGCAGCGACGCGAGGTCGCGCGGCGGCGGCATGTCGTGAGGTGGGAGGCTGACGAGCGACCCGAACCGGTGCTCGTTAGGGCTGCTTCCTTCCGGACCTGACCCGGTTGGCGAGTGGCTCGTCCACCGCCAACCTCCCGCGTCCTATATCGGACCATCGGGACCGGAAAGCAAGCCGCCGAAACCGCCCGCCCGTGCTAGCTTCGCGGCAAATCCGGGGTTTGCAGCCGCAATGACGCAAGATTCCACATCCGACGGCTGGTCACTGCATCCGCAACTGGCCGCCGACACGACGGAGGCCGGCGACCTGCCCCTCAGCCGCGTGCTGTTGATCGATGACGCCAATTATCCCTGGGTCCTGCTGGTCCCCCGCCGCACCGGCACCGTCGAGATCATCGACCTGCCCGAGCGGGACCGGGTGCAACTCATGACCGAGATTTCGCTCGCCTCGCGGGTCATGAAAGACATGACCGGCTGCGAGAAGATCAACGTTGCCGCGCTCGGCAACGTGGTGCCTCAGCTCCATGTCCACATCATCGCACGCGGGCGGAGCGATCCGGCGTGGCCGCGCCCGGTGTGGGGCACGGTGCCACCGCGTCCCTACGGGAAAGCCGCCCTCCAGTCCCGGCTCGCGGACCTGCGCGAACGGCTCGGATTGTAGCCGGAACCGTTACAAGTCTGCGAAGTGGCTTGACGAGACGGGAAGCGGCGGACTAGCGGTTGAGGGTGCCCGCCCGTTACGACCTCGGACCCAAGCCGCACCTCGGCTACACGGAAAGCCGCATCGAGCGCGTTGCCGAAAAGCGCTTCGACACGGCATGGCTTGACGCGCAGGCGGTCGACCTCCGCTCCCGAACCTATGTGACCGGCGGCGAACTGATCGTCATGAAACGGGGCGATCCGGTCCACGATCCGCTGTTCAGCCTTTCCGACGCGCGCAGCCTCGGTCCGCTGGCCGAGACGGTGTTTCTCGGAACAATGGACGGCGGCGCACGCTTCGGCAGCGGCATGTCGCAGGCGGCTGCCGAAAGCCTGAAAGACCGGCCCGACCTTTTCGTCACCGACCTGCGCTCAATCGCCATCCAGGGGCTGGTCGCCGCAGAGCACCTGCCGGCGATCGCGGAAGCCAAGGCGCTGCTGCACTGGCACGCCCGGCACCGGTTCTGCTCCAACTGCGGCGCCGAAACAGTGCCGGTCGACAGCGGATGGAAACGCACCTGTCCCGAATGCAAGGGCGATCATTTCCCGCGCACCGATCCTGTCGTCATCATGCTTGCGGTGCGAGGCGACAAGGGCCTGCTCGGCCGGTCCGGCCGCTTCGCCGCCAGCATGTGGTCCTGCCTTGCCGGATTCGTCGAGCCGGGCGAGTCGGTCGAGGACGCGGTGCGCCGCGAGACCATGGAAGAGGCAGGCGTCCGCTGCGGCCGCGTCAAATACCTGTTCACCCAGCCGTGGCCGTTCCCGATGTCGCTGATGATCGGCTGCCACGCCGAGGCGCTCAACGAGGATATCACCGTCGACACGACCGAGCTGGTCGGCGCACGCTGGTTCAGCAAGGACGAATGCGCGGCCATGCTGGTGCGCAAGCATCCCGAAGGGCTGACATGCCCGCCGCACGTCGCCATCGCCCACCACATCATCCGCTCCTGGGTGGAGAGCGACGGTGACATCTTCTAGTACTCGGAATCAGCGTTGAGTGATACGGCTGTCATCGCGAGGAGCGCAGCGACGAAGCGATCCAGAGAGTGCGCCTGTCGGTCCTGGATTGCTTCGCTTCGCTCGCAATGACGAGGCGCCATGAGTCATATTTCTCCGATGGCAGGTTCTAGCGCGCCTTCGATCCTGTGCACCGGCATCGCGGTGCAGGACATCCTGTTCCGGGTCGA
>CAZGSW010000134.1:0-9209 GCA_964528635.1 uncultured Rhodoplanes sp. | reverse complement strand
CTGCTCGCCGACAACCGGTTTCCGGATTTCGTGCGGCCGATCTGCGAGGCGGCGAAGCGCCGCAACATCACGATCGTACTCGATGCCGACCGGCCGACAGTTCCGGACGATCCTCTGTTCGCCATCGCCACGCATGTGGTATTCTCATCCGAATGCCTGCGCGCGACCACGGGCGAACCAGACCTCGGCACGGCACTCAGGTTGATCGAGCCGAAGACACGCGCGTTTCTTGCCGTCAGCGACGGACCCGATCCGGTGCGTTACATCCGGAACGGCACGCTGCAATCGATGCCGGTGTTCAAGGTGACCGCGACCGACACGCTTGCGGCCGGCGACGTGTTCCACGCCGGATTCGCACTGGCACTGGTGGAGGGCCGCGATGAGCCGGACGCCCTGCGGTTCGGCGCCGCGGCGGGGGCGCTGAAGTGCACGCGGTTCGGCGGCAGCATGGGCGCGCCCGCTCGCGCCGATGTCGAGCGATTTTTGCAGTCCGGCTTGAAGTAGAATATTTTTCCTATTATACCAATAATTACTGCCATCCATGAAAGAGTATTTCTATGGACGCAACTGATCGTAAAATTCTTTCTGTGTTGCAGGAAGACGCTTCACTGTCTGTGGCCGAGATCGGCAGCCGGGTGGGACTGTCCTCGACCCCGTGCTGGAAGCGCATCCAGCGTCTCGAGGCTGACGGCGTGATCGAGCGCCGGGTCGCCGTGGTCGACCAGAACAAGGTCGGACTCGGCATCACGGTGTACGTCTCGGTGGAAACCGGCGACCACTCGCAGGAATGGCTCGACCGTTTCGCCCAGACGGTGCGCGCCATGCCCGAGGTGATGGAATTCTACCGGATGGCGGGCGACGTCGACTACATGCTGCGCGTGGTGGCGCCGGACATCGCAGGCTATGACACGTTCTACAAGCGGCTGATCGCGACGGTGCCGCTGAAGAACGTCACCTCGCGCTTCGCGATGGAAAAGATCAAGTCGACGACGGCGCTGCCGATCCAGTAGGTCAGGTGCAGGTCGTCGCCTGCGCCTCGCGCAACACGCAGTCCGACATGCGCGGCCGCATGTAGATCTGGTCCTTCAGGTTCATCGTACCGGTCACCACATAGCCGATCACCGGCTTGTAGGAGTACGATACCTCGCTCCAGATCAGCGAGGAATTGGGGATCGCGAGGGCCGCCGGCAGCGAGACCGTCGAGCCCTTGGCCCGCGCGGTGCCGTTACGCGTGTCGCTCCAGGCCACGGTCGCCTTGCCTTGCGCATCGATCTTGACGCTCGACACCACCACCTTGAGCTTGGATGCAGAGAACGGCGACATCACCGCCGAGGCGGCGTTGAGCGAATTCGTCATATCGTTGTTGCTGACCGAAGCGACCTGGGACACCAGGTCGGCGACCGTGCGAGCGGTCAGAGTCACCTTGCGGTCCGCACCAATGCCTTGCGACAGCTCGACCGCACCGAGATAGAGCGACACCATCAGCGGCAGGAGCATCGCAAATTCGACCGCCGACACGCCGCGCTCGTCACGCCGCAGCCGCCCGAGCCGGCCCCGCAGATCGCCGGCAACCGCGCTCATCTCACGCCTGACGCGCTCGAACACCGTCTTCATGGTTCGGCTCACTTGTAGGGCTCGTTGCGGAACGCCACCGTCGACATCAAAAGGCGCTTGCCGCCGGAAAGATCGGACAGGTTGAGGCCGAGCAGCGACACGTAAACCGGCCACTGATACATCAGCTTGACCACCACGATATCGCCCGGTGCTCCGGGCGCGTATCCCGTGTTGGTGTCCAGGTTGCCGTTGGTGATCGGCTTGGCGGTCGGCACGCTGGCAAACGACGGGTAGCTCTTGACGTCGACATGGAGACCGGCGTTGCAGTCGAACAGACCGTAAATCTTGGCGCAGACCGCCTGCTTGAACTTGTTCTTGTCGTAACCGGCGGACTGGGCTTGCCCGGTCATGATGAGACGCGCGCTGTCGGCCGCCGCCGTCTCCAGCGCCTGACCGGCGAAGAACACGATCGCCGTCTCGATGATGGCGAACACCATGGCAAGGAACGGCGCCGCCACCATGGCGAACTCGACCGCGGCGGCACCGTCTTCCTGGCGCATCATCCGCCGCGCGGCGGAAAGGCCCAGCAGCCGTCTGGTTCGTTCAATCACTTTGGTTCGCAATATCCCGATCATCGCCTGCATCCGCAATCGCGAGCAGCGGATCTGTTCCGCCTGGAGGCGTCAGAACTAGCAGACAGCCGTTGTCGAATTGTTGCCGCAAACGCCGGCGATCCGGCGGCGGACATTCACCGGCCGCTAACCACGAAGGCCGCGGGAGCGGCCGCGCCCGCTAACGCTGCTGCGACTGCTGCTGGCCGCCGCCCTGCGCCTGAGAATTCCAGGTGCCGCTCTGACCGATGGTGGCCGCGAAGTAGTTCTGGGTGTCACCCAGCGTGATCCGGCGCTCGCAGTTCGGCGTGCAACTGTATGTCTCGCGCTCGATGCCGCGATACACCACGACGGTGCTGCCGAGCGGCCCCTGCACCTCGATCTGATGCTCCATCACCACCGCACCCTCGCGGTTGAGCGCGACCAGGTTGGTGTTGCCATAGCTTTTTCCGGTCAGGACAATGGTGCCGCCGGGCTGCACGGCGACGTCTGCAATCAGCGGGTTGCCCACCACCAGCGTCGAGGTCCCGTCGGGAACACGCAGCAACTTGGCCTGATCGAGATGAACGAGAACGGTCTCGCTGACCTGTGTCACCGGTTCCGCAGCGATAGCGGCACGGTCGAAGGACGCAGCTCCTGCGAAAACAAGGATCGCGGTGAACCCACCACGAACGAACGCCGACATGGAATTCTCCGCACGCACGCTTACAAACGCCGGCCAACATCGCACCGGGAACGACCGCAGTTTGGCTTCAAATAGGTGAATGAAATGCAAAGCGAGCGTCCATAGCAATCTTTAGCGGCGCGCGCGCAAGTCATCGCAAGAATGAAATACGAAACGAGGTCGGCGCAACTTCGTTCAAAAATTTATGCCGCTGCTGAATTTTTCTACAATATTCGCAAGTTAGTCTTCCCGCTGTTCGAAGAATAGATACAGCCAATACAGATCAATCGATTTTTAACCACGTCGTAATTCACAGAGGTGCCGTCGTAATTCATTGATCGAATTAACGGGACCGCAAGGCCCCGGCGATAGCGTTGCGCCCACGGTCCTAACAGACCGGGCACAACGGTCTCTGGACCCAGCTCAGACAGCCACGTGGACCTCAAGGAGCTACAGATGAAGAATCTCGTGTCGCGTTTTGTGAAGGATGAGTCAGGCGCCACCGCCATCGAATACGGTCTGATTGCCGCCGGCATCTCGGTTGCGATCATCGCCGTGGTGCAGGGCCTCGGCACCAAGCTGTACAACACCTTCGACTCGGTCTCGAAGGCGCTCTAAGGCGCTATCCAAAAGCGTAGCGGAAGGCTTCGGCTGACTGCCGGAGCCTTTTCGTTTTTGGGTTCCGGATCGCGGGAATTTGCGGCTCCGCGATAACCAAACCGCAACACGGCCCGCCTAGGATCGGGCCGTTCTGAAGGTGCTGGCAATGCTGACCGACGCGGCGGTGCTCCTGCTGTTTCCGGCGATGATGGCCTTCGCGGCCTCCAGCGACCTTTTCACCATGACGATTTCGAACCGGGTCTCGCTGATCCTGATCGGCGGATTCTTCGTGATGGCCTTCGTGGTGGGCTTCAGCCTGGACGCGATGCTGTCGCACATCTATGCGGCCCTCGCCGTGCTCGCGGTCACGTTCGTCTTCTTCGCCCGCGGCTGGATCGGCGGCGGCGATGCCAAGCTCGCGGCCGCAACCGCACTGTGGCTCGGCTTCGACCATCTGATGCCCTACCTGCTGTACGCTTCGCTGTTCGGCGGCGTGTTGACGCTGCTGATGATCCGGTTCCGTCTGGTGCCATTGCCTGACGTGCTGGCGCGTCAGGAATGGGTGCGCCGGCTGCACAAGCTCGACGGCGGCGTGCCCTACGGCATCGCGCTCGCCGCTGCGGCGCTGATGATCTATCCCGACACGCTCTGGATGAAGATCGCCGGCTGACGGCTCAGCCGTCCGCTCCAACAACCTGCACTGACGCGGCCACGTCGTGCCGCCTCGCGGGCGTTCGCGCGCCGAATTCCGGGCAAGACATTTTTAACTGCATTTGGATACCCGGCGTTAACCACGAATTGACGTTTGGCTGCTGATATCCGGGCAAGTCGGCACGTACGCCCCTGTGCCGCACTAGGTGAACGCGGACGGTCCGACCGGGCCGATGTGTCCGTAACAAAGTGAGTTCGGCGTTATGAAAGCTGCGCGTCTTGTCGTTCTCGGTATCGCCCTGCTGGCGGGTGGAGCTGCCGCATTCATGGTGGGCAGCGGGGAAGAGCCCGAGCAGGTCCAGGCTCCCGAGCCGGTGGTGCAACTGGCCACCACCGATGTCCTGATCGCAAAGAACGATATCAACATGGGCACCTCGGTCGGCGCCCAGGATTTCCAGTGGCAGCAATGGCCGGCCGCCACCACGGGCACGGCCTACATCACCAAGAACGACCGTCCTGACGCCATCGACGAACTGGCCGGGTCGATCGCACGCGGTCCGTTCAGCGCCGGCGAGCCGATCCGCGAATCGAAGCTGATCAAGGCCAACGGCTCCGGCTACATGGCCGCAATCCTGCCGTCGGGAATGCGCGCGATCTCGACCGAAATCTCGCCTGAGACGGGCGCCGGCGGCTTCATCCTGCCGAACGACCGGGTCGACGTGATCCTGTCGCGACGGGAGCGCGGCGACAACCGCGGCACCGAAGGGACAACCAGCGAGACCATCCTCACCAATATCCGGGTGCTGGCGATCGACCAGACCGTCGAGGACAAGAACGGCCAGCGCGTGGTGGTCGGCAAGACCGCAACGCTGGAGCTGAGCCCGCGCCAGGCCGAGACACTGGCGCTGTCACGGCAGACCGGCACGCTGTCGCTCGCGCTGCGCAGCCTGCTCGATGCCAACAACAACGCACCGCCGCCCGACGAAGCCGGCCGGCGCACCGGAATCAACACCGTCCGCTTCGGCGTGACGACCATGGCGCCCCGCTAGGGCGCCGTAGCTGCAGGGAGCGAGGGCATGACGCGATCGAAGGTTTTCCGCACCGCCATGGCGGCGCTGATCGCCATGTCCGGCGTGCTCTCGCCGGTCGGAGCCTTTGCGGCCGACCCCTATCCCGGCGGCGCGCGAGTCTCCGCGGTGACGGACGTGATCGGCGACGGCGCGGCCAAGTTCGTGCCGATCGGCGTCGGCAAGACCGTGGTGGTCGATCTGCCCCGCGACGCCAAGGACGTGCTGGTGGCCGACCCCAAGATCGCCAACGCCGTGGTCCGCACCTCGCGCCGCGCCTACCTGATCGGCGTCGCGGTCGGCCAGACCAACGTGTTCTTCTTCGATGCGTCCGGCGCGCAGATCGTCGGCTTCGACATCGCGGTCACGCGCGACCTCAATGGCATCCGCGCGGCGATCAAGCGGATGCTGCCGGAAACGGACATCACGGTCGAAGGGCTTGGCGACGGCGTCATGCTGGGCGGCAGCGCGAACAACCAGATGGAGGCCCAGCAGGCCTACGACCTCGCCGCGCGGCTGGCCGGCGATGCCAACAAGGTGGTCAACAACATCGCGGTGCGCGGCCGCGACCAGGTGATGCTCAAGGTCACCGTCGCCGAAATGCAGCGCGATGTGATCAAGCAGCTCGGCATCGACCTGTCGGGCTCGCTGACCGGCGGCAACAAGGTGCTCAGCTTCGACAGCCTCAACCCGTTCCCCATCACCGGTGCGCTGGCATCGTCCAGCGCCTATTCGCTGGCCTACAAGGGCGTGACGTCGACACTGCGGGCAATGGAACGCGCCGGCGTGATCCGCACCCTGGCGGAGCCGAGCCTGACCGCCATCTCCGGCGAAAGCGCGAACTTCATGGCGGGCGGCGAGTTTCCGATTCCCGCAGGCTTCACCTGCGATCCCGTCTCCCGCAACTGTCAAACCCAGATCCAGTTCAAGAAGTTCGGCGTCGGCCTGAACTTCACGCCGGTCGTGCTGTCCGAGGGGCGCATCAGCCTCAAGGTGCTGACCGAAGTGTCCGAGCTCTCCAACGAAAATGCGCTGACGCTGACGCAGGCGATCAGCGCCACCCAGACCACGACCCTCACCATCCCATCGATCAAGACCCGCCGCGCCGAAACCACGGTCGAAATCCCCTCCGGCGGCTCGCTCGCCATGGCCGGCATGATCCACGAGCAGACCAAGCAGCAACTCAACGGCACGCCCGGCATCATGAACGTGCCGATCCTGGGCGCACTGTTCAAGAGCCGCGACTACACCAACCGGCAGAGCGAACTGGTGGTGCTGGTCACGCCGTACGTCGTGCGCGCGACCAAGCAGAAGGAGCTGTCGCGGCCCGACGACCGCTACGCCGACGCATCCGATGCCTCGACCACGCTGCTCGGCCGCTTCAACAAGCTCTACGGCACACCCGGCAAATCCTATCCGAAGCAGCCGTACCGCGGCAGCTTCGGCTTCATCCTCGACTGAAGGGACGATCGATGACCAGCAACGATCCAGCGATCGCCCGCCGCCCCGGCGCGCTGCTGTTGCGCGCAGCTCTCGCCGTCGGACTCGCAACGGCGATGGCCGGCTGCAAGACCTCGGCCCGCGACACCACGGGAAGCATTCCCCAGGACTACCGGGACCGTCATCCGATCTCGATCACCGAAAAGGACCGGACGCTGACGCTGTTTGTCGGCTCCGGCCGCGGCGGACTCACGCCGACGCAGCGTGCCGAGGTTCTGGCGTTTGCCGGCACATGGCGGCGCGAGGCAACCGGCGGCATCACGATCGACCGGCCGACCGGCAGCGCCAACGAACGGGCCGCGACCGATACGCTCAAGCAGGTTCTCTCCATCCTGACCAGCACGGGCATTCCGAGCCACGGCATCGGCATCCAGACCTTCAGTGCGACCGAAGAAGTTCCGCCGAGGCTGCGGATTCGCTACCCGACCGTCCGCGCGGTCGCCGGCCCCTGCGGCCTGTGGCCCGACGACCTTGGACCCAGCAACGATCCCAAGCACTTCGACAACCAGCCCTACTACAACCTTGGCTGCGCGACCCAGCGCAACATGGCCTCGATGGTCGAAAACCCGGCCGACCTGGTGCAGCCGCGCGGCGAGACGCCCGCTTATACCGGCAAGCGCTCGGTCGCTATCGACAAGTGGCGGAAGGGCGAGAGTCCGGCGACCACCTATCCCGACAGCAACAAGGGCGCGATCAGCGATCTCGGCAAATGATCAGACACCAGGCAGCCAGGACCGTCGAACCCGACCAGGAATTCGTCGAGGCGACGGTGGCCGAGGACCACATCGCACCGGCCCCGCGCGTCTCCATTCAGGCGTTCTGCGAAACGGTGGAAACCGCCGCGGCCATCCAGTCCGCCGGCGAGGATCGCCGTCTGGCCAAGGCGCATCTCAAGATCCAGATGGGCGGCATCACCGCAGCGGTCGAAGCCTATCGCGGCTCGCCGACGCCCAACGTCATTGTTCTGGAGTCGGAAGGCCGCAACGACGCCATCCTCGGCGGCCTCGACGGGCTTGCGGAGTTCTGCGATTCCGGCACCCGGGTCATCGTGATCGGCCGTCATAACGACGTCCAGCTCTACCGCGAGCTGGTGCGACGCGGTGTCAGCGACTACCTGATCACCCCGATCGGCACCATCGACATCGTGCGTGCGGTCTGCGGGCTGTTCACCGCGCCGGACGCCAAGCCGGTCGGCCGCATCATCGCCGTAGTCGGCGCCAAGGGCGGCGTTGGCGCGTCCACCATCGCTCACAACATCGCCTGGGCCACTGCGCGCGATCTGTCACTCGATTCCGTCGTCACCGACCTCGACCTGGCGTTCGGCACGGCAGGGCTGGACTACAACCAGGACCCGCCGCAGGGCGTGGCTGACGCCGTGTTCTCGCCGGACCGCATCGACACGGCGTTCGTGGACCGTCTGTTGTCCAAGTGCAGCGATCACTTGAGCCTCCTGGCGGCGCCGGCGACGCTCGAGCGGGTGTACGATTTCGGCGCCGACGCATTCGACGCGATCTTCGACTCGCTGCGCGCGTCGGTTCCCTGCATCGTGCTCGACGTTCCGCATGTCTGGACCGGCTGGACGCAGCGCACGCTTATCAGCGCCGACGACATCCTGATCGCGGCGACGCCGGACCTCGCCAACCTCCGGAACGCCAAGAACCTGATCGATCACCTGCGCGCGGCGCGTGTGAACGATCGCCGGCCGTACTACTGCCTTAATCAGGTTGGCGTGCCGAAGCGGCCTGAAATCAAGCCGGCCGACTTCGCCAAGAGCCTCGAAGACGAGCCGGTCGCGGTGATCCCGTATGACCCGGCGCTGTTCGGCACCGCCGCCAACAACGGCCAGATGATCGCCGAAGTGTCCTCGAACCATCGGGTTGCGGAAACCTTCCGGCAACTCGCGAAGCTTATGACCGGCAAGTCCGAGGCCAAGAAGTCGCGCGGCGGCTTTCTGACGCCTCTGCTGGCCAAATTGAAACGACAGGGCTGAGTTCCAGGACGTGTTCGGAAAGCGTGCCAATAGCGATTCCCGGGCTGTAACGCCGCCGGCACCGCCGCCGAAGCCGGCAATGCCACCGATGCCGGCCGGCCCGAAGGCCCCGGAGCCGGGACGTGCGCCGATGCCCTCGGCCGGTCTCGGCGCCCCTCTGGTTCCGTCGACGCCCACCTCGCCCGCGGTGGCCGCCGCGGTGCCGAACGCAATCGATTCCAAGCGATCCGAGAGCTATTACGAGACCAAGGGCACGGTTTTCGGCGCCCTCATCGAGGCGATCGATCTCGCCCAGCTCGCCCGGCTGGACGCCGACGCGGCCCGCGAGGAAATCCGCGACATCGTCAACGAGATCATCGCGATCAAGAACATCGTGATGTCGATCGCCGAGCAGGAAGAGCTGCTCGACGACATCTGCAACGACGTGCTCGGCTACGGACCGCTCGAGCCGCTGCTGGCGCGCGACGACATCGCCGACATCATGGTGAACGGCTCCGGCACGGTCTACATCGAAGTCGCCGGCAAGATTCAGCGCACCGGCATCCGGTTCCGCGACAACCAGCAGCTTCTCA
>CAZGSW010000133.1:5191-12430 GCA_964528635.1 uncultured Rhodoplanes sp. | reverse complement strand
AGCATCCTGAAGGAACTCTCTGACGAACAGATCGCGATGGATATCGAAGACGCCATCCGCCTCAACGCGGCCGGCATCGGCATCCAGGTCTTCATCGGCGGCGAGCACGAAACCCGCTCCGTCCACAACATGACCAAGCTGGTCGATGCCGGCATGCGTTACGGCATCCCCGTGATGGCTGTCACCGCCGTCGGTAAGGAACTGGTCCGCAACGCCCAGTACTTCCGTTTGGCTTGCCGCATGTGCGCCGAGCTTGGCGCCCACGTCGTGAAGACCTACTTTGTCGCCGAAGAGTTCGAGACGGTCACTTCGTCCTGCCCCGTGCCGATCGTGATGGCCGGCGGCAAGAAGCTGCCGGAACTCGACGCGCTCACCATGGCGTACAATGCCGTGCAGCAGGGCGCGGCCGGCGTCGACATGGGCCGCAACATCTTCCAGTCCGACGCGCCGAAGGCGATGATCGCGGCGGTCGCTGCGGTCGTGCACCAGAACATGAAGCCGAAGGAAGCGCTCGACCTCTACCGCTCGCTGCGCACCAACAAGTAGTCAGCCCTTCGCGTCTTCCAGCGCCGCCGTCTCGATGGCGAGATGCTCGACCACGGCCTCGTCGTTGTGCGGGGCGAACGCAGCAGCCGTCCGCGGCGGCTCGAGGTCCGGGAAATGGTAGACCGCGCAGACGCTGCCCGGCCCCTCGCCCGAATGGCCGGCACAGCGGCCGAGCGGCGTCGCGATGTCCATCATCACGCCGAGCCCGTAGCCTGCGGTGCTCCACGGCCGCGCCGGCGTCAGCGGCACGTCGAGGGAGCGCCGCTCCAGCATCTGCGCAAGCGACTGCGGCGACAGCAGATGTCCCGTCATCAGGCGATGCATCCACAGCACGGCGGCGCCCGGCGGGCCGAGCGCGAGCCCGTGATAGACCCAGCCGGGATGGTAGTTCTGCGCATTGCCGAACGCGGACGCCGCAAGGTCCTCCGGCTCGCCGGCGATCCGGACGCCGCTTACGCCGAGCGGTGCGAACACCAGCGCCTGCAACGCGGCGTCGAGACCGGCGCCGAACGCCTCCTCGACCGCGCGGCGCACCAGCAGGTATCCGGCGTTGGAATAGGTCCAGCCGACACCCGCCTCGTACGCCGGCCGATCGAGGTCGACGCGGTCCAGCAACTCGTCGGCGCCCCATGGCGGATCGTTGCCCGCGACCGCATCGAAGTATTCCTCAAGCTCCGAATAGTCGCGCACACCGGCGCTGTGCTGCAGGAGCTGGCGCAGCGTGAACGGCCGCCCCGCCACGCGGTCGTCGAGCTTCAGCTTGCCGCGCTCGGCGAGCAGCAGCGCCGCAGCCGCGATGCAGGTCTTGGTGACGCTCCACCACGGCACCGGCCCGGCGGCGACGTCGCCCGAGACGTCGCCGTCGCCGACACAGCTCGCAACCAGCGGACGGCCATCGGTCATGGCCGCAGTGAGCGGCCTTTCGGCGCGCGCGGTCAAGCCCGGCTATTGCTGCATCTTCGCGCCCGACCGTTTCACCACGTCGGCCCATTTGGCCCGCTCGGTGCGCACCATGGCGGCGAACTCCTCCGGCGTGCCGCCGCCCGCCTCGTCGCCGATCTGGCCGAACCTTTCCTTGAAGGCCGGCGACTGAATCGCGCGATTGACCGCATCGCTGAGCGTCTTCAGCACGCCGGGCGGCAGATTTGCCGGACCGATCACTCCGGTCCAGGTCGGCGCGCTGTAGCCGGGCACGCCCGCCTCTGCGACGGTCGGCAGATCGGGAAACGCCGGCGAGCGGCGATCGCCGCTCACGGCCAGCGCGCGCACCGCGCCGGACCTGGCGTGCGGCGAGATCGAGTTCAGGCTTTCGAACATGAAGTCGACGCGGCCGGCGATCAGGTCGTTCATGGCGGCGGCGCCACCGCGATACGGCACGTGCACCACTTCGATGCCGCTCATGTGCTTGAACAGTTCGCCGCCGACGTGGCCCGGCGAGCCATTCGCCGACGACGCGTTGGTCAGCTTGCCGGGGCTGCTCTTGGCTTTCGCAATCAGCTCCTTGACCGATTTGATGTCCGAACCCGGCGCCACGGCCAGCAGCAAATGTCCGCGCGACAGCAGCGTGATCGGCTGGATGTCCTTGTCGAGGTCGTATGGCAGCCGTGCGACCATGTTGGGACTGATCGCCAGCGCGCCGACCGGGCCGATGCCGATGGTGTATCCGTCCGGCGCGGCCTTGGCGACCAGATCGAGACCGATCGTGAACGCGGCGCCCGGCTTGTTCTCGACCACGATCTGCTGGTTGAGCACCTTGCCCATCTCCGCAGCGACGAGACGGCCGATCGTATCGGTGGCGCTGCCGGGCGCCTGCGGCACGACCAGACGGATTGGCTTGCTGGGGAACTGGCCCTGCGCCTGCGCGGCGCTCATCAAGCCCGCCGCCGCAAAAATCACCGCGGCCGCAAATACACTCCGTCGCAGCATGGGTCGCCTCCCTGTGCCGGCGCGTTGCCGGGTTGCGTCGAGGGTAGCCAGCCGCCCGGCCGGGAGCAATCGGAGGAGCGCCTATCCTGCGCGCAGCCAGCGGCTCACCCGCCTCACCGCCTCGCGCATGTCCTCCTGCGATCCGGCATAGCAGAAGCGGAGATAGCGACGGCCGTGCAACGGATCGAAGTCGACGCCCGGGGTGGCGGCAACGTGCGCCTCCTCCAGCAGACGTCTGGCAAAGTCCGCACTGTCGTCCGTGAAGCGCGAGACGTCCGTGTACAGATAGAAGGCGCCGTCAGCCGGCAGGAATGTCTGGAGGCCGGCTTCGGGAAATCCCTCGACAAGGATACGGCGGTTCTCCTCATAGCCGCGCTTGACCGCCTCCATTTCCGCGCGGCCGTCGAACGCGGCCGCCGCCGCGACCTGCGACAGCGTCGGCACCGAAATCGCGAGGTTGCCCTGAAGCCGGTCGAGCGGACGCACCAGCGCCTCCGGCACGACCATCCAGCCGATCCGCCATCCGGTCATGCAGAAGTACTTGGAGAACGAGTTGATGATCACCGCCTGCTGCGACAGCCGCGCCGCGGTCTCCGCCGCCATCGTGTACTCGAGGCCATGATAGATCTCGTCCGAGATGAAGCGGATGCCAAGCTCGTCGGCGGTGGCGATCAGCGCCGCGAGCGTCTGCGGCGTCATCATGGTCCCGGTCGGATTGGCGGGACTTGCGACCAGCACGCCGGCCAGCGGCGTGCGCGCGTGCTGCGCCCGCAGCATTGCGCTGTCGATCGACCAGCGGGTCTGCGCGGAGGTCTCGATCAGCACCGGTTCGCAGCCCAGCGCGGCCAGGATGTGCCGGTATGGCGGGTACCCCGGCGACGCGATGGCGACGCGGTCGCCCGGTTCGAACATGGAGAGGAACGCGAGGATGAACGCCGCGGACGATCCGGTCGTCACGACCACGCGGTCGGCGGCGATCTCGATCCCGTAGGTCTCGCCGTAGTGTCGCGCGATGCGCTCGCGCAGCGGACGAATGCCCAGCGACTCGGTGTAGCGAAGCGGGCCGCCCAGCGCTTCGCGCGCCGCCGCGATCGCCGTCTGCGGCGCCGGCGCCGCCGGCTGCCCGACCTCCATATGAATGACACGGCCGCCGGCCGCCTCGATGCGGGTTGCCGCCGCGATCACGTCCATCACGATAAAGGGTGGAACATCGCTGCGCGCCGACGGCGTCAGCATCCGCCTTGCTGCATCAAGCATTGCGGAACCCCGAGGGGCGGCATCGCGCCACCCGCCGACCGCCCCGCTGCTGCCTCATTCCAACCCTCATTTCGCGACGTCCGGATGCACCCAGTTGTGATCGGGGCTTCGTTGACCCTGCCGGGATGCGCCCGGTAGGTTGCCCCCGCAGGGCCCGGCAAATCAGGCGATGACTGAAGCTCAGAGACCTATCAGGGCGCGCACCGCGACGCCAGCCAGGGGCGCGATTGCAGCGCTGACCGCGGCGGCGCTGGCCGTGCCGGCGGCGGTTCCGGCGCACGCGCAGAAACTGCCGCTGATTCGCGATGCCGAGATCGAGCAGGTGCTGCGCGACTACACCCAGCCGATCCTGCGGACTGCGGGTCTTGCCAAGCAGAACATCCGCGTCGTCATCATCAACGACCGTTCGTTCAATGCGTTCGTGGTCGACGGCCGCCGTATTTTCGTCAATGCGGGCGCGCTGATGGACGCGACCACGCCGAACGAGATCATCGGCGTGCTGGCGCACGAGACCGGCCACATCGCCGGCGGCCACCTGTCGCGGCTGCGCGATCAGTTGGCGCGCGCGCAGACCCAGTCCATCATCGCCATGATGCTCGGCATCGGCGCCATGGTGGCTGCCGCCCAATCGGGCCGTGACGTCGGCAGTCCGGCTGCCGCCCTGCTCGGTCCGCAGGAGATGATCCGCCGGTCGCTGCTGTCGTACCAGCGCTCCCAGGAGGAGCAGGCCGATCGCGCCGGAGTGAAATTCCTCACCGCCACCCAGCAGTCCGCCAAGGGGATGGCGGACACGTTCAAGCGTCTGGCCGACCAGATCCTGTTCGCCGCGCAGAAAGCCGACCCCTACGTAATGTCGCACCCGATGCCGGCGGAACGCGTCAAGGCGCTGCAGGCCTATGCCCAGAGCAGTCCGTACTGGGACAAAAAGGATCCGCCGACGCTGCAACTGCGGCACGACCTGATGCGCGCCAAGCTGTCAGGCTTCCTCGACCGCCGCGACAGCGTCGCCCGCCGGTATCCGTCGTCGGACAACAGCCTGCCGGCCCGCTATGCGCGGGCCATCGCGACCTACCGGCACGCCGGGCTGGGCGCGGCCGTGTCGCAGATCGACGGCCTGATCCAGGCGGAGCCCAACAATCCGTACTTCCACGAGCTGAAGGGCCAGGCCCTGCTCGAGGGCGGGCGCGCGGCGCAGGCCATCGAACCGTTGCGGCGTGCGGTGCGGCTTGCCCCGCACCCCGAGCTGATCCAGGTGATGCTGGCCCAGGCGCTGATCGCGATGAACGATCGCCGCTACGCCGACGAGGCGATCGCCATGCTACGCACAGCGCTGGTCCGGGAGCCGGAAATGGCGGAAGGACACGCGCAACTGGCGATGGCCTACGGCCGCAAGGGAGACCTCGCCCAGGCCGATCTGGCGGCCGCTCAGGCGGCGTTTACCCGGGGCGACTATAAGACCGCGCGCGAGATCGCCTCTCGTGCCAAGAACCGGTTTCCGATCGGCTCGCCGGGATGGGTGAAGGCCGACGACATTGCGACGTACCGACCGCCCAACCTGCGGAACTGACACAACAAAGGACCTTTCCTCCATGCGTTTCATCGGACATGCCACCGTGAGGCGGACACTTTTGACGGCTGCTGCGCTGACCTGCTTCGCCGCGCCCGTACTGGCACAATCGATCACGCCCGCCCAGCGGAGCGAGTTCGAGAAGATCATCCGCGAGTATCTCCTGAAAAATCCGGAGGTGCTGCAGGAGGCGATCGCGGAGCTCGAGAAGCGTCAGGCCATCGCCGAAGCGGAAAAGCACAAGACGGCGGTCAAGCAGCACTCCGAAGCCCTGTTCAACTCGCCGCTGCATGTGGTGATCGGAAACCCGAAGGGCGACGTCAATTTCGTCGAGTTCTTCGACTACAACTGCGGCTACTGCAAACGTGCGATGACCGACATGATGGCGCTGATGAAGTCGGACCCCAATCTGCGCGTCGTGCTGAAGGAATTCCCCGTGCTCGGCGAAGGCTCGCGCGACGCCGCGCGGGTTGCGGTTGCGGTCCGCATGCAGGACAAGACCGGCAAGAAGTATCTGGAGTTTCACCAGAAGCTGATGGGCGGCCGCGGCCAGGCCGACAAGGCGCGCGCCATGGCGGCCGCGCGTGAAGCCGGGCTCGACATGGCGCGCATCGAGCGCGACTACAACAGCGACGAGGTCCGCAGGAGCCTGGAAGAGAGCTTCAAGCTCGCCGAGGCGCTGGGACTCAACGGCACGCCGAGCTACGTCATCGGCGGCGAGGTTGCGGTCGGCGCCATCGGCGAATCCGCGCTGCGGGAAAAGATCAACGTCGCCCGTTGCGGCAAACCCGCCTGCTGACGGCCGGTTTGCAATTGCTTCCGGCATTCACCCGGGAGCCGGGCTGCGGCCAATCGATCCGGTTTGCCAAAAACGGCCTGAACGGCCGAGCGAAGACTTTACAGCGGCCGTGCAGCCGAAGCAGCATCATGCATCATCTCAAGGGAGGAACATCCATGAATAGGATCAAACGATGGGTCGGCGCGGCTGTAGCGCTCGCCGCCCTTGCGCTGCCGGCGGCGCAACAGGCCCAGGCCCAGACCCAGGCCTGGCCGACACGGCCGGTGAAGTTCCTGCTTCCGCTCGGCGCCGGCTCCGGCGCCGATCTGGGTGCGCGTCTTATCGCCGAGAAACTGTCCGCCAAATGGAAGCAGTCGGTGGTGGTCGAGAACCGCCCGGGCGGCGACGGGTTCGTCGCGATCACGGGCTTCATCAGCGCGAACGACGATCACCTCCTGTTCCTCGGGCCGGCGTCCTCTTTCACCGCCCACCCCTATCTGCACAAGAAGCTGCCCTACAAGATGAGCGACCTTGCGCCGGTGGCGCGCATCAGCGCCACCGTGGTGGCGCTGACCGCCCCGGCCTCCCTGAACATCAAGTCGTTCAAGGAGCTGGCCGACATGGCGAAGGCGCAGCCCGGCAAGCTCAACTGGGCGACCATCACCGGCGCGACCGACCTGATCGTCGCCGCATGGCTGAAGAAGGCCGGGATCGACATGGCGAAGGTGCCGTATCGCAATCCGGTGCAGGCCCTGACGGACGTCGGCGAAGGCCGCCTGCATCTCTACAGCGCGGCCTACGCCATTGTGCGACCCCAGGTGCAGGCGGGACGCGTCCAGCTGCTGGCGGTCAGTTCGAGCCAGCCGGTCTCCAACATGCCCGGCGTGCCGACCATCGGACAGGCCGGATTTCCGGATCTGACCTTCGACGGGCTGGTCGGCATCTTCGGCCAGCGCGACATGCCGCTGGCGCTGCGGGAGCGCATCGCCGCGGACGTCAAGGAGGCGCTGGCCGACAAGGCCGTGGCCGACAAGCTGGTCGCGAGCGGCCAGGAGGTGGTTCCCGGAGGAGCGGCCGAGCTTGCCGCCTCGATCGACGCGCAGTTCAAGTCCGTGGAGGAGATCGCCAAGGTGCTGGGTCTCCAGGCGGCGACCAACTGACCGAG
>CAZGSW010000133.1:0-5091 GCA_964528635.1 uncultured Rhodoplanes sp. | reverse complement strand
AGCTTCCCCTTTCCGGCCCAACTGCCTATAAGGCGCGAACCGTCGCCGCAGGCGACCGTTCGAGGTTGTCGCATGGCGAAGACCGTCTACGTGCTCAACGGCCCCAACATGAACCTGCTGGGCGCGCGCCAGCCGGAGATCTACGGCCGAGCCACCATCAAGGACCTGGAGAAGCTGTGCCGGGAGGCAGGCAAGCGTTACGGTTTCGAGATTTCGTTTCATTGCTCCAACCATGAGGGAGTCCTGGTCGACGTGATCCAGGAAGCCGGCGCGAAAAAGGCCGCCGGCATCGTGATCAACGGCGCCGGCTTCACCACCACGTCCGTATCGATTCACGACGCGATCAAGTCCGTCGGCGTGCCGGCCATCGAGGTGCACGTAAGCAATATTTTCGCCCGCGAAACGTGGCGCCATGCATCCATCATCGCACCGGTCGCCCGGGCCACCATGGCCGGCTTCGGGATCCACGGCTATGCGCTGGCGATCGAGGCGCTGGCGCAGATGACCGGAACGAAATCCAGGCGTTGACGCGGACGATGGCAAAGAAGCCGGCACAGGGATTCGAACTCGACCGAGAACTGATCCGCCAGCTCGCGGAGCTGTTGGACGAGACCCGCCTGACCGAAATCGAGATCGAACGGGACGGCTCGCGCGTGCGGGTCGCGCGGGGCCGCGAGGTCACGCATGTGGTCGGGGCTGCACCTGCTGTTGCCATGGTGCCTGCAGCGGCGGCTGCCGCTGTCCCGGCCGCGGCCGACCTGTCCAGCCATCCGGGCGTAGTGAGCTCACCCATGGTCGGCACCGCCTACATGGCGCCCTCGCCCGGAGCAAAGCCGTTCGTGGATGTCGGCAGCAAGGTCGCGGCGGGCGACACGCTTCTGATCGTCGAGGCGATGAAAACGATGAACCAGATTCCGGCGCCGCGAGCCGGTACGGTGACCCAGATCCTGATCGAAGACGCGCAGCCGGTGGAATTCGGCGAACCGTTGATGATCATCGAGTGAGCGGCGGGCGCACCCCGGCATGTTCGACAAGATCCTGATAGCGAACCGCGGCGAGATTGCGCTGCGCGTGCTGCGCGCCTGTCAGGAGCTTGGCATCCCGACGGTGGCGGTTCACTCCACCGCCGACGCAAACGCCATGCACGTGCGGCTTGCCGACGAAAGCGTGTGCATCGGCCCGCCGCCGGCCCGGGACAGCTATCTCAACATTCCTGCGCTTCTGGCCGCCTGCGAAATCACCGGCGCTGACGCCGTGCACCCCGGTTACGGCTTCCTGTCCGAAAATGCCCGGTTTGCCGAAATCCTCGGCGAGCATGGCGTTCACTTCATCGGCCCCAAAGCCGAGCACATCCGCCAGATGGGCGACAAGATCGAAGCCAAGCGGACCGCGAAGGCGCTGGGCATTCCCTGCGTGCCCGGCTCCGAAGGCGGCGTGAATTCGGACGACGAGGCCATTGCGGTCGCGCGCGGTATCGGTTTTCCGGTGCTGGTGAAGGCGGCAGCCGGCGGCGGCGGCCGCGGCATGAAGGTCGCGCACGGTGAGGCTGATCTCGCCACGGCGCTGGCGACCGCGCGCACGGAGGCCAAGGCGGCGTTCGGCGACGACGCTGTCTATCTCGAAAAGTACCTTCAGAAGCCCCGCCACATCGAGTTCCAGATTCTCGGCGACGGACGCGGCAACGCCATCCATCTCGGCGAACGCGACTGCTCTTTGCAACGCCGCCATCAGAAGGTGTTTGAGGAGAGCCCATCGCCCGCGCTCAACGTCGTAGCGCGCGACAGGATCGGCGAGATCGTTGCCAACGCCATGCGCCAGATGAAGTACCTCGGCGTCGGAACGATCGAATTCCTGTTCGAGGAAGGCGAGTTCTACTTTATCGAGATGAACACCCGTATCCAGGTCGAGCACCCGGTAACCGAAATGATCACCGGCATCGATCTGGTGCTCGAACAGATCCGCGTCGCGGCCGGCGGCGAACTGCCGATCGCACAGCAGGACGTGGAGTTCCGCGGGCACGCCATCGAATGCCGCGTCAACGCGGAGAATCCCGCCACGTTTCTGCCGTCGCCCGGCAGGATCGCGTCGTATCACCCGCCCGGCGGCCTTGGCGTGCGGGTCGACTCCGCAGTGTACCAAGGCTACACGATCCCGCCGTACTACGACTCGATGGTCGGCAAGCTGATCGTGCACGGCAAGACGCGCACGGAATGTCTGATGCGTCTCAAGCGCGCGCTCGACGAGTTCGTGGTGGACGGCATCGACACCACGTTGCCGCTGTTCCGCCGGCTCGTCCGCGAACAGGACATCATCGACGGCGAGTACCACATCCACTGGCTGGAGCAGTTCCTCGCCGGCGGCGGAATGAGCCGCTGAGGTCGGGTCTGTCCCCGCTTCAGTGCCGCGAGGCCTGCTTGCGAAGCAGGTCCCAGACCTGCTCCGGATCGTACGGCTTGGGAACGAACACCGCATCAGGCACCGCATCGAGCTGGCCAATCGCGCTGAACAGACCCGAGGCATAGACCACCGGGAGCCCCGGCCGCAGTTGGCGGGCAAGCTGCGCCAGCCGGGTGCCGTCGACTCCGCCGGGCAGATTGATGTCGGTGAAGAGCACGTCACAGGGCTCGCCACCCGTCAGGTGCTGCAAAGCGTCGGCTGCAGTCACCGCCACATGCACCTCGCAGCCGTGTCCGGTCAGCACCTCAGCCACCATATCGCTGATCAGAAACTCGTCCTCGACCAGCAGCACGCGGGTTGGCGCCGTTGTCGCTTCGCCGTTCATGGTCCTCTCCCCAGTCGCTGCCCCATCCCCGGGGCGCCACACCAACGTCACGATGTGGCGGATGTTGCGGCTTTTCGGAAAATTGCGAGGATCATGCCTAACCCCTGCTTAAGCCGGGGCGTTACTCGGACCGCCCCACGCGGTAGGATGAAAACCGGGGGTGCCGGAGTACCGGAATTACGCAATGGCCAACCGCGAACCGATCGAGATCACACCGGAGGTCCTGCTCAAGGCTTACGCCTGCGGCATCTTCCCCATGGCCGATGGCGCCGACGATCCGTCCCTGCACTGGATGGAGCCGGAAGAACGCGGGATCCTGCCGCTGGATAATTTCATCGTAACATCGCGGCTGGCGCGCACGGTGCGCTCCGATCGTTTCGAAGTCCGCGTCAACCACGACTTCGATGGAGTCCTGGAGGGCTGCGCGGAGCCCGCGCCCGGCCGCACCCGCACCTGGATCAGCAGCCGCATCCGCACGCTGTACCGAAAGCTTCACGACATCGGGCATTGCCACAGCGTCGAGGCCTACGAAAACGGGGTGCTGGTAGGCGGTTTATATGGTGTCTCGCTCGGGCGCGCTTTCTTCGGCGAGAGCATGTTCCACCGTGCCCGCGACGCCTCGAAGATCGCACTGGTGCATCTTGCGGCGCGTCTCAATGCCGGCGGTTTCCTGCTGCTTGACACGCAGTACGTCACGGATCACCTGCGGACGTTCGGGGCAATCGAATTGCCCATGCAGCATTACCATCGGCTTCTGGAACAGGCGCTGGTCGGCGAAGCCGACTTCGCGGCACTGCCTGTCGACCGGCCCGTCAGCGGTGACGAAGCGCTACGCTTCCTGCGGCAGCAGGCGGGATAATTAACGCTGAGACGTGCCGGGCGGCGGCAACGGCTGCGTTCCCGGAGGCGGCAGCGGCTGCGACTGTTGCGGCGCGCGCCGGGGTGGCGGCGGAGCACGGCGCGGCGGCGGTGCCGGCGCGGGCTTCTCCGCAGCGGGCTCCGGTTCGGGCGGCGCCTCGGCGATCTCGGGTTGCTTGGCGCCCTTACAATCGGTCAACCAGACGTCGTAGATCGGATGCTCGACGGCGTTGAGGCCGGGACTTGCGGCGAACATCCAGCCGGTAAAGATTCGCCTCAATTCACCCTGCAGTGTCAGTTCGTCGACCTCGATGAATCCATCGGTATTCGCCGCCATTGTCAGCGGCCGCGTGTAGCAGACCCGGGGAGTGACCTCGAGCGCACCGAATCGAACAGTCTCGTTGATCGCGACTTCAAAGTTGATGATCCGGCCGGTGATCTTGTCGAGCCCCGAGAATACCGCCGTCGGGTTGTCGACCTTCTGCGCCGGCGGCTCCATGATGATCTCATCGCCCGGCTGCGGCTCTGTGTTGGTCGGCTGCGGAGGCGGCGTGTTGGCGGTCGGCGGCGCGACAGTGCCGCGCTGACCCGGAGGCGGCAGCTGCTGCTGACCGTCGGGCGGTCCCAACGGCTCCTGCTGAATGCGGCCCGGCGGCGGTCCCGGCGGCAGCCTGCTTTGCTGCCGACGCGGCGGCGGTCCCGGCGGCAGACCTTGCTGGCGCTGCGGCTGCGTGCCGGGCGGCGGCAGCGGCACATCGGCTGGCGGCCGCGGCGGCTGGAACAACTGTTCGAAGATATTCGGAAACTGCGCGTGCGCGGGCGTGGCGACCGCTGTCGCTGCCATCAAGACCAAGACGGTTCGAAATCGCACCATCCGCCGGCTACGTCGGGGCTGTGGCAGGTTTGCCGTCGCCAATTGCCTTCGGTTAACACGGCGAATAAGGCGTGGAAAGGGCGGTCTGGCCCGGCGAACGGCCTAAACCATTGCCGCGAAAAGCGATTAGTGGCCCGGCGTCCAGGCTTTGTAATCGCCGGTGGCCTTCGGACGGCGGCCACGCGTCAGCGTCGAGCCGGACGGCCGCTGTGCAGCCGGCGTGCCGGTCAAATTGGGCCGGTGCGGCTTCTGCCACGGCCGCGGCTTGTAGTCTTCAACGGTCGGCGGCGTGTCGACGGTGTGATGCAGCCAGCCGTGCCACGATGGCGGCACCATCGTGGGCTCCGCGACGCCGTTGTAGATCACCCAGCGCCGCTCCATCAGCAGCGTCGGGTCGACCTTGCCGCCACGAGTCCGGTAGTAGCGATTGCCGAACTCGTCTTCGCCGACCAGTTCGCCGTACGCCCAGGTCCAGAGCTGGGTGCCGAACGTCTGGCCGTTCCACCAGGTGAAGAAGCGAAGCAGGAAGGTCTTCATGCGCCGTTCTAGCCACGGGCGGTCGCGCCTGTCCAGATCG
>CAZGSW010000132.1:2164-12492 GCA_964528635.1 uncultured Rhodoplanes sp. | reverse complement strand
GCTCACACGAGGGCGTCTCCGGAGGCGTTCGAAGGCGGAGCGGGTGCGGCGCCCGCGATTTGTGTCTCGCAAGCACAAGGCCCGGGCGGCGCCGGGACCCGCCCGGGGGCACTACGACCCCCCGCGACAGGTTCGCTGACGGACGGAGGGCGGCGCTCGATGCGATCGCAGGACGCGCGCAAATGCGCTGACGGCGAGGTGCAGGCGAACCGAGCCCCCGACGAAAAGCGCGGCCCCGGCAGCCGGAAAGCGTCGCGGTGGAGCGCCGGAAGGCGAGCATCCCGCGTCATGGGATGCGGACGCCGGAAATGGCGTCACTCTGAAGAAAGCGTCTTTCGGCGCTCCGCCCCCTCGGCTTCACGGGGGCAAACGAAACGGCCGGCACCGGGCGCCGGAATGAAACGCCCGGACGATCGTGCATGGCTGTTTGACAATCGCATCGGGGAATCGCACGCGAACATTGCCGCGGCCACGCATGCGCCACATCATGCCATCCCACCGACGGGAGACCGCCATGACCGCTTTCAACGCTGTGCGCTTCAAGGTGAAACCGGGGCGCGAACAGGAATTCCTCGACGCCCACAGGAACATCCATGCCGAGTGGCCGGGCTTGCGCCACGTCAACATGATCAAGACCGGTGAGCGCAGCTACTGCATCATCGCCGAATGGAACGACATGGAGGCGCTCGCCGGCGCGCGGCCCAATATGGTCGCCACGCTCAATTCGTTCCGCGACACGCTGGAGGACCTGGGCGGCGGACTGGGCGTCACCGATCCGGTCGGCGGCCCGGTGGTGCTGGCGTTGAAGTAACCGCACGGACACTCACCGTCCGCGCGGCAGGGTGATGGTCTCTCAGCGGAGAAGGATGATCGGGGGAGGAGCGGCGCATGTCACACGACCCGCAATGGCTCTACATCGGTCGCCGCACGCTGATGACGCGGCTCGCGGCGCTCGCATCCTCCGTTCCCGTCGTCGCGATGGGCGCGCAACGCGCGATTCAATCCCCGAACGCCCACCGCACGATCCGCGCATCGCGCGCGTAGCCGCCGTGCTTCGAGAACGGCTCCTCGTTCCAGAACCTGTCCGCCGCGGCGCGGTCGGGCAGTTCCAGCAGCAGCGCGGTGCCGACGTTGTCGGTGCCGTCGGGCGAGCGGATCGGCCCGCGGAAGATGAAGCTGTCGGCGTAGGAGGCGAAGTAGCTCTCGTGCGCGTGCAGGTGCTCGCGGAAGAACTCCGGCGTGCCGGTCTTCGGCCCGGTGCAGAGAAACTGCTGCATGCCCTTGCGCCTGTACTCCGCGGCGCGCTTCTGGAAGCTGTTCGACCAGCGCTGGATCTCCACGCGGGCGTAGACGCCGGCCCTGTTCAGCGGCTCGTCGGCGACGAACTTGTCGGCGGCAGCGCGGTCGTCGAGCTGCATGAAGTAGCAGGTGCCGAGCGTGTCGCGGCCGTCATCGGAGAGGAAATGGCCGTAGCCGATCTCGCGCTCGCCGAAGCTCTTCACGTAAGCCTTCTGCTCGGCCAGCAGCTTGCGGCGCGTCTCCGCCATGCCCGCTTTGTCCCAGCAGTAGATCGCCCACTGCGCGGCCTTTTTACGGTAGTAGTCCTTCAGCGCCTCGCCCTGCAGCCCGTAGCGCGGATCGCCCGGCAGGTAGCCGGGATTGCTTGCGTCGTTCATTTCGCCTCCTGCCCGGCCCGCGCGCGACCCGGCGCGCCGGCCTTCATGGCGCGAAGCGTAGTCCGCCGATGCGGCAAGATGCAACGCGGTGTCGGCGCTGGTCTATGTCGCGTGCATCGCAACGGGAGGGCGGCGCTTGAACCGGATTGCACCCCGGCGCGACCAATGCTCCATATGTGCTGCGCGGCGCCGGCCAAAAGCGCCGCCCGCGCCGGAGGGCCCGTCATGACACCGTTCCGCCCCCTCATCCTCGCCGCCGCAGCAGCCTTGCTTGCCGCTTCGCCCTCCCCCTCCCCGACTCTCGCGCAGGAGAAGGACCCCGCGGCCGCGCTGACCGAGAAGCTCAACGCCTACGTCGGCTGCATCAACCGGCTGTCGGCGCGCTCGTTCGATTCCCGGAAGCGCTATTTCAGCTGGGTGGGCAAGAAGGGGCCGACCGGGCGTGAGCGCATCATCTACGGCACCTACACGATCTACGACACCTCCGACTGCCGGAAGAAGGTCGAGAAGGCCAACGCGATGGAGCCGCGCATCGGCGAACTCGAGACCGCCGCCAGCGCCTACGTGGAGGCGGTGACGCAGCTCGAGCCGCTGCTCAAGGAGGCCGACGACTACTACACCCAGGAGGACTACAAGGACGACAGGATGGCCAAGGGACGCGCCATGCACCCCCGGCTGGTCGCCGCATGGGACACTTTCGCCATTGCCGACAAGGCGCTGCGCTCGGGCGTCGAGGCGATCAACGACAGCCGCGCGCAGCAGAGGCTCGCCGAGGTCGAGCAGAAGGAAGGCCGCAAGGCGCGCTACCACGTCGAGGCGATGATGATCCAGGCCAAGCGCGTGATGCGCGCCAGCGACGGCGCCAAGCCCGATCTCGCCGCGATCACCAGCGCGGTGAACGACTACGAGGCAATCGTCAAATCCGCGGCGCAGCTTCCGGGCGACAGCCCCGACACCAAGATCGGCTCGATGTTCGTCAACAACGCCAAGGCGTTTCTCACCACCGCGAAGCAGTTGATGCGCCGCATTCGCGACAAGGTGCCCTACAGCCAGGGCGACCGCATGATGCTCTCGTCCGGCGGCGGCTGGATGGTGGAAGGCTCGCCGCCCCGCCTGCTGCGCGACTACAACCAGCTCATCCAGAGCTACAACAGCGGCGCCCGGATATAGTGCCGCCGCTATCTCATCGAGATCGCAAGCCCGCTGAGATCGGCGCTGGCGATCAGGCCGACCTGCCGGCCGGACAGCGTGAGCGTCGCGCCCTTCTCGTTGCGCAGCACGATCGCCTGCGCGCCCGCGCCGATCGCGGCGCCAGCGCCGGCTGCGCCGTACACGCCGGCGACATCGGAGGGACGGCGGATGTTGGTCACGCGGCCCACCAGATCGGTCTGCGAGGCGCCGAAGGTCAGGCCGTAGCTGATGCCGCCGATCGAAAGCGGATAGCTGCGGCCACGGAAGGTCAGAACACCGCTGCCGGCGGAGCCGCCGATGAACCAGCCGCCCTTCACGATGGAAAGCCGGATCGATCCGGAATCCGCGTAGGCGGGGGACGCAACACCCAGCGCAACAATGGCAAACAGGGCGATAAGCCCGGCCCGAAGTCCCGACATCAGCCGCATGGTCTGTCCTTTCAGGGAGCGAACGTGATTCCCGCGAGCGGGTTCAACGCGCGGACGGCCGCAAGGTTCCGCCCGCGCGTCCCTCGCATCGCCGGGTTATCGCGGCGTCAGACCCGCAGCCTTCGCAGCCTCGGCGGTGGCGGCGTATTCCTTGCGGATATAGTCGGCAAAGCCCTTCGAATTCTGCAGCGGCTCGGCGACCAGTTCCGCGCCGGTCGCGAGGAAGCGGTCCTGCACCGACTTCATCGCCAGCGCCTTCTGCAGTGCGGCCTGCAGCTTGTCGATGGCCTCCGCGGGGGTCTTCGCCGGCGCCAGCAGACCGACGTAGCTCGCGGCGAGGAACCCTTTCAGTCCGGCCTCCTGCATGGTCGGCACGTCCGGCACCTGCGGCGAGCGCGACGACGACGCCACCGCGATAATGCGCAGCTTGCCGGCCTTGTGTTGCGGCAATGCGGTCGACATCTCCGTCATCATGCCGTTCACCACACCGGACAGCGTGTCCGGCACCAGCGTCGCTCCGCCCTTGTAGGGCACGTGGGTCAAATTGGCGCCGGTCGCGGTCATGAACCGCACCAGCGTCATGTGGCCGGCGCTGCCGGCACCCGAGGTGGCGATGGTGACGCCCTGCTTCTTGGACAGAGCCACCAGTTCGGCCACCGTCTTGGCCGGCACGGACGGGTTCACCACGATGGCGTGGGGTGCGAGATTGGCGAGCCCGACCGGGGTGAAGTCCTTGAGCGGATCGTAGGACAGCTTGGCCTGCACGAACGGGTTGACGGTGAGCGGGCCGTTCGAGCCGATAAGAAGGGTGTAGCCATCGGGCGCGGACTGCGCGACCACGCCTGCTCCGAGGCTGCCGCCAGCGCCGCCGCGGTTCTCCACCACCATGTTCTGGCCGAGCGACGGCCCCATGTTCTCGGCGAGCATGCGCCCGACCAGATCGGCATTGCCGCCGGCCGCAAACGGCACGATCAGCCGCACCGGGCGGTCGGGATAGGCGGCAAGGGCCGCGCGCGACAGAACGGCTGTGGCGGGCGCGGCGGCGAGGGTGGCAAGCAACGAGCGGCGTGAAATCAGCATGGGTTCACCGGTTTTCTAAAATGGACTGGAACTGCGTGTTTAGCGCGGTGGTGACCGATGGCAAGGGGGCGGAATTTCGCAGGCAGCCGGAATTCGGCGGCTGCCCACCCCGACGGCCGGTGCTAGGCTGCCGCCATGTGGGCATTCCGGATCCTGTTCACGATCGACGCCGCCGTCGCGCTGGTTGCACTCTATTTCTTTGCGATCGGAATCGGCGACGGTTCGGTCTCGTCGTTCAACATCACCCTTTGGCTCGCCCTGCTCGGCGGAATCGCCGCGGTGCTGGTCGTGGGCCTGGCGCTCAATGCTCGGGGACGCCGCAAGGCCGCCTGCGCGGTGCTATCGATCCTCGCCCTGCCGGGACTGCTGGGTGGCCTGCTGGTGCTCGGCCTGATCGTCGCGCAGCCGCGCTGGAATTGACGGCGCCCGCAAAGACCGACCGCCCGTGCCGATCAAATTTTCTGACGCGGTACCGCAGCCCTAGAGACCGGCCGTCCGCATCGGAACGAACAGACAGCGCGTGTTGGCGCCCTGATGACGGATCCAGTGACGGCTCGCTACGTCATAGTCGCAGGCGCACCGATAGAACTTGCCGTCCGGCGACCAGTCGGTCCGCTTTCGAACCTGACCTGTGGAAACCACCTCCCAGTTGTCGTCAGGCAAAGACTTCAGCTCGCTTTCGGTAACCTGCCAGCAGCAATCGTTGGTGACGCAGCACGTCGCCGGAATCCAGCTCAGCAGCCAGGGATTGGAGTGGTACTCACCGGCGACGGCAACGCCGACGATTGCAATCACGGCGAACATCGCAGCCGCGATGAACGAAGCCGCGCGCGGCGAAGGCGGATGTGGCTCGAATGCCGCTCCGGTCGTTTCGGGCGCCGCATCACGCACACGGGGGAGCCCATCGGAGTTGGTCGGTATCGACATGGCGTTTCTTCTGTTGGCACGAGTTGGCCCGGCTATTCCCTCAAAGCAAATGCCAAGCCAGACTGCTTAAGCCTTTGCCGCCAATCGTTTTTCAAATGGAACCGGACACCCGGACCAAGGTTGCGGCGGCCTCACTGCCGAAATTTGAGTCAGGCCCTGCGCACCGTCATCGCAAATCGGCCGGGCGCCTGCGCGAGACCTTACGGACATGCCGCGCCTGGCTGCCCGTGCGTCGGCGCCCCAGTGACCGTGAAGCGGCAAGAGCCTTGAGCGCGAAGTGAAGGCTGTCACCGGCCTCCTGCTCCAGCGCCCGCACGATCGCCGTCGCCATTATCAGCGAACCGATCCCGGCACGTGACGCCACACCGGCTCTGACGGCATACATTGCAGCCGCTCAAAACAAACAAGCGGCCCTGTGACGAATGATCTCTATGGCAGACGGCCATCGCAATTTGACCGGCATTGTCGCCCGCAATATCGTCGCCGCCATAAAGGGAGGAAACATAATGAAAGCATTCATGCTGAGGCTGTCTGCGTGCCTTGTCGCCGCCGGCCTCGCGGCCCCCGCTGCCGCACAGGAATATCCGTCAAAGACGATCAGGATCATCAGCTCGTTCGGCGCCGGCGGCGGCTCCGACATCATCGCGCGCATTCTGGCACACCGGATGCAACAGAAATTCGGCCAGAACGTCGTGGTCGAGAACCGGCCGGGCGCGGGCGGCATTCTGGGCAATGAAGCGGTCGCGAACGCTCCGAAAGACGGCTACACGCTCGGCGTTCAGACCGCGGGCCAGATTATCGCGTCGGTCATCACCAAGAACATGCGTTACGACGCGGTCGAGTCATTCGACTGGGTCGGGCAAATCGCAACAGCCGGCCTGTTCATGCTGGTGCGGCCGGATTCGCCGTACAAGGACGTCAAGTCGCTGGTCATGGCCGCCAAGGCCAATCCCGGCAAGATCACGTTCGGCAGCCCGGGTTTTGCCGCCACCCAGCATCTTGCAGGCGAGTTGCTCAAGCAGTCCGCCGGTGTGGACATGCTGCACGTACCATTCAAGACGACACCGGAAGTCATGTCCGCTTTGCTCGCGAAAAACATCGACATGTCGATCGACACGATCACCGCCACGTTGGGACAGGTTCAGTCCGGCAATCTCGTCGCACTCGCAGTGACAGGACGGGACCGCTTCCCCACCACACCCAAGATTCCGCCTGTCGTCGAGTCGGGCGTCGTCCCGAACTACGATGTGACGACGTGGTACGGCCTGTACGGCCCGAAGGGCATGCCGCCCGCAGTCGTCGCAAAACTCAACACGACGCTGAACGAAATGCTGCAGGAGCCGGATATCCGCGCCCAGCTCGCCAAGATCGGCGCTGTGGTCAAGACCTCGACGCCGCAGCAGTTCGCCCAGTTCATGGCCGACGAACGCACCAAGTGGTCAACCGTCCGCGAGAAGGCCGGGATCGCGCAAAAATAATTCTCCCAGCCGCGCAACGAGCGGGACAACAATGCCAAAGCGGTATCAGGGAAACCCTCACGGTTTCCCTGACGCGGCATCGACCGTATAGTCGGCGGACATACCAGCCGAGCCAAGACCGATGCCCACCCGCCAGCTTCATTTCAACGCGTTCATGCGTCCGGCGTCGATACACACCGGCGCCTGGCGCTACCCCGGCGCATGGCCGGACATGAATTTCAACTTCGCGCATCTGAAGCGCTGCATTCAGACGCTGGAGGCCGCGAAGATCGACGCCTTTTTCATGGCCGACCACATGGCGGTCCTGAACATGCCGATGGATGCGCTCAAGCGCAGCCATACGTCGACGTCGTTCGAACCGTTCACCCTTCTCTCCGCCCTGTCCCAGTGCACCGAGCGGATCGGCCTCGTCGCAACCGGCTCCACGACATTCGACGCGCCGTACCATATCGCGCGCCGGTTTGCGTCGCTGGACCATCTCAGCAACGGAAGAGCGGGCTGGAACATCGTCACCACATCGAATCCGGATGCCGCGCTCAACTTCGGCATGCAAGAACACATGGAGCACGGCGAGCGCTACAAGCGGGCGCGTGAATTCTATGATGTGGTCACCGGACTCTGGGACAGTTGGGCCGACGACGCATTTATCCGCGACGTGGAGAACGGCATTTTCTTCGATCCTGAGAAGATGCATGTGCTCAACCACAAGGGCGAATACCTGTCCGTCAAGGGACCGTTGAACATCGCGCGGCCGGTGCAGGGCTGGCCCGTCATCGTGCAGGCCGGCGCATCCGACGCGGGTCGCCAGCTTGCCGCCGAGACCGCGGAGATGGTCTTCACGGCGCTGCCGAACATGGCCGCCGGGCAGGCGTTCTACGCCGATGTGAAAGGGCGGATGAAAAAACTCGGCCGCAACACGGATCACATGACCATCCTGCCGGCGTGCATGGTCATTCTCGGCGAGACCGTCGAGGAAGCGAAGCAGAAGCGCGCCTTGCTGGACAGCCAGGTCAACTATGCCAACGCCATAGCATCGCTGTCGATCGCGCTCGGCCACGACGCGTCGAGGTTCGATCCGGACAAGCCGTTGCCGGACGATATTCCGGAGAGCAACGCCTCAAAGAGCGGCCGCGACCGAGCCATAGCGCTGGGCAAGCGGGAAAATCTGACCGTGCGCCAGCTCGCACAGCGGCTCGGCGGCTTTGGCGGGCTCGCCATGGTCGGAACCGCAACGAGTATCGCCGACGAGATGGAGGAATGGCTGGCAACCGAAGCGTCGGACGGCTTCACCCTGCAATTTCCCTACCTGCCGGGCGGACTGGACGACTTCTGCACACAGGTGATCCCCGAGTTGCAGCGGCGCGGCGTGTTCCGCAAGGAATACGAAGGCAGGACGCTACGGGAAAACCTCGGCCTGCCCCGGCCGGAAAACCGGTTCTTCCCAAGCAAGAGCACTGCGACGGCGGCGGAATGATGCGCGAAATCGAGAACTACCACGCGCACGTTTACTACGATGCCGGCACGCGAGCCGATGCCGTGCGGCTCTGCGAGGGCGCTGCGAAAGCTTTCGGGGTCAAGGTCGGCCGCATGCACGACAATCCGGTCGGTCCGCATCCGCGCGGAAGCTGCCAG
Source organism: uncultured Rhodoplanes sp. (assembly GCA_964528635.1). Taxonomy (GTDB): domain Bacteria; phylum Pseudomonadota; class Alphaproteobacteria; order Rhizobiales; family Xanthobacteraceae; genus Z2-YC6860. The sequence goes on along the minus strand of CAZGSW010000132.1, from coordinate 4,080 downwards.
CTTACGATCGAGACCAGCCAGTTCGAAAAGGTCATCCCCTGGCTCGTTCTCAACCGCGGCGGCCTCACCATCTTCACGCACGCGCAGACCGGCAACGCCTTGAAGGATCACACCGACCACGTGATCTGGCTCGGCCCGTCGGAACGACTCGATCTCTCGGGTTTCAGATAACGACTTCCAGGAAAGGCAGGGCATGAACCGCACGCTGGAGATTCCGGCCGACAAGCTGACCGGCGAACAGAAGACCGTGTTCGAGCAGCTCGTCGCCGGACGCGGCCGCATCCTGGGGCCGTACAAGATATGGATTCACTCGCCGACGGTTGCGAGCGGCATGGAGCACATCGGCACTTTTCTCAACAAGCGCTCCTCGCTTTCAACCCGCGAGGTCGAGATCGGGATCCTGGTGATCGCGCAACACTGGGACGGCGAATACGTCAAGCAGGCCCACATCAAGGCCGGCAAGGCCGCCGGACTGACACAGGAGCAGATCGACGCGGTGCTCGCCGGCCGCGACCCCGGCTTCACCGATCCGCATGAGCGTACGGTCTATCGCTTCGCCACGGCGCTGGCGAGCAAGACCAGGTTGTCGGATTCGGAGTTCGCCGAGATCGAGAAGTCGATTGGCCGCGACGGCATCGCCGAAGTGCTGGTGCTGCTCGGCTACTACACCTCGGTGGCACTCGGGATGAAGGTCCACGAGGTGCCCGTTCCGGCGCCATAGCCCCGTTCCTGCCGTCCCGCACAACACGCCGGTGATCCTCATGCCGTCAGATATCGATCCGCAGTCCGGATTCCGCCTGCCGCTGCCCAGGCGCGACAACCTTGATGAGGCGGGCAAGGCCGCCTACGACCGTGGCACAAGGCCGGGCGCGACGATGATGGGACTGCAAGGCCCCGCAGGCATCCAGCTTTTCACGAAGGCTTCACCGCACCTGATCGCGCTCAACCGGTACCTGCGGTTCGAGTCCGGGATTTCACCGCGGGTGCGGGAGGTCGCGATCCTCACCGCGGCGCGCGAGATGGACAGCCAGTTCGAATGGGCTGCGCACGAACCGGAGGCGCTGAGCGTCGGCGTGCCGCCCGAGACGGTCGAGGCGATCAAGCATCGGCGTCCGACCGCCGGGCTGGACGAGACCGACGCCACCGTGATCGAACTCGGGCGGCAGGTCTGGCAGACCCACAGGGTCACGTCCGAGCTGTTCGCGAAGGCCAGGACGCTGTTCGATCCGGGCATGCTGATCGACATCGTGCTGCTGATGGGAAACTACGCCACCACCGCCGCTCTGCTCGCAACCGTCGACATGCAATTGCACAAGGGCACCGAGCCGAAACTGCCGGTTCCGTAGCTGGCAGGAGATCGCCGCAACACGCGCAAACCGGCCAGCGTTACGCCGCCGCGCGCACAACCTGAACCGGCGTTCAGCTTTGATTTTACAAGCATTTCCGAATGCTGCCGCCACGATGCCGCCATTAAGTTTTCAGCAAATCGTGCGGCCTTATCTTTAGCGCCAAACGCAGTTTTGCGGTCGGTGCCGAAGCCGGGCGCACCTCAGGAGACACGCATGAAGAAGACCATTCTCGCGCTGACCGCGGTGTCAGCCCTTGCCATCGGCTCGGTCGGCGACGCCCACGCGCGCAACAACGGCGCAGTCGCGGCCGGCATCCTCGGCGGCCTCGCGGCCGGTGCGATCATCGGCGGCGCGATCGCAAACTCGCAGCCGGCCTACGGCGGCTACGCGGTTGCGCCTGGATACCACGCGTATCCGGCGTATGCGCAGCCCGGCCCGGTCGCCTGCCCCGGCGGCTACTGGGCGCGCCGTCCGCGCTTCGACCCATACGGCAACTTCATGGGCTACAGCCGTCCGCGCTACTTCTGCCCGTAATCGCTTTCCCGATCGGGACACGACCGGCGGCGC
>CAZGSW010000132.1:0-2064 GCA_964528635.1 uncultured Rhodoplanes sp. | reverse complement strand
TAGGCGCCGAGCGCCGAACGCGTCAGCATCCCGGCACGGCCGTCGATCTTGTCCTTGTAGAAGCCGCGCCCGGCGAGCACCCGCTGCATCTCCTCGACCTGGGCCGAGCGCAGTTGCGTGTTCTTGCTCCATGGCGTCTCGAACGGGCGCCCGTCGCGGATGCGGTCGCTGAGGTGACCGACGAACAGCACGTACAGATCGGAGAAGTTGTAGTCCTTGATCACGAAGTAGTTCTTCGGCGTCAGGAAGGCGGGACCGTAAGCGCCCTCCGGCATCAGCAGCGAAGCGGTTTCCTTCATCTCCTCTGCGGTGAGCTTGTGCCCGTAGGCCGGCCGGTAGCCGCGCCTGATCCATTCGCCGACCGGCTGCGTCACGCCAGGCTCGGCGATGGTGCAGTCGATCCCGGACGGCGGCTTCACCTCGTAGGCCCAGCGCTTGCCGCTCTGCCAGCCCTTGGCAACGAGTTGCGAAGCGGCGGAGGCGAGCGCATCCGGCACCGAATTCCAGATGTCGCGCTTGCCGTCGCCGTCGAGGTCGACGCCGTGCTTGTAGAATTCGGTCGGCAGGAACTGGGTGTGCCCCATCGCTCCTGCCCAGGAGCTGCGCATGCCGGCTACGTTGATGTGCCCGTCCTGGACGATCTTCAGGGCGGCAAGAAACTCGTCGCGGAACATGTCCTTGCGGCGGCCGACGTACGCCTGCGTCGCCAGCACGCGGATGGCGTTGTGCGGCAGCCGGTGGCCGCCATAAGCGGTCTCGCGCCCCCAGATGGCGAGGATGATTTGCGGCGGCACGCCGAAGCGCTGCTCTATCTTCGCCAGCGACGCGCGATGCTCCTGCCAGAGCTTCTTGCCGCGCACGGCGAGCCGCGCGATCGACGACTCGCGGACGTAGTCCGCCGGCGTCTGCACGAATTCCGCCTGTCGCGGCGGCGCGCGGTCCGGCTTTCCCGACAACTCCAGATCGGGCAGCGAATAGTCCGGCTCGAGCCCGCGCGTGGCCGCGACGAACGTCTGACGCGTCACGCCCAGCCTCTCCGCATCCGGCCAGAGCGACTGCACGAAACGGTCGAACCCGGCATCGGCGAAAGCCGCCGCCGGCAGCGACAGCCACGCCGCCAGCGAACCGGCGGCAAATGCTCGCATGACGCCCGTTCTAATGGTGTGCCTTCTTCCCGGCTGCATAGGCGTCCTGACTGAGCTTCTCCACGTAGGCGATGCCGATCGCGGACAGGATGAAGATGACGTGAATGATCGCCTGCCACTTCACGCCCTCGACCGTGTAATGGGTTTTATCCGTGCCGAGCGAGCCGGCATAGATGAACACCCGCAGCAGATGGATCGAGGAGATGCCGATGATCGCCATGGCGAGCTTGATCTTGAGCACGCTGGCGTTGACGTGGGACAGCCACTCCGGCTGATCGGGATGCCTCTGCAGCTCCATCCGCGACACGAACGTCTCGTAGCCGCCGACGATGACCATGATCAGCAGGTTCGAGATCATCACCACGTCGATCAGGCCGAGCACGACCAGCATGATCTCCTGCTCGGTGAAGGTCATGGTGTGCGTGACCAGATGCACCAGTTCCTTGAGGAACAGCGCAACGTAGACGCACTGCGCGACGATCAGTCCGAGATAGAGCGGAAGCTGCAGCCAGCGCGAGGCGAAAATGAGTTGCGGGAGGGGCCGCAGGCGCCGGAATTCCTTCGGCGGTAGCGGTTCGTCGGCAGCCATCGACATGGGCGGGGGGTCCGTAGCGCGGCGGCCGCCGCGCGGCCGCTCATGGCGGCATGATATGTGATTCGGATTGGCAGCTTTCCAGTGGCGGATCAGCCGCACACCCCAAGATTTTCAGCGATCATTTTCCGCACGGTATCGGGCAACCCGCCGCTTTGTGACAGCAGCACGAAACGCGGGGCGGCGGTGCGGCACCGATCAGACTTCGGCCAGGTCCAGGCGCCGTTCGACCCGCTCGACCCGATCCCCCAGCCGATCGATTCGAGCCGACTGCTCGGCGATCCTGACGTGAACCTGGGCAACCTCGACCTGTACCTGCGCCAGCCC
>CAZGSW010000131.1:0-12500 GCA_964528635.1 uncultured Rhodoplanes sp. | reverse complement strand
CCGAAGATGATGCTGATGGACGAGCCGTTCTCCGCGCTCGACGCGCTCACCCGCGGCACGCTGCAGGACGAGGTCCGCCGCATCTGCCTCGACACCGGCCAGACCGCGTTCATGATCAGCCACGACGTCGACGAGGCGATCTATCTCGCCGACAGGATCGTGCTGATGACCAACGGCCCGGGCGCCGTGGTCGCCGAAATCGTCGAGAACCCGTTGCCGCGCGACCGGGCGCGCATCGACCTGCACAAGCATCCGCTCTATTACGCGGTGCGCAACCATATCGTCGACTTTCTCATCACGCGAAGCCGCACCTTCGTGAAGGAGAACCCGGGCTACGACCACCGCAAGGTGCCCCTGATCCGCCCGGGCTTCGAGCCGACCGTGGCGGCCGCTTCCGCTGCGACCTCCGCGCCGCCGCCCGCCGCTGCGCCCGCTCGCGCCGCCGCCGGCGGGCATTAGGGGCGGGCGTTGGTTTGCATGCATCAGCCACACGCTCGAACACCCTCCCCTGGAGGGGGAGGGTCGACGCCGCGCGAACGCAGTGAGCGCAGGCGGCGGGGTGGGGTGAGCTCCTCTCCGCTGCAAAGTTCACCCCACCCCGTCTCGCATCTCGCTTCGCTCGATGCTCGTCGACCCTCCCCCTCCAGGGGAGGGTGAACGGAGCATGCCGCGCCACTTCGATTCAACGCGCCAGTTCTGAACTCAACTTAACGCCGGGAGACCAACCCAATGAAACGCGACGCCCTCACCGAGAAGCTCCTCGACATCAAGCGCGAGAAGGGCTGGAGCTGGAAGCACATCTGCGACGAGATCGGCGGCATGTCGCCCGTTCTGATCACCGGCGCTATCCTCGGCCAGCACAAGCTGACCAGGCCGCAGGCCGCCAACGCGGCCAAGCTGTTCGGACTGTCCAAAAGCGAGCAGGCGATGCTCAACGAGGTGCCGATGCGCGGCACCGCGACGCCGATGCCGCCGACCGACCCGCTGATCTACCGGCTCTACGAGCTGGTGCTGGTGAACGGCCCGGCCATGAAGGTGCTGATCGAGGAGGAGTTCGGCGACGGCATCATGTCGGCGATCGACTTCGACATGTCGATCGAGCGCCAGGCCGACCCGAAGGGCGACCGCGTCAAGCTCGGCATGACCGGCAAGTTCCTGCCGTTCAAGTACTACGGCGCGACCGGCAACGCGCAGGCGTACGGATTTAAGGAGGAGTGAAATGACACCGAGCGTCCGTCACGGCCGGGCCTTCGGGTCCGGCCTTCGGCCAGTCCCGGTGTAAAACTTGTCCCGGGCATCCAGGCCGTCGAGCGATTGAGAACGCAGCTCGAGTGAAGCGCAGCGGATGCGGAGCCGGCGGCGCGGCTGCATCGATCTGCCCCGGATTTCGCTTCACCCGCTTGCGACGTGCCGGGCGCGGAAAATGGCGCGCGGCGGGCCGAAGCGAGGCTGGTCCACGGGATGCCGGCGTCATATCGACGAGCGAATGACACGGACCGGCCCCCTCGAAATTGTCGCAAAGGCTTGACTAAGATCAAGGCAGCGGCGCGGCGCGCCCCGACGCTGGATTGTCGGCGTCGCGCGTCTGGCGCCGTGATGGGAGGACCCAAAATGAAAAAGCTGTTGGCGCTGGCCGCTGCGGCGGCCCTGATGGCATTCATGGCGATCGACGCGGCGTATGCGCAGCGCGGCGGCGGTTACCGCGGCGGCGGCGGTTTCCATGGAGGCGGCGGCTTCCGCGGTGTCGCGGTCGGCGGCGGCTTCCGCGGCATGCCGGCCGGCGGCATCCGCACCGGATCGATCGGCGGCTATCGCGGTGGTTACGTCGGCCGCGGCGGATACGTCGGGCGTGGCGTCACCGTCGGGCGCGGCGTGGCGTGGCGTGGCGCGCCCTATGCCGGGCGGCGGATCGCGGGTTATCCCGGGTACCGGCATGGCTACCGTCATCCGGGATACCGGTATGGTCACCGCTATCCGTACTATCGCCGCGCCGCGGCGTGGCCGTTCGTGGCCGGCGTGGGACTGGTGGCCGCCACCTCGTTCTACGATTCGTGCTGGCGCTATGACGGCTGGCAGTGGGTCAACGTGTGCTACGGCCCCTACGGCCCCGGCTATTACTCGACCTGGTAGCGGCCGCCGCTACCCTTCGCCCGCCTCGATCGCGTCGACGCGGTCCGGATAGAACGCCAGGTGCCCCGCGATCTCGGCCATCGCGGGGAACGGCGTCTCGTAGCTCCACACCGCGTTCTCGGCGACGCGATCGCCGGCGGTGAGCGTGTAATACGAGGCGTCGCCCTTGTAGGGGCAGTGCGTGGTGTGCGCGGTCTTGCGCATCAGCGCGAGGTCGGCGTCGGCGCGCGGGATGTAGTACACCGGCTTGTACGACGCCTCTTTCAGAACGAGCGCTCGCGTCGAGTCGGCGACGGTTCTGCCGTTGAGCGTGATGCGCACGCGTTGGTGCGAGGGGGTGATGTCGATCGGATGGTCGGGGCCTGGGAGTTTCACGGTATGCGTCCTTGCCTTGTACTGAAGAGCGTCATCGGCGGTGCGCTCCCTCCCCCGCTTGCGGGAGAGGTGGACGGAGTGCGTGGAGCCGGTTCACCCGGCAACAAAAACCTCTCACAAATTGCCGCCGCGCGGCTCCGCCAGCACGCGCTCGTCGATGTCGCGCGCGTTCTTCACGCCGCACAGCGCCATGGTTACGTCGAACTCCTTGCCCAGCACGTTGATGGCGTGCGTCACGCCGGCCTCGCCGCCGGCGCCCAGTCCATAAATGTACGAGCGGCCGACGATGCAAGCCCTGGCGCCGAGCGCGAGTGCGCGCACCATGTCGGCGCCGGTGCGCACGCCGCTGTCGAACAGGATCTCGATGTCGGAGCCGACCGCGTCCACCACCTTCGGCAGCGCCGAGATGGCGGACGGCGCGCCGTCGAGCTGGCGGCCGCCGTGGTTCGACACGCTGATGGCGTCGGCGCCGCATTTCGCTGCGATGCGCGCGTCCTCCACGTCGAGGATGCCTTTCAGCAAAAGTTTGCCGGGCCACAGGCTCTTGATCCACTCGACGTCCTTCCACGACAGCGTCGGGTCGAACTGGCTCGCGGTCCAGGCGGCGAGCGAGTTGACGCTCTCCATGCCCTTCACGTGGCCGGCGAGGTTGCCGAAGGTGCGGTTCTTCGCCTTCAGCACCGACAGCGCCCAGGTCGGCTTGGTCATGATGTCGATGATGTTCTTCAGCTTGATCTCGGGCGGCACGGTGAGCCCGTTGCGCACGTCGCAGTGCCGCTGGCCGAGCACCTGGAGGTCCACGGTGAGCATCAGCGCGCTGCACCTGGCGGCTGCGGCGCGCTGGATCAGCTCGCGGATGAAGCCGCGGTCGCGCATCACGTAGAGCTGGAACCAGAACGGCTTGTCGACCGCGCCCGCCACGTCCTCGATCGAATTGATCGACATGGTGGAGAGCGTGTACGGGATGCCGGCCTTCTGCGCGGCGCGGCAGGCGTGAATCTCGCCGTCGCCGTACATCATGCCGCCGAGCCCGATCGGGCCGAGCGCGAGTGGCAGCGGCACCTTCTCTCCCAGGATGGTGGCGGAGATGTCGCGGGCGTCGACATCCTGCAGAATGCGCTGGCGCAGCTTGATGCGTTCTAGGTCGCTGCGGTTGTCGTGCAGCGTCTGCTGCGAATACGAGCCGGCGTCGGCGTAATCGAAGAACATCTTCGGCACGCGACGGCGCGCGCGCTGCCGCAGGTCCTCGATCGACGGATAGCCCTTCATGTCTCGCCCGGCCGTTGAACCCGCTGATTAGCACGTTTTTCCGCGCTCCGGCACGGCACGGAACGCATCGGCCAGCCGGACGTTATCGAGAGACCCATTGCAGGAGACCTTATTATGAGCAGACCGGCCATCAAGAAGCGTGGCGGCGACCCGGACGTGAAGCCGAAGCCGAAATCCGAAAAGCCCGCCGATCCGGCCGAGCGCGCGCTGGAGCAGGGGCTGGAGGAGAGCATGGCCGGGTCCGACCCGGTCAGCATCACGCAGCCGCGCAAGCCGAAGCCCGGCGACGGCGGCAAAAACGCCGCCTGACGGTAAGCGAATTCTTTCCAGGTCCGGCCGCCCACAGGCCAAGTGCCTCGAATGCAACGATAAACGCCGTTCCGGCCCGCTTCGGCGGGACCCGGAATGGCGTATTTTTCAATGAATTCCGGATAGGCTTGCCCTATAAGCCCGCCCCGGGCGGCCTTGCGGGTTGCGGCGGCCTTACGGGTTGAGGAGTTCATGGTCCGCAAGCATTTCGGTACCGACGGAATCCGCGGTCTGGCGAACGTCACGATCACGCCGGAGCTTGCGCTCAAGGTGGGTCAGGCGGCGGGGCTCCTGTTCCGCAACGGCGAGCATCGCCACCGCGTGCTGATCGGCAAGGACACGCGGCTGTCCGGCTACATGATCGAGACCGCGCTGGTGGCGGGCTTCACCTCGGTCGGCATGGACGTGCTGCTCACCGGTCCGATGCCGACGCCGGCGGTCGCGATGCTGACGCGCTCGATGCGCGCCGATCTCGGCGTCATGATCTCGGCCTCGCACAATCCCTACGACGACAACGGCATCAAGCTGTTCGGCCCGGACGGACACAAGCTGTCGGACGCCATCGAGCTGGAGATCGAGTCGCTGCTGGGCGGCGACCTGGCGAAGAGGCTCGCCAAGTCGGCTGCGCTCGGCCGCGCCAAGCGCATCGACGGCGTGCAGGACCGCTATATCGAGTTCGCCAAGCGCACGCTGCCGCGCAACCTGTCGCTCGACGGGCTTCGCATCGCGGTCGATTGCGCCAACGGCGCCGCCTACAGCGTGGCCCCCGCCGCATTGTGGGAGCTTGGCGCCGAGGTGGTTTCGATCGGGGTCGAGCCGGACGGCTTCAACATCAACCGCGAATGCGGCTCGACCGCGCCCGAGGCGCTGGCCGGCAAGGTGCGCGAGATCCGCGCCGACATCGGCATCGCGCTCGACGGCGACGCCGACCGCGTGGTGCTGGTCGACGAGCGCGGCCATCTGATCGACGGCGACCAGATCATGGCGGTGATCGCCGAGAGCTGGAAGGAAGAGGGTCGCCTCGCCAAGCCCGGCGTGGTGGCGACGGTGATGTCGAATCTCGGGCTGGAGCGGTTCCTCGAAGGTCACGGCCTGTCGCTGGCGCGCACCGCGGTCGGCGACCGCTACGTGCTCGAGGAGATGCGCAAGCAGGGCTACAACCTCGGCGGCGAGGCGTCCGGCCACATCATCCTGTCGGACTACGCCACCACCGGCGACGGACTGGTCGCCGCGCTGCAGGTGCTGTCCGTCATCAAGAGGCTGGACCGTCCGGCCTCCGAGGTCTGCCGTCGCTTCGAGCCGTTGCCGCAGATCATGCGCAACGTCCGCTACAAGGCGGGCAGGCCGCTGGAGGACGCCAAGGTGGTTCGCGCCATCAAGGACGGCGAGAAGCGGCTCGACGGCCAGGGCCGGCTGGTGATCCGCCCGTCCGGCACCGAGACCGTGATCCGCGTGATGGGCGAGGGCGACGACAGATCGCTGGTCGAGGACGTGGTCGACGGCATCGCCGCGGCCGTCGCCGACGCCGCGGCGTAATCGCGGCGAGCGCTCCGGAACTCTGCATCGGGCACCGGGCCGGCGGATCGGCGCGCACATGAAATCGGCGCGCACATGAATCGCGCATGAATGTTGTCGTAACCGCGCCGCAATTCGTGACAGAATGACGACGGTCTGACGTCAATTCGGTTACGTGCGGAGCGAGCGATGAGTCTGGAATGGCGGGCGCGGCCGGGATCTCTGGCCTGGTCCAATCCGGTGGCGCGGTGGTGGGCGTTCCTCACGCTGGTGAGCGGCGTGAACATCGCTGCCTGGTTCTGGCTGTACCACACGCTGCAGCAGCCGCGGGCCGGCGCCGGCGGCACTGTCGGTATCGAGGTTATGCTGGCCCTGAGCGCGGCCTATGTGTTCGGCTGCGCGTTCCGGTCGCTGCTTCCGCGCGCGGACGTGCAGCGCATCTGCCTGTTCGACACCTGGCTGTCGAACGTGACGGTCGGGCGCTCGGTCGCAACGGTGGCCGAGATCAGCTTCGTCGCGCAATGGGCGATCATGCTGCATCTGCTCGGCACCATCACAGGCGCGGACACGACGCTGAACGCCGCGCTGGTGGTCGTTCCGCTGATCGTGGTTGCGCAATGCTTCTCCTGGTATGCCGTGCTGACCAGGAACTATCTCCACCACGCCATCGAGAACTCGATCTGGGCGGTGGCCTTCTTCATCATCGGGGCAGGGCTGTGCCGGCAGCTTGTCGAATTCGACGGGCTGGTTCGCGCCATCCTCGCCGTCGCGATCGTCGGGATCGCGGGCTATCTCGCGTTTCTGGCAACGATCGACGTGCCGATGTACTGGAAGCGATGGCGCGCCGACGTGGCGGCGCAGGCCAGGCTGCTGAGCCCGCTGGAGGGGCTGCGGGACGCCAGCATCCGCCGGGTGGTGACGCACGATTTCGCCGAGTGGAAGGACGAGATCGCGTGGATGTCGCTCTATTTCAGCGTGGCGGTCTGGGCGAGCCTTGCGCTCTGCGTCTGCTACGCCTTCGCGGGGTATCTGCCGCACTGATCCCGGCGGGGCCTGCGGAGCCCGGTCCGGCCCCCTCAAGGCAGATTAGATAACGTATAAAAACCGCGCTTTTTCTTTGCTTCCGGGCAAATCCGCACGGTATCGATACAGCCGTTCGGAAACGTCTGCCGGTCCATGATCGTCTGCTCCTGCAACGTATTGAGCGACAAGGACGTTCGCTCAGCCATCCAGTCGGACGCACCGCGCTCCACCAGCCAGGTCTATGGCTGCCTTGGGTGCAGTGCGCAGTGCGGCCGTTGTGCCCGCACCATCCGGCGGCTGATGGACGAGGCGCTCGACGCGGCCGCCGTGGCCCCCGGCTGCGAAGCCTGCCCCCGCAACAACCGCTGAACACTTCGCCGTCGGTTCCCTGAAACGCGGCAAATGCCGCGATTTTGCCATTTGCGGCCGGCGTCAATACAGTTTAGAATTCCTCCAATATAGAGGGGCTAAGCCCCGTTTGGAGTGGAGAGGCCGTCATGAAAGGCGATCCGAAGGTCATCGAGTATCTCAACAAGGGTCTGCGGCACGAGATGACCGCGATCAACCAGTACTGGCTGCATTACCGCATGCTGGAGAACTGGGGCTTCAGGGACCTGGCCAAGTACTGGCGCAAGGAGTCCATCGAGGAGATGGAGCACGCCGACAAGCTGGTGGAGCGCATCCTGTTTCTCGACGGCTTTCCCAACATGCAGGTGCTCGATCCGCTGCACATCGGCCAGAACGTCAAGGAGGTTCTGGACTGCGACCTCAAGGCGGAAATTTCCGCGCGCGCGCTGTACGAGGAGGCGGCGACGCATTGCCACGGCGTGCGCGACTACGTCAGCCGCGATCTGTTCGAGAAACTGATGCACGACGAGGAGGAGCACATCGACTTCCTCGAGACGCAGCTCTCGCTGGTTGCGACCGTCGGCATCGAGCTGTACTCGCAGAAGCACATCGGCAAGCTCGGCGGCGACTCGGATTGATTGCCTGCCGCGACATTCGACGTGAGTCTTCGCACGGGGCGGAACTTCGGTTCCGCCCCGCCGCATTTGTAAATCGTGCCGGAGTTTTCGCCGTGCAGACGGCACGTCGATACCGGTCGAAGCAGCCACGCGTTAACAATTACGGTTAAAAAGTAAGGTTAATCTCCGTTTAAGCATTCGCTGCCAATGTCCGCTCGACGGGGCCGGATTCCGGACGGCTCGCGCACGAGAGGACTAGACCATGGTGAGCGTGAAGGTCTTGGCGCTGGCGAGCGTCGCCGCATTGATGTCAACCGTCGCCGTGAAGGCGGCCGACATGCCCCAGATGATGCCGCCGATGTACGTGCCGCAACCCGAGCCGTTCTACGGCGGCTGGTATCTGCGCGGCGATATCGGCATGAGCAACCAGAAGGTCGGAAGCCTGTTCAACGCGTTGTATGACACGGTCGACAACGTCAAGACCGTTCACAAGGAATTCGACAGCGCGCCGATCTTCGGCCTGGGCATCGGCTACCAATTCAACCACTGGCTCCGCGCCGACGTCACCGCCGAATACCGCGGCGGCGCCAGCTTCCACGGTCTCGACATCGCGACGGTGGGTGGCAGCCAGTATCCGGACGAATACCGCGGCATCAAATCGGAGTGGCTGTTCCTGGCCAACCTCTATGCCGATCTCGGCACTTGGGGCGGTTTCACGCCGTTCCTCGGTGTCGGCGTCGGCGGTGCCTACAACACCATCAGCGCATTCACCGACACCTGCGTACCGTGCGACAGCGTTGCATTCGGGCCGACCGCCTCGAAGATGAACTTCGCATGGGCGATCCACGCCGGCCTTGGCTACAAGCTCACCAACAACGTCACGGTCGAGTTCGCCTACCGCTATGTCAGCCTCGGCGACGCGCTCAGCGGCGACATCGAGACCTATCTCGGCGGCAACTCCGTCAACAACCCGATGCACTTCAAGGACATCACGTCGCACGACTTCCGGTTGGGCGTGCGCTGGATGTTCGACACCCCGACCTACTATTCGAAGCCGGCCTACGAATACGCGCCGCCGCCGAGGTACGACTATCCTCCGCCGCCTCCGCCGCAGCAGTACGACTACCCGCTGATGCGCCGGGGCTGAGGCAGGGCCGTGGTCATGCGTATCATCCAGGCCTTCGCCATCGCCGCGGCGTTCGGTCTCGCGGCGATCCCCGCCCGTGCAGCCGACATGCCGGGCTCCTGGTCTCCGGAAGTGAAGAAGCAGATCTTCACCGATCTGGTGTCGGGCTGGTACGTGCGCGGCGATCTTGGTTACAGCCAGCAGAGCGTCGGTTCGGTCGAGGTGCCGCCTCCGGTCCCGATCGACTCGTGGGGTCTGCAGAATGCCGTCACGCTCGGCCTGGGCGGCGGCTACAAGTATCACTGGTTCCGTGCCGACGTGACGGTCGACTATGCCAACCGCGGCAAATTCCATCTCGATGCGCCCGGTGTGCCGTCCTTCTACACCGGCAAGATCGACTCGTTCACCATCCTCGCCAACGCCTATCTCGATCTCGGCACCTGGGGCGGCTTCACGCCCTACATCGGCGCCGGCGTCGGCACGACGCATCTTCGTACCCACGAGGTCACGAACGTCACCGTCAACGAGCCGAGCGAGAGCATTTCGGATTCGACGCGCTGGAATTTCTCCTACGCCGGCATGGCGGGCATCGCGTTCCGCGTCTCGCCGAACCTCGTGCTCGATGTCGGCTATCGCTATCTCGTGATGGGCGACGCGGTCACCGGTCCGGAGCCGCCGGCGTACACGGACTTCTCCTACCTGCGCGACCTGAAGGCGCACGAATTCCGCATCGGCCTGCGTCTGGCGCTCGACTGATCTGCCGTTCCGGTTCCGAAGCTCGCGCCGTTGTGCGGCATTCTCGCTTGCGGCCTTCCGAATCGAAGGACGCCGGGCCGTGAACTCATAAATTTACGATTTCCGCTTTGCCGCCAATAGCGACCGGAAAGCCGGACGTTCAGGATCTCTGGGAAATGCCAAGCACCGCTGATCGGTATTCCCTATTGAACATCGAGTTGTAGTCCACCTTAAGCCCTAGTAACGCCACTGCAGCAGCCCCGTTCGGTAGGGTCCCTGATAGGACTGCTGTTGATAATAGTGCGGCTGATAATAGTGCTGTTGATAATGGTGCTGTTGATAATGGTGCTGCTGATAGTAGTGCCGAGGATGGTGGTGCTGCTGGCAACAGTGCTGCGGCTGACAGCAGGACTGCTCCGGATAGTAATAGTACGGCACCGCGTAGCGCACCGGAATGTAGACGATCGCGGGTTGATAGGCGGTGTAGTATTTCTGCTTGACGGAACGAACCATCACCGGCCGCTCGTAGACCGGGCGCGGCCGGTAACGGATTTCCTTCTCGATGATCGTGTGATTGTGATTGATCACGCCGACGTTGCGAATCGTGTTCTTGCGGACCACGAGGTGGTTGTGTACGCGCTCCTTGGTCGGCACCTCGACAACACTTTCGGTGTTGATCGTTCTCGAATGATCCACATCGCGTGAGGTCTTGATGACCTCCTGGCTGTCGTAGTGCGGTCGCTGCTGCTGGCAGTCGGGACAGTTGGACTGGGTGGAATGGCCGTAGGTGTCGTGGCTGCCGCCGCCGTTGATATTGGCAGGGCTGCCCGGAGACGGAAAGGCGCCGGGTCTGCTGCTGTTTCTGTAGTTGCCGGGCCCGTCTGGGTTGCCGAAAGTTCCAGGCCTGTCGTGCGCGGCACCGTTCTGAACGGGGGCATTCTGATCGTTGGCAATCGCAGGCGCAGCAATCGCCGCAAAGACGAACGCCGACAAGACCGCGCGGGCAGTATTTCTCATCATGAGGCTCTCTCGCTCGCGAGACGTTGGCCTCCTCATGCGCAGTTGATTTAACGCGGCCCGGCGCGACCTGCCGATAAGTTTGCAGCACTGGTTAATCCGGACTCCCGAGGTTTTCGGCACGCGCCCAGCCGAGGTGTTCAGCGATTTCTCGATCCGCTTTGGCTCCGGTGGCAACCAGAAAGCTGACATTGCCGGATGTCGGCTAAGGCCAACCGGCGACATGACACTGCGGGTTTTTGTGAGGGGCTATTTCCCCTTGGCCATGGCCTTCATGTTCGGCTGTGGCTTCGGAAGTCCTCATGACGATCTCGCAGCTAGAACGATGCGGACTTCTGAGCCGCCAAACCAGTCGCAGCCGTCTTGACGGACGGCTTGCCCTTCCTTATCCCCGTCCGCGGGCCACCCCTCCCCACCGAGGGGCTTCTATCTGGAAGGGTAGATCATGACGAACATGCCCGGCGTGCGGCCGGTCGCCCCGCACTTTTCGTCCGGCCCGTGCGCCAAGCGCCCCGGCTGGTCTCTCCAAGCCCTCACCGACGCAGCACTCGGCCGCTCGCACCGGTCCAAGATCGGCAAGGCGAAGCTGCAGCGCTCGCTCGATCTGACCCGCGAAGTGCTTGAGGTTCCTGCGGATTACCGCATCGGGCTGACGCCCGCGTCGGACACCGGCGCGGTCGAGGCGGCGCTGTGGTCGATGCTCGGTCCGCGTCCCGTCACCATGCTGGCCTGGGAAAGCTTCGGCGAAGGCTGGGTCGAGGACGTCATCAAGGAATTGAAGCTGAAGGACGCGACGGTGCTCAAGGCGCCGTACGGCGAGCTGCCCGATCTCTCGAAGGTCAGTCCCGACAGCGACATTGTGTTCACCTGGAACGGCACCACCTCCGGCGTGCGCGTGCCGAATGCCGACTGGATCGCGGCCGACCGCAAGGGCCTGGCGATCTGCGACGCCACCTCGGCGGCGTTCGCGCAGCGGCTCGATTTCAAGAAGCTCGATGTCGTCACCTTCTCCTGGCAGAAGGCGCTCGGTGGCGAGGCCGCGCACGGCATGATCGTGCTGTCGCCGCGCGCGGTCGAGCGGCTGGAAACGCACACGCCGGCGTGGCCGATCCCGAAGGTGTTCCGGCTCGCCAAGGGCGGCAAGTTCAACGCCGATCCGTTCGAGGGCGGCTCGATCAACACGCCGTCGATGATGTGTGTCGAGGACTGGCTCGACACCCTGTCGTGGGCGAAGGCCGCGGGCGGGCTCAACGCGATGATCGCGCGCGCCGACGCCAACACCAGGGCGATATCGGACTGGGTGGCGCGCACGCCGTGGGTCGATTTCGTCGCCCGCGAGCCGCAGAACCGCTCCAACACCTCGGTCTGCCTGAAGGTGGTGGACCCCGACGTCACGGCGCTGCCCGCCGACGCGCAGGCGAAGTTCGTCAAGGGCATCTCGGCTGCGCTCGACAAGGAGGGCGTCGCCTACGACATCGACGCCTACCGCGCGGCGCCTCCGGGTCTGCGCATCTGGTGCGGCGCGACTGTCGAGGCATCGGACGTCGAGGCGCTCACGCTGTGGCTCGACTGGGCCTACGGCCAGGCCAGGGACGCGCTCCGCAAGGCGGCGTGAGCTTTCCGGGCACGGTGAGGCCGCGCCCTCTCCACACAGACGGTGTCATGCCCGCGAAGGCGGGCATCCAGCAACCCCCAGAGGTCAATTGATCGCCAGCTCCTGTCTGTACTGGATCACCCGCCTTCGCGGGTGATGACAGCGGTGGACGTGGCGGGATTGAACGGACAAAACCATGCCCAAGGTTCTCATTTCCGACGCTCTCTCTCCTGCCGCCGTGCAGATCTTCAAGGATCGCGGCCTCGAGGTCGATTTCCAGCCCAATCTCGGCAAGGACAAGGACAGGCTCGCCGAGATCGTCGGCAACTACGACGGTCTGGCGATCCGCTCCGCCACGAAGGTGACGACGAAGATCCTCGACAAGGCGAAGAACCTGAAGGTGATCGGCCGCGCCGGCATCGGCGTCGACGATGTCGACGCC
>CAZGSW010000130.1:0-12671 GCA_964528635.1 uncultured Rhodoplanes sp. | reverse complement strand
GGGCCCCATCGTGCTCAGGCTGTTCGCGTCCTCGACCGCGACCGACACCCAGTTCCTCGTCAAGCTCTCCGACCAGCTTCCGCAGGACGCAGCCGCGCGCGGGCGCGGCGATCAGCCCGGATTCATTCCCGCTGCCAAGGGCTGGCTCAAGGCCTCGCATCGCGAGAAGGACGAGGCGCGCTCGACGGCGCTGCGGCCGTTCTACACCCACACCCATCCGCAGCCGCTCGCCCCCGGCGAGATTTACGAGTTCGAGATCGAAGTGCTGCCGGTGTCCTACGTTTTCCGGAAGGGGCATCGCATCCGGCTGGAGATCGCCAACTCGGACTCGCAGGTCACGGACGGCATCTTCGTGCATCCCTACCACCCGACCCAGATGGGCACCGACACGCTGCGCCACGACGCGGCGCATCCCTCGTGCCTCCTGCTGCCGGTGGTGAAGGGCTGAAGCGGGCAGCGTCCCACTGTGGTCGCGCGGCCGCGCATGACCGGACGGCGAATTTGCATCCGCCGCGCGCGGCGGCCTGCCCGAAAGCGGGCTATCATGCGCGGCGAAGGCGGCCCGGTCCGCCGGACGCGATCTGACAGACAGGGGAGCGAAACATGCCCGATCATCACGAGCCCGAGCTGACGCGACGCATGGCGCTGGGCGGCGCGGCCCTGACCGCCGCCGCGGCGCTCGGCGGCGGCGGCGCATCGGCGCAGACGGCGGCCAGAACCTTCGTGCTGGTGCACGGAGCCTGGCACGGCGGCTGGTGCTGGCGGCGCGTCGCCGACATCCTCGAACGCAAGGGCCACAAGGTGTTCGCGCCGACGCTCACCGGCCTCGGCGAGCGCTCGCACCTGCTGTCGAAGGACATCAACCTCTCCACCCACATCACCGACATCGTCAACGTGCTGACGTGGGAGGATCTCAAGAACGTCTGCCTGGTGCTGCACTCCTACGGCGGCTGGCCGGGCTCGGGTGCGATCGAGCAGGCGCTCGACCGCATCGGCTCGGTGGTCTACCTCGACGCCTTCAAGCCGGAGAACGGCCAGCGCGGCGCGGACTACGCCTCCGAGTTCAGCCGCAAGGCGCTGCAGGCGGCACTGGCGAAGGGCGAGGCCGGCCGCGCGCCGCCGAACCCGGCCGCGTTCCACGTCAACGAGAAGGACCGCGCCTGGGTGGCCGCGAAGATGACGCCGCAGCCCAACGGCGTGGTGTTCGATCCCGTCAAGCTCACCGGCGCGCGCGAGAAGGTGGCGAAGAAGACCTACATCCGCGCGCCGGTCTACAAGCAGGCGGCGTTCGACAAGGCCTATGCGGAGTGCAAGGCCGACCCGTCATGGAAGACGTTCGAGACCCAGGCCGGCCACGACGTGATGGTGGACGCCCCGGAGTGGCTTGCGGACATTCTCGTGCAGGTGTCGTAGGGCGAGGCAGGCTCCGCTGCGCTCCCTCTCCCCGCTTGCGGGGGGAGGGTCGGGGTGAGGGGCATTTTCGACAAGTCACCCTATCGAGAGTCCCCCTCACCCGGCTCGCTGCGCTCGCCGACCTCTCCCCGCCAGCGGGAAGAGGTGAACGGAATATGCCGCCCGCGCGCGGCGAAGCATGGAGCATACCGTGCCCGTGATTTCCGGACGGCGCGCCTTCCTCGAACTGCTGAAACAACACGGGGTCACCCATGTGTTCGGCAATCCCGGCACCACCGAACTGCAGTTGATGGACGCGTTCGCGGTCGAGCAGGACATCAAATACGTGCTCGGCCTGCAGGAGGCGGCGCTGATGGCGATGGCCGACGGCTACGCGCAGGCGTCCGGCAAGCTCAGCGTCATCAACCTGCACGCCGCTCCCGGCCTCGGCAACGCCATGGGCATGCTGTACGACGCCATGAAGGCGAACGCCCCGGTGCTGGTCACCGCGGGTCAGCAGGATCTCGAGTTCGTGCTGAGCGAGCCGGTGCTGGTCACGGATTTGCCCACGCTGGCGCGGCCGTTCGTCAAGTGGGCCGCCGAGGTGACGCGGCTCGAGGACCTGCCGGTCTATGTGCACCGTGCGGTGAAGACGGCGCTGACCCATCCGATGGGACCGGTGTTCCTGTCGCTGCCCGGCGACGTGCTCAAGCAGGAGGCCGATCTCGACCTGATGCAGCCGACCCGGATCGGGCCGCGCATCCGCGGCGATGCCGAATCCATCGCCGCCGCTGCGGACCTGCTCGCAAGGGCCGAACGCCCCGTCATCATCGCCGGCGACGCGGTGGCGCAGAGCCATGCCCATGCGGAACTGGCCGCGCTTGCCGAGCTGATCGGCGCGCCGGTCTATGTCGAGTTCGTGCCGAACAGCGCGTCGTTTCCCGCGTCGCATCCGCTCTATCGTGGTGCCATCACGCGGACCCAGAAGGGGGTGCGCGACGTGATGGACCGCCACGACCTGCTGTTCTCGGTGGGCGGCGACCTGTTCACCTGGTCGCTGCCGTCGCCCATCGAGGCGATGCCGCGCGGCATGCCGGTGGTGCACCTCGACACCGACCCGTGGCAGATCGGCAAGAACTATCCGGCCGCCGCCGGCATCTTCGGCGATCCGAAGGCGACGCTGCCCGACATCACCGCGGCCGTCCGCGAGCGCATGACTGCCGGCGCGAAGACTGCCGCCACCGCGCGGCGCCAGTCGATGGCCGAGGCTGCCCGCAGCGAGCGCGACGCCCTGCGGGCGAAGGCCCGCGCCATGGCGGGTGAGACGCCGGTGCAGCCGCTGGCGCTGCTCGAAGCGATCGGCGCCATGCTGCCGAAGGACGCGGTGGTGCTCGAGGAGATCCTGTCGTCGGCGCCGGGCGCCCGCTCGCTGATCGACAGCGAGGACCCGCAGAGCTTCTTCGGCCTGCGCGGCGGCGGCATCGGCTGGAGCCTGCCCGCCGCCATCGGCGCGAAGATCGCCCTGCCCGACCGCCCGGTCGTCTCGCTGACCGGCGACGGCAGCGCGCTCTACACCGCGCAGGCGCTGTGGACCGCCGCGCACTCACGCATTCCCGTGACCTGGGTGATCTTCAACAACACCAGCTACCGCATCCTCAAGCAGCGCGTGGTCGCCATGCGCGGCCACGCCGAGCAGACCGACACGTTCGTCGGCATGGAGCTGAACGATCCGCCGGTCGATTTCGTCGGCATGGCCCGCTCGTTCGGCGTCAAGGCGGAGCGCGCCCGCAACGTGAAGGAGGCGACCGACCTGCTGGCGCAGTCGCTGAAAGGCGACGCTCCCATGCTGATCGACGTCGACATGGACCGCGCCTACAAGCCGGTGTGACCGCGCCGACGAGCGGACCGCCTACTTCGGCAGTTCGATCGGCGCGTCGACGTAGACCTGATACTTCTGGTCGCGCGGCCTGGCCTTGTCTTCCTCGTTCACCAGCGCGATCGAGCTTTTGCCCACCAATGCGCGCGGCAGAACCATGACGCGGATGAAGCGGCTCGGCCGGTCGGCCGCGGCTTGCGCGAACACCGGGTCCGGCCCGGTCTCGTACCACGCCACGCCCGGCCCGTATGACGTCGAGCGGCCATGGCAATCGATCCGGATGCCGCCCTCGATCAGGCAGCGGATGCCCGGCCCCTGATGGGTGTGCAGGAACGCGCAGCCGCCCGGCGGAAACGCCACGCTGTCGCCGCGCAGCAGCAGGTCGCCCTTCGGCAGCGTATCCAGCACGGCGGAGAGCTTCTCGCGCGACGTCACGCCCGGTCCCGCCGCAGCGCTGCCGCCGCCGCCGGCCGGAGCCACCTCGTAGCGCCACACCGTCACGCCGGTCTGCCCCGGCACCATCACGGCCTCGCCCGTGCCATGCCACGCCTCGCCGTCGGTGAGGGTCCTGCCATCGATGGTCACAGAACCGTGCACCACGAAGATCATCCGCGGCAGCGGCCTGAGCCTCACCTCGGTGACGGCTCCGCCGATGGTGTCTTCGAACAGCCGCAGCAACGGTTGCATTGAGAGGTCCCTCGGTTTCAAACGGTGTCATGCCCGCGACGGCGGGCATCCAGCACTCCAGGCTCTTTCGTATTGCACTGGATCGCCCGGTCAAGCCGGGCGATGACGGCGGAGATTGCCGAACGGGCGTCGCTCCCGTCAGCCGCCCTTCTCGCGTATCACCGCCTGCCAGCCGATATCGCGGCGGCAGAAGCCGCCCGGCCAGTCGATCAGGTCGACCGCCCGGTAGGCGCGGGCCTGCGCCTCGGTGACGGATTTGCCCATCGCGGTGACGTTGAGCACGCGGCCGCCGTTCGCCAGCACCTTGCCGTCGCTGGCTTTCGTCCCGGCGTGAAAGATTTCAACGCCCTCGACCCTCGCCGCCTCGTCCAGTCCGCCGATCGCGGAGCCACGCTCATAACTGCCGGGATAGCCCTTCGCCGCCATCACCACGGTGAGCGCCGCGTCGGGATACCAGCGCAGATCGAATGTCTTCAACTGGCCGTCGCGCGCCGCGAGCAAAGCCGGCACCAGGTCCGACATCATCCGCAGCATCAAGACCTGCGTCTCCGGATCGCCGAACCGCACATTGTATTCGATCAGCCTGGGACCGGCCGCCGTGATCATCAGACCGGCGAACAGCACGCCCTTGTAGGGCGCACCCATCGCCTTCATGGCGCGCACGGTCGGCGTCACGATCTCGTCCATGGTGCGGCGGACCATGTCGTCGGTCATCACCGGCGCCGGCGAATAGGCGCCCATGCCGCCGGTGTTGGGACCGGTGTCGCCGTCGCCGACCCGTTTATGGTCCTGTGCGGCGGCGAGCGGGATCGCCGTGTCGCCGTCGCACAGCGCGAAGAACGACGCCTCCTCGCCTTCGAGAAACTCCTCGATCACCACCTCGGCGCCAGCGGCGCCCAGTCCGCCCTCGAACATCATGTCGACGGCCGCGAGCGCCTCGTCGAGCGCCTGCGCCACCACGACGCCCTTGCCCGCGGCCAGCCCGTCGGCCTTGACCACGATCGGCGCGCCTTGCCGGCGGATGTAGTCCTTTGCCGGTCCCGCAGCGTTGAACCGCTCGTAGGCCGCGGTCGGGATGTCGTTCGCCCTGCAGAGATCCTTGGTAAAGCCCTTGGAGCCCTCAAGCCGGGCAGCCAGTCTGCTCGGACCGAACGTCTTGATCCCGGCGGCTTCCAGATCGTCGACCAGCCCCGCGACCAGCGGCGCTTCCGGACCCACCACGACAAATCCGATCCGCTTCTCCTTGCAGAACGCAATGACAGCCGGGTGATCGGCGACATCGAGCGCGACGCACTCGGCCTCCTGCGCGATGCCGGCATTGCCCGGCGCGCAGAAAAGCCTGTCGGCGAGCGGACTCGCCGCCATCTTCCAGGCCAGCGCATGCTCGCGGCCGCCGGACCCGATCAGGAGGATATCCATGCGGGTTCCCTACCATTTCTCCCCAGATGCGACACGAAGCTTGCCACCGCGTCCACAGGCTGGCTCGACGGCCCGCCAACGCCGTGGTTCTCTGCAGGCATGTCCGCCGCACCGAAATGCCTCGCGATGCTGCTGCTGTTTGCCATGGCGGCTGCGATGGGGCCGGCCGCAGTCGGGCCCGCCGCTGCGGATTCCGGGAACCCGATCAGGTTCGAGTCCTACAAGATGAAGCACCGGCCCACGGTCGTGTTCCCCGGCAAGCGCGTCCATGTCAGTCCGTATCCCGCGTCGAAGTTCGCCGCCGCTGTATGGGCGGACGATTTCTGCTGGCGCGCGTGCACCGGAGAATCCGGATGGCGCTATCAGGACTGCTGGCGGGTCAAAGGGCCGGAGGCGTGCCGGGACCACCTGGACGCCGATAACCGTTATTGCCAGCGCACCTGCCGCTCCCGAGGCGGCCCGCTGCTGCCGCTGGATTAGCCCGCCGTTTGGCGGGCGGAACTGCGGGCGCTACAGGAACGGCAACCCTGTCCCGCTGTGGGCGGCCACCGGTCCGGCTGTCGGTCGGCCTGCCGCCTGCGCTAATCTGCCCGCCACATGGTCCGCAAGCTCCTCGCCCGCTTCCGCAACAACGACATCGACTACCGCCTTCTCGTCCCGCTGCTGATGGTCACGGGGCTGGAGCAGGCGATCGCAGCGATCGTCCGCATCGCCACGTCCTATCGCGCCATCGAACTCGACCTGTCGACGGTCTGGATCGGCGTGATCGCGGCGGCCTATTCCGCCTTTCCGATCGTGATGGCGGTTCAGATCGGGCGCTTCATCGACCGCGGCAACGACGCGCTGACGATCTGGATCGGCTCTTTCGTCGTGGCCGGGAGTTCGGCGCTGTTCCTGCTGTCACCGAATCCGGTGGCGATGCTGGTGATCACTGCCGTGATCGGCAGCGGCCACACCATGCTGATGGCGAGCCAGCAGATGCTGTGCGTGCGCTCCGCCAGAACGCCGTACGCCCGCGAAGCGGTGTTCGGCAACTACATGGTGGCCGGTGCGCTCGGTCAGGGGCTCGGACCGTACATCGTCGGCTGGGCCGGCGGCACTTCCACGGTGCCGCCGACCCAGCTTCTGTTCACGATCGCCTGCGGCTGCGCGGTGACCTCGCTGATCTTCGCGCTGACGATCCGGCGCAATCCGGACCGGCCGAAGCGCGCCCTCGACGAGAAGCCGGTGCCGATCGCCGAGTTGCTGCGCATTCCGGGCCTGATCCCCGTCGTGGCTGCCGGGGTCATCATGATCTCGGCGATGGACATTCTGCTGATCTACGTGCCGCTGCTCGGCGCCGAGCGCGGCATCGACGTGAAGGATATCGGCCTGCTGCTGACGGTGCGCGCTGTCTCGGCCATGGTGGCGCGGCTGTTCTATGCGCGCCTCGTCGAGCGGGTCGGCCGCTTCCCGCTGATGATCGCAAGCACATTTCTTGGGGCGGCCGCCTTTGCCGCGCTGTCCATGCCCATGCCGCTTTACGGCATGTACATCGTGATGGCGGTGATGGGCTTCGCATTCGGCATCGCCACCACGCTCTCGATCACCATCGTGATCCACATCACCGAGGCGCGCGCCCGCGGCACCGCCAACACGCTGCGAATCATGGGAAACCGGCTCGGCCAGTTCGTCATCCCATTCGGATCCGGCATCATTGCCACGGCGATCGGATTGTCGGGCCTGCTGGCGGGCGTTGCCGTCGCGATCTTCGCCAGCGCCGCCGCCATCCACTGGAAGCGGCCAGCAAGGACGCAGGGCGAATAGAACGGCCCGGCACCGTGGCGACAAGGCCGCCGCGAATACGGCGAAGGCCGCGGACAGCGCGCGCCTCGGCACCGGGACATTGCCGATGACGGCCAGGCCCTTCGAGCGCCAGCATCTCGTTCAAGCAGACCGACACCGTGTGCATAAAAGTGCACGCCTCTGCCAAACCGGATCACATCGTTTATGACGATGAATCAATGACTAGCTTCATGTATTATCAATAGTCTAATTCAACTCTTGATAATGTCTAAATCATTGTTGTTGCTATATTTTTTGACTCTTCCCTAAGTTGGTTCTGCGGCGAAGGCGCTGCGCACCGTGCGCGGAGTCGGTCCGCCGGACCAAAGACGGGGTTGCAGTAATGTGCAGGGTTGGTGGGAAGCGTTACGGCTGGCTGTTCGCGACGACATTTCTTGTAACGCTTGGTTTTGGAAGTCCGCATGCGGCCGCGCGGCCGCCCCACGAAGCCGCACAGACCGCGGAGCGATGGTCATTCGACATTGCGGCGAAGCCGCTGGCACAGGCCCTGCGGGACATCGAACGCATCACCGGGCTGTGGATCGCGATTCCCGCTCCGGATCTGGACGGCGTTTCCGGCGGCGCGGTGAAAGGAACGCTGACGGCCCGCCAGGCCGTGAAAGCGGTGCTGGCTGGAACCGGCATCCGCGCCACCTGGACCGACGCGCGCACCGTCGCGATCGAGGATCCTAAAGTCGCGGCGCTGCGAGCCAACGCCCAGGCCGTTCCGCTTCCCACCATCGACGTTTCAGCAAAGCCGGATGGCACCGTCGGCTACGTCGCCCTGCGCACGTCGTCCGCCACGAAGACCGACACGCCGCTGCGTGACGTCCCTCAATCCGTAACGGTCCTGACCAACCAGTTCATCCAGGACACCGCGACCGTGAGCGTGGCGGATGCCGTGCGCTACGTGCCGGGCGTCAGCCCTCAGCAGGGCGAGGGAAACCGGGACGCCATCTCGATCCGCGGTCAATCGACGACCGCAGACTTCTTCGTCAACGGCATGCGCGACGACGCCCAGTATTACCGCGATTTTTACAACGCCCAGCGGATCGAGATCCTGAAGGGACCGAACGCCATGATCTTCGGTCGCGGCGGCGGCGGTGGCGTCGTCAACCGCGTCTTGAAGGAGGCAGACGGCACGCGGGTGCGCGAATTGATCCTCCAGGGAGGGTCGCATTCCCAAAAGCGGGCGACGGTGGACGTCGGCGACAAGGTGAACGATGCCGTGGCGGTGCGGTTCAACGGCCTGTACGAGAATTCCGACAGCTACCGGAATTTCGTGAACATCGAAAGATACGGGGTCAATCCGACGGTGACGATCGCACCCTCGGCCGCAACAAGGATCAAATTCAGCTACGAGTACTTTCACGACGACCGCACCACCGATCGCGGCATACCGTCGTTTCAGGGCCGGCCGTTTCCAACCGACCCATCAACGTTTTTCGGCAATCCCGATTTGAGCACGGCCTACGTTAACGCACATATCGTGACGAACGTGATCGAGCACGCCTTCGATAACGGCCTGCAAGTCAAGAGCCAGACGCGCCTCGCGGACTACACCAAGTTCTACCAGAACGTATTCCCGGGGGCGGTCAACGCTGCCGGTACCACCGTATCGATTTCGGCCTACAACAACCAGAACGACCGCAGCAACCTCTTCAACCAGACCGACTGGACCTACAGCTTGAAGACGGGGCCGATCGGGCACAAGCTCCTGTTCGGCACGGAGTTCGGCCGGCAGGAATCGAAGAGCTTCCGAAACACCGGCTTTTTCAACAATGCCACCACCACGATCAGTGTGCCCACGTCGTGGCCGGTCACATTTACGCCCGTAACATTCCGGCAGTCCGCCACCGACGCCAACGCAAAGTCGACCCTCCACGTGGCATCGGCCTATGTGCAGGATCAGGTCGAACTGACACCATGGCTGCAATTCATTGGAGGCGTTCGCTTCGAGCGGTTCGACCTGGACTTCCACAACAATCGTAACGGACAGGATCTGAACCGCGTCGACAATCTGGTGTCGCCGCGTGCCGGTATCGTGCTTAAGCCGCTTGAGCCCGTGTCGTTTTACTACAGTTACAGCAGATCCTACCTGCCAAGCTCGGGCGATCAGTTTACCTCGCTTTCCAACACGACGGTCACGCTGAAACCCGAGGAATTCACCAACAACGAAGTCGGCGTGAAATGGGACATCGTCCAGAACCTTGCTTTGACCGCGGCGGTCTACCAACTCGATCGCGACAACACCACCGCGCCCGATCCGAACAATCCTGGATTTGTCCTGCAAACCGGAAGCTCGCGCACCAGGGGTTTCGAGGCCGGCCTCACGGGGCACGTCACCGACGCGTGGCAAATCGCCGGCGGCTATGGCTACCAGGACGCCCGTTACACCAGCAACACGACCAACGCGGTCGCCGGTGCCAGAGTGCAACATGTGCCGCTCAACACATTCGCGTTGTGGAACCGATACCAGTTCAACGAAATGTGGGGCATCGGCGCCGGTGTCATCCATCAAACCGGGTTCTTCGCCGCGGCCGATAACCTGGTCGAGATCCCCGGCTTCACGAGAGTGGACGCGGCCGTGTTCTGGCGCTGGAACGAGCACCTTCGTGCCCAGGTCAACGTCGAGAACGTGTTCGACACCAACTACTATGCGTTCGCGCACAGCAACAACAACATCACGCCGGGCTCTCCCCGCGCCGTTCGCTTCATGGTGGTCGGAAATTTCTGACGACAGCGAGTGTGCGGAACGCCCGGTTGGGCGTTCCGCTGCAGGAGGTCGACATGGCCAAGAGCAAGGACAAGGCTGACAATGCCAAGCGGAAGCTCACGTTGGGCGAAATGAGGAAACGCGCCGCCGATCTTCGCGTGCAAAAGCTGAGCTACGCTCAAGTCGCGAAACTGATGGACATTTCGGCGGTCAAGGCGCGGGACCTCTGCCTGCAATATCAACGCTACGCGCACCTGCGGCCGCCGCATTCGTGGCGCTTCGAGTTGTCTGCGCCGGCGATTCTGGCGCTGCTTACCTGCGATCATGCGAGCCAGGTTGGCAACGACGTCAACGTCCGGATGCGGCACCTGCCGCAGATTGCCGCGTCGTACACGAAATTGGAGCTGCTGAAGAGCGAACCGATCCGCAAAGGTCTTGTCGTGGAAATCGAAACATGGCTCGCTTCGAAGCGGCTGCGCTTCCGATCCAGGAAAGTGCCGGCGACCGAGGCATTGACTGCCTTGACCGCCACGCAGCGGCAGGAGCGCGCGTGGGAGGTCTCTGCCGTGAACCCGGAGCGAAGCTCGATGGCGCATGACCTCTTTGTATCGGCATCGGATCCGGGCGCGCCAACGCCGGAAAGCGATCTCAGGACAGGGGTGACTCCGGCCCCGATCGCGTGATAGCTGCCGGCATCGATACGGACGGAGCGGGAAAGAGCGGCTTTGAGCAACTTCGGCCAGGCAGCAATGATCCTTCTGCGCGAGGGCGTGGAAACCATCCTTATCGTTGGAGCCTTGGTCGCCTGCTTCAAAAGGACAGGCGCGTCCCAGCGCGTTGCCGACATCTACGGGGGCGCATTGGTCGCCATTGCGGCAAGCTTCGGTGCTGCATGGGTTTTGCACCATACATCGAGCACGCAAAGCCCCGCCGCCAGCGGATTGCTGCTGCTGGGCGCGTCGGTGGTCATGCTTTATGTCAGCGGCTGGATGTTCGTCGGTTCAGGCGTGTCGGCATTTCAAGGCTATTTGAAGTCGAAGGTGCCCGAGGCGCTGACGCGCAACACGCGATTCGCGGTCGCGGCACTCGCCTTTTTCGCCGTATTCCGCGAAGGGTTCGAAACCGCGCTCTTTCTCCAGGCCCTTGTCGTGGCATCCGGCGGATGGAGCGTTGGACTCGTGGCGGGGCTGATGGCGGCATCCATGGTGCTGCTGGTGCTTGTTGTCCTCGCTGACGGCATGTCCCGCAGGTTTACTTTGCGAACCATATTCTTGGCCACATCGGGAACGCTTTTCCTGATGGGCATCAAGCTTCTTGGTGATGCCATTCAACATTTCCAGGAATCGCTCTATGTTTCGCAAACTGACATATCTAACGCTCAATGGTTGTCGGCGGCAGGTCTCAACCCGACGTGGGAGGCCGTGATCCTGCAAATTCTGGTATTGGCCTCGTCGATGACATCGGTGCTGCTGCTGGTTTATCGCAGTCGACGGTTGACGCTGGTGCCTTGAGGCCATCGCCATGACGCGGCGTCTCCAACCAAAGCGATGCCATGACGAGGGCTGAGCTGTATGCGCTGATCTGGCAGGAGCCATTGGCGCATGCCGCCAAACGATTTGGCATTTCCTCGGCCAGATTGCGGAAGATCTGCATCGACTACAACGTGCCGATGCCGTCGGCGGGCTACTGGGTCAAGCGCGCCCACGGGAAGGAGGTCGACCGGCCATCGCTTCCACCGCTTCAGCCGACCGTCCTTGGAAAAGTAAACGCCGCCCTGCGTCGCATCGGCGAGATTCCGCTCCAGCTCGCAGACACGCAGATCGCAGACTTCTCGCTGGGGCTTGTTTCTGACCCGACACAGCCGGACGAACCCGATCCTTGCGCCGGGATGGCGCGCGACGCGCTCAATCGAAGTGACGTTGACCCCGACGGCTTCATCATCGTGGATCAGCTCCACCTGCCGCACATCAGGATCGGGCCGGCATCGATCGAGCGGGCGGTCGGTCTGATCGACGCTTTGGCGAAGGCGCTATCGTTGCGGGGCTTCTCCCTGGTCCGCAGCGAGGAGGGCTTGTGCATCGACGTTGAAGGCGAGTTGCTCACCTTCAGAATCTACGAAACGCGGCGGAAAGCGGCCGGCGGGACGGAAATGGAGCCTTCGGGCCGTCTATGCCTTGAGATTTTCGATTCCCGGGCGTTCCGATGGAGCAGCCGCAACCTCGTCGGTCAATGGTATGACCGCACGAACAGACCCGTGGAAGGGGCCATCGACGATGTGCTGGCGACGCTGGCACCCGCCGCTTCCACGATCAGGCATTGCCGCGCAAAGGTCGAGGAGCGGCGCAGGCTCGATGACGACGAGGCGCAGCGCCGGCAAGATCAGGCTCAGCGCAGCAATCGCAAATTGCGCCGCCGAAAGTTCCTGGACGACAAGGCCGGCGTCCTCACGCGGATGGAAGAGCTGAATCGCTTGCTGGTCCTCGTGTCCTCGCAACCTCGCGCTGGAGAGGACTCGATCGTCCGGGGCTTGGTTCGCGAGCTGAGGGAAATGATTGCGGAGCTTCAGGCACAGTTGGAGATCGGCTCCCTGAGCACCGAGGCGCGGCGCCACCAGTTGCTCCAGGAGGACGACTGAGACAAATCATCCCGTTTTGAGCACATTACCCGGCTAGTCTCGAAAGCGCGCCCAGCACGAATAAAGTGACGACGATGAGGAAGACAAAAAGTGCCCGCGGGGAAGCAAGCGGCAGCGTTTCC
>CAZGSW010000129.1:4157-12759 GCA_964528635.1 uncultured Rhodoplanes sp. | reverse complement strand
TGAGGGCAAAAGAAAGACGCCGCGCATGATGCAATTGCCTCAACCCGTTAAGCGGACCGCAGGCATTGCCCCGAACTTCCTGTGGGACAAGACCTCCTATGTGCTGGGAGTAACAGTAGAAAATTATGACGGACTCGACGATAAGAAACGCAAGGAGAGGATCGAACGTCTGGCAAATGAGCATGCTGCCTTTTCTAAGCGCCATCTAGATGCGCTTGGAGCCACCGACGATCCCGGTCTGGCAGCGCTGCGGCTGTTCCTCCAGTCTTGGCGCCCTGCGCAATTCACCGGTCCGCTCTGGCCCGACGATATGAAGGACCAGAACGTAGTCTTTGCGCTTGAAAACGAGCGGCGGCGAAACATCTACCTTCATGACCGTCTGGCCGCCAAGCTACTATGGGCGGAACTGAACGTCGACGAGGGCGCTGACAAGGCCATTTGTCTGGTCACCGGTACGCAGGCGCCTATTGCCCGCTTGCATCCGTCAATCAAGGGCGTCTGGGGTGCACAATCGTCCGGCGCCTCCATCGTCGCCTTCAACCAGGAATCTTTTACGTCCTACGAGCACGAGCAGGGCGGTAATGCACCAGTGTCGGAGGCGGTGACGTTCCAGTACACGACTGCGCTCAACGCTTTCCTCAGCAAGGACAGCAAGAACCGCATCCAGATCGGGGACGCTTCGACTGTGTTCTGGGCCGACGCCTCCGATGCGCCAACCGCGGAAATAGCCGAAAGCACGTTCGGTGCGATGTTCTCAGGCATCGACGAGGCAACCGAAGCCGGCAAGGTCGGCGACATTCTCAAGCGCATCCGCAGCGGTCAGCCGCTGAAGGAATTTGCTCCGGAACTGGCCGAAGGAGTGCGGTTTTATGTGCTCGGGCTTGCGCCCAATGCCGCCCGGCTGTCGATCCGCTTCTGGTTCGAGAACGACTTCGGCGTGCTCGCGAGAAACTACCAGCGGTTCGTCGGCGAAATGGCGATCATGCCGCCGCCGCGCGACGAACACCCCGCGTTGTGGAAATATCTCGCAGAGACCGCGGTGCTCGGTAAGCGCGAGAACGTTCCCCCCAATCTCGCCGGCGAGTGGATGCGGTCGATCCTCACGGGCACGCCATATCCGCTGACCCTTCTCGCAACCGTGCTGATGCGCATTCGTGCCGACAAGAATGTGAGTGCGCTACGTGTCGGCATGCTCAAGGCGCTGCTTGTTCGCAATTTCAAGACAAAGGAGGCGCCTGTGGCGCTCGACTCGGACAATACCAACAAGGGCTATCTGCTCGGGCGTCTGTTCGCCACCTACGAGCAAACGCAGTCGGCTGCACTCGGCCGTAACGTCAACGCGACCATCAAGGACAAATTCTATGGCGCCGCGTCGGCGCAGCCGCGAAAGGTGTTTCCACTGCTTGACCGGGGCTCCGCCAATCACCTGTCCAAAGTTGGCAAGCAGCGGCCCGGTCAGAAGGTCAATCTCGAGAAGGCCATCGCCGCAATCTTCGAGCGGATGTCGCCGTCTGGCGATCCCTTTCCGGCGTCGTTGCCTGCCGAGGATCAGGCGCTCTTTGCGCTCGGCTACTATCACCAGCGCAACGAATTTTTCCGAAAACCAGAAGCCGTCGGCACGGAGGATGCTAAATCATGACTGCCCTTTCGAACCGCTACGATTTTGTCCTGCTTTTCGACGTTTCCAAGGGCAATCCGAACGGCGATCCCGATGCGGGAAACTTGCCGCGCCTCGATCCCGAAACCAATCATGGTCTGGTGTCGGATGTCAGTCTCAAGCGGAAGGTGCGCAACTATATTGAATTTGCCAAAGACGGCGCGGCAGGTTTCAACATCTATGTCCAGGAAGGCGCGATCCTGAACGAGCAGCACCGCAAGGCCTACCTCGTCGAGCGCCCTGGCGACGAAAAGGCGGCCAAGGACGCGAAGCTCAATCCCAAGAACGATGACGAAGCCAATCGTTTGCGCGGATTCATGTGCTCGAATTTCTTCGACGTGCGTACCTTTGGCGCCGTGATGTCGACCGGGATCAACGCGGGTCAGGTGCGGGGACCTGTGCAATTGACCTTCGCGCATTCGATCGAGCCGATCGTGCCGCAGGAAATCTCGATCACCCGAATGGCTGCGACCAACGAAGCCGAGAAGAAACAACGCGCAGAGGGCGCTGAGGAGGGCAATGAGCGCGTTGACAACCGTACGATGGGCCGCAAGCACATTGTGCCCTACGGGCTCTATCGCGCCCATGGCTTCGTCTCGGCGAAGCTGGCTGAACGCACCGGGTTTTCCGATGCCGATCTGGAACTGCTGTTCGAGGCGCTCGCGACCATGTTCGAACATGATCGATCCGCGGCTCGCGGCGAAATGGCGTCGCGCAAGCTCATCGTCTTCAAGCACGAAAGCGCGCTTGGGAATGCGCCAGCGCATACCTTATTCGAGCGGGTAGCGGTTGGCCGCAACATCGACGGTCAGTTCCGTGACGTCGACGACGCCGGCATCGGCAACCATCCGCCTGCCCGCAAGTATTCGGATTACATGGTCACGATTGATCGCAAAGGTCTGCCCGGCGGTGTGGAGATCATCGAACGGCTGTGAGACGAGACGATGAGTGCCGGCCTGCGTGGTGTCCAGTCCGACGAGCGGGATGACAACCCCATCCCCATCTCCGCGCTGCAGCACGCCGTTTATTGCGGAACCTTGGCCAGGAGCTGGTGCCCGCGCGGCGACCAGCCGCGCAGGCGAATCATGTTGGTTTTGGCCCAGGTCTCGCCAATGAACACCAGCCGTGCCGGATCAAGCGGCCCTGATGGGTCTTCCAGCGCCGCCGCTTTCGCGCCACGTCGGGACGGTCCTGCTCGGTGGCGAACAGAGTTTTTTAGCTGATGCCGGCATCATGCACGATGCGTCAGACCGAGCCGTAGTTCGTCACCACACCGCGTTCACCAAGCTCCACCACCAGCGCCCGCGAAGTCCAGATCCGGTACCGCCGCCAGACGAGCCAGCACCCAATCGCGCTCACCCGCCAGCAAGCGCGGCAGGCATCCGCCCATCCGCTTCGCCACCGCGCTCCCGGTCGCGCGGAACCGTTGTGACCATTTCACGACGCTCGCTACGCTCACCCGGTAGGTCTCGGCAACTTCTCGGCAGCTGCGGCCGGCAGCAACCGCCGTAACCACACGTTCGCGCAGATCAAGGGAATGCAGATCAAGGGAATAAGGTCGGGCCATCGATGCTGGCCTCCAGTCCAGCCAGCATCTTGAATCAGAAACCAGGAAATTTGGGAATCCCAATCGATTCAATTTCAATGAATCAGCCTCTAAGGCTTCACCTGATTCGGTGCCGCTGGATGGGTTTCCCTCATAAGAAACGCGATTACCCAAGCTGCGCAAACGCCGATTATGAGCGGGCGCGCAGCGAACTGTGCCATCTCCATCGAGTCCGGAGTCACGCCGGTCTCCAGGCCGAGGCCGATCCGCACGCCCGGGCGGCTGATCATGACGCCGCCCAGAACGAACATAATGCCGTTTACAATAGCGGCCGACGTGCCGATGTTCCTCGGCTCGACGACATCGCCAGCAGTGCTGAACGCCAGCATGTGGGCAGAGTTACCGAAGCCAAACAGCATGCAGAGAAACACGTCAGCCGCGGCACCCATCGGCTTGGTGTAGAGCAGAAGTGACAGCGCCACGATCTGGATCGCAATCCCAATCAAGATCGGCATCTTTCGCCGCCGCAGATAGTCCGAAATCCACGGTGTGATGAAGCAGCCCGCCGCTAGCCCCAGCCACAGGAACGATGCGGCCACATTCGCGGTTGCAGCGTCGTGACCGCGCACCATCAGCAGTTTCGGTCCCCAGACAACACCGAGACCAAGCATGACGCCGAAGCACAGCGCACCGAACCCGGCGGCCATCCAGACATGGGGAATACGCGCGACGCTCAGCAACGACTGGCCGACGGCGGCAAGGAATGAGCCGAAGCTCTGTCCTGCCGGGGCCTCGACCGGCGCGGGGTCGCGCAGATAGAGCGCTGCGGCAACCAGCAACGCGATGCCCAGCAATCCGACCACGTTAAAAAGCTGGTGCCACTGGAAAATGGTCAGCGCCCAGCTCAGCAGATTCTGATTGAACGCGGAGAACAGCGACGCAGCGAACTGCACCAGTCCGAACATGAAGCTGAATTTGGCCCAGCCGAACCAGGTGCCTCCGACGTAGCCCGCCCCGACGAATCCGGTGCATGCGCCGATCGCGATCAGCGCCTGCGACAGCAGCAGCATCTCGAAGTTCTTGGCGTGGGCGAACACGAAAATGCCGAGCGTCACCAGCAGGATCGCCGGCAGCAGAACCTTACGGGCGCCGAGCCGGTCGAGCAGCGGCCCGCTCATGAACTGGCACAGCGCGAAGACCCAAGTGTAGATCGCGGCGATCAGCCCGACCTGTGCGATCGACAGGCCAAGGTCTTTCTGCACGCTGTAATTGACGATCGCGTAGCCGGTCTGGAAGCTGAAGTAATAGACGACGAACGCGACCGCAATGCACCAGACCAGCCACGCCTGTGGCCCGCCCAGGACGGGCGGACCACGAAATTCGGCAGAGTTCATCGTGCGCTCCTAGCCGCCCGTCTTCGGTGGATAGGTTTCCTTCATCAGGAGCGCCAGCACGACGGAGAGCACGATCGCAATCGTGAGCGGTAGTCCTGCATATTGCGCAAGCTCCAGCGTCTTCGGCGCGATGCCCTCTTCCAGACCCCAGCCGATGCGAACGCCTGGGCGGCTCAGCAGCATGCCACCGACGATGAACATGATGCCGTTCACGATCGCCGCCGACGTGCCGATCTGATGCGGCTGCACCACGTCCGCCGCCGTGCTGAATGACAGCATGTGAGCGGCATTGGCGAAGCCGAAGACGAAGCAGAGGATCAAGGCCGCCGTCGCACCAAGGCCGCCGATGTAGACCAGACCGAGTAGAGCCACGAGTTGCACGGTGTTGCCGACGATGATTGGCAGCTTCCGTTTGCGGATGACGTCGGACCAATAGGGAATCGCCGCGCTTCCGGCAGCAAGCCCCAGCCATAGCAGCGATGCACCGAAGTTCGCCGTGGTTTCGCTCAGTCCGTGCACCATGAGCAGCTTCGGCATCCAGATCACACCAAGCGCCAGCATGGCACCGAACGTCAGTGCGCCGACGATTGAGGCCATCCAGATGTGACCGATCTTGGCGACTTCGAGCATGCCGCTGACGACAGACGCGAAGAACTCGCCGATGCCGCCCTTGTGGTCGCTGACGACGGGGGCCGGGTTGCGGATGTACATCAGGCCGAGCACGAACAGCACGATCCCGAATACCGCCGTCATGTTGAACAGGGTGCGCCACGACATCGAGCCGAGCGCCACGCCGATCAGGTTCTGCGAGAAGGCCGATGTCAGCGCCGCCATCACCTGGACGAGGCCGAACATGAAACTGAATTTCGCCATGCCGAACCACTTGCCGCCGACATAGCCTGCACCGACAAAGCCGGTGCAGGAGCCGATGGCGACCACCACCTGCGATAGCAGCAGCATCTCGAAGCTTTTGGCGTTGGCGAAAATGAAGATGCCAATCGTCACCAGCGCGATCGAGATCGGCAGAACGGCGCGTGAGCCAAGACGATCGAGCAGTGCACCACCGAAGAACTGGCATATCGCGAACGCCCAGGTGTAGATCGCCGCGATGGTGCCGACCTGCGCAACCGACAGACTCAGGTCTTTCTGCACGCTTGAATTGACGATCGCGTAACCCGTCTGGAAACTGAACAGGAAGACGACGAATGTGACGGCAAGCGCCCAGACCCACCACGCCATTGGGCCGCCAAGTTGATGATCAGTAGACGAACCGCCATTAGCCATATGCAAGTCTCCCCCTGCAAATCTCGAAAGCGAAGCTGCGCTTTCAACGTCTGTCATTGCTGTATTTGAGCTCGCCGGCGACGTAAGTCGCTTGCACCGCGCGGTCGTCGCCCATGGTCATCTGGATGAACAGCGCTTCGTGGATGTCCTGGGCAAATTGCATCCGGTATTCGATGATCGGCGTCGACTTCATGTTGAGCACAACGACGTCGGCCTCCATGCCGGGAGCGATACTGCCGACCTTGTCATCGATGTACATGGCGTTCGCAGTTCCGCGCGTCGCGAGGTAGTAGGCGTGGCCGGCCGTCAGCTTGTTGTTGTTGAGTTGAGCCGCCTTGTAGGCCTCGTTCAACGTCAGCATGATCGAGAACGATGTTCCTGCGCCGAGGTCGGTGCCGAGCCCGACGCGCACCGGCCGATCCTTCTGCATCGCGCGGTGGATGTTAAAGTAGCCACTGCCCAGGAAGAAATTTGAGGTCGGGCAGTGCGAGATCGCCGAGCCGGTCGTGTGCATGCACTGCATCTCGTCGTCATCGAGATGGATGCCATGACCGAACACTGCGCGCGGGCGGCAGAGCTTGTAGTGGTCATAGACGTCGAGATAGCCTTTGCGCTCGGGGAACAGCTCCTTCACCCACGCGATCTCGCCCTTGTTCTCGGAAACGTGCGTCTGCATGAGGCAGTCGGGGTGCTCGTCCCAGAGCGCGCCGGCGGATGCGAGCTGGTCCGGAGTGCTGGTTGGCGCAAAGCGGGGCGTGATGGCGTACATCAGCCGGTTGCGGCCGTGCCACTTTCCGATGAGCGCCTTGGAATCGTCGTAGCCGCTCTTTGTGGTGTCGAGCAGATAGTCCGGCGCATTGCGGTTCATCAGGACCTTGCCGGCGGCAATCCGCATGCCGAGCCGCTCGGCTTCTTCGAACAACGCATCGACCGATTGCGGGAATACCGTGCAATACACGCAGCTCGTAGTGATGCCGTTTTTCAATTGTTCGTTCAAAAAGGTCTTGGCGACCGAACTTGCAAATGCCTTATCGGCGAACCTGCGTTCGGTCGGAAACGTGTACTTGTTCAGCCAATCGAGAAGCTGCTCGCCAAATGCCGCAATCATCGGCG
Organism: uncultured Rhodoplanes sp.; assembly: GCA_964528635.1. Lineage (GTDB taxonomy): Bacteria > Pseudomonadota > Alphaproteobacteria > Rhizobiales > Xanthobacteraceae > Z2-YC6860. The sequence goes on along the minus strand of CAZGSW010000129.1, from coordinate 5,765 downwards.
TTTGTGGGAAGTGGACATGACTGTCCAGGAAGCCCGCCGAGATCAGCGAGTCGGGTCCGTAATTCTGGATTGGAATCCCGGGCGGCAATTGCGATTTCACAGTATCCGCCGGACCAAAATGTGTGATGTAGCCGTCGCCGAACGCAACGATTGCGTCGGATTCGTACACCATCGTGCTTTCCAGCCCGTCCTTGAACGGATCGCCTTTGAAGGTGAGCGCGGGACCGCGGATTGCGTTGTCTGGTGTTCTTGAAGACAGTGCAGCCATATCAGCCCTCTCGCGAATTTCGAAAATTCCGCAAAAATCATCCATCGGACGGGTCGACTTCTTTTGACAAATATCAATACGACGGCTTCTTTTCTTTGGCTGATTTCTCACAAGTCCGATTGACGGGAGCGCTGGGGGCAGAGCGGTGCTCTTGGACGATCGGCGATCGTGTTTCTGTTTGGCTTTGTGGGGGCTTTTCAATGTTTGCCAAGCAAGGAATCCTCACCGGTTTCTTGGCAATCGTGACGACCGTAAGTGCGTGGGCGCAAGCTCCCAGCCGCATCTTCGACGGGACGCCATCGGCTGCAGAGCCAGTGCTCGACAAGCAGATGCCTGTGAAGGCTCCTCCGAAGCCGTCATCGCTGTTCATCGTCAACGAAAACGTCATCGGATATTACTATCTGCCGACGGCTACCAACCCTGGCGCGGGAAAAACACCGAAGCACGTTGCGTTCTTCACGCATTTCGACGTTTGGAGCCATGGCACAAACTACGTGCAGGTCGAATTCCTGAGGGCGACCAACGGCAAAAATCCGCCGTTCGGAACGCCCGAGGCACCGTGCGATCAGGGAGGCCCAGCATTTCCCCCCGGCTTGAAGCAATGCGACGGCTACTCCGAAGTGTACGGGCTGTGGCGCGGGTCACTAGGCTGGAATCAGATTTTCAACACCAAGGCATTCACCGTTGGTCCGATGACCAACATCGAGTTCGCCTACGGCGTCGATCTCAACTGGGACAATACCACGCTGGCGTCGAGGAAGCGCTCGATCCAGGCCGGCCTGCAGTTCGACTTCGCTACGCCTTACAAGGGTTTCGTGAACGTCGGCGTCTATGGCTACAAGGAATGGCAGAACGACGGCTTCGCCTCGACCTTCCCGTTCCAGCCCATCCCCAATCCCAGCGGAGATGTGAGCTTCGATCCGACCTGGGCCGTAGAGATCAATATCGCGCAGCCGCTGGGCAACTCGCCGTTCAAGTACAAAGCTCTTGTTTCCATCCATGGGCCGAAAGGTTGCGGCGAGACCTGCCAACCGCTGGGTCCAGGTGCCGTGCGAACGACTGAATACCTGACCCAACAGCTCATTGTTTTCGACGTGGGTCAGGCATTTTGGAACATGCCGAATCGCTTTGGCGTCTTCGGAGGGTTTCGCTATTGGAAGAACAAGTTTGGTATCAATCCAAACCAGCCTAATGGGCCTTTCAGCTTTACCACCGAGAGCACGTGGCTGATGGGTGCGGCGACCAAGTTCTAGGATGCTGGCATCTATCGTGCCGCGCGACGTTGCCGCGCATCCAGGCCTTGCTGCTGCAGATCAAAACGCTCGTCTCCAGCGGACACC